>CAZMEO010000071.1:0-13337 GCA_964565315.1 uncultured Candidatus Moduliflexus sp. | reverse complement strand
CAAGATGAACGTGAAAATTTTCGTGTATTTTGTGTATTTCGTGGTTCATTGCTTTTTATTGTCCTAATCCGTTTTCTGCCAGCGTAATGGCGGCGCGGATCGCGTTCGATTTATGAATGCTTTCTTCGAATTCGCGTTCCGGCACGGAATCGGCGACAATCCCCGCGCCCGCCTGAAAATAGGCGACGCCGTCGCGGATTTCAACGGTGCGAATCAAAATGCAGGTTTCCAAATTTCCGGAAAAATCAATAAAGCCCAAGCCGCCGCCATAAATGCCGCGCCGTTCCGGCTCTAATTCTTCGATAATCTCCATCGCTCGCACTTTCGGAGCGCCGGAGAGCGTGCCTGCTGGAAAACAGGCTTTGAAGGCGTCCACCGAATCCATATTGGAGCGGAGTTTGCCGCGCACTTCGGAGACAATGTGCATGACATGACTGTACCGCTCAACAATCATCTGCTCGGTCAGGCGGACTTCGCCGTAATTCGAGACGCGCCCGACATCGTTGCGCGCCAAATCCACCAGCATGACATGTTCCGCCAACTCTTTTTCATCGCTGATCAAATCCATTTCCAATTCGCGGTCTTCTTTCGGCGTTTTGCCGCGTGGCCGCGTTCCGGCAATCGGACGAATCACGACTTCGCCGCCCCAGACGTTGACCAGCAATTCCGGGCTTGAGCCGATAATCGTCTGCGTGCCGTGCCGCAGGAAAAAGAGATACGGCGACGGATTCAGCATCCGCAAGGCGCGATAGACGTTGAACGGCGGTACGGTGATTGTCCGCGAAAAACGCTGCGATAACACAACTTGAAAAATATCTCCGGCGCGGATGTATTCTTTCGCTTGCTCAACCGCCTGACAATACGCTTCGCGGGTCATGTTCGAGGCGACGGCGCGAGTGGCGGGCTGCGGCGCGGCGGTTTCAACGTAGTTCAACGGCGTCCGCAAGACCTGTTTCACCTCGGCAATGCGTTGCAGCGCGGCGTCATAGGCTTCGCGCAGATCGGAATTTTCATCCAAAAAGATGTTGGCAATAATCAAAATCCGCTGTTGGACATGGTCGAATGCCAGGACTGTGTCATAAATGCCGAAACTTGCCCAGGGCACGTCTGAACGCGGCGCGTTCTTTTCCGGGAGTTTTTCCAGCAGGCGCACAGTATCGTAGCCGAAATAGCCGACGATTCCGCCTGAGAAATACGGGAGATCAGGATTTTTTACAAAGCGAAACTGCTGGACGCGGCTTTGCAAATAGCTGAAAATATCGGTGTTCACCGTTTCCGTTTTTTGCGATGATGTGACGATGACGGCCTGTCCGTCATATCGGATCCATTCCGACGGTCGGCGGCCTAAAAAGGAATAACGGGCGACGTTCTCGCCGCCTTCCACTGATTCTAATAAAAAGCCCTGTTCGTCGTCGCCGCAAAATTTCAAAAAGGCGGAAACCGGCGTCAACAAATCGGCGAGCATGGATTCGGCAATCGGAATCACATTGCCGCGCGTGGCGAGTTCTGCAAATTCACTGAATGATGGTGGTTTCATGAAGTTTTCTCCGGTCGCGATATAAAGAATAGAACATCAAGAAATGACTGAGAATAGGCGAGAACGCTATTGAGAAGGGGGGTTTTTGTCAATGAAAAAATCGGAGCGTAGAGACGCAACGGATTGCGTCTCTACGAACAAGCGCGGTTAGTTGACCTGGAACGTGATATTGACACTGCCGTAAGAACCGGCTGGGAGCTTGGACAATTGCTGATCAATCGCCTGATCCAACTGCGCGGCGGTGCCATTGTATTTCGCAAATGCGCCACCGCTGAAATCGCGTTCCGGCACGAGATTCCCATTATCCAACATCGCGACGACGCGCAGGCGTTCCGTGCCTCGCGGTTCGGTAATTCTCAACGTATATTTGCCGCGGTCGTTTGTGGACGGGATAATATAAGCCTGTCCAGCTTGCACGTAATTATTGATGGCATACGCATTCGGGAAAATGCGCGTCACCTGACCGTCCGGCGTAATGTCGAAAATGTGCAGGTAAGATGCCTGATCAACTGTTACGCTGATGACCATTTCATCGCCGACATTATACGCGATTTTATCCGTCACGGCGCTAACAGAAAGCGCAGACGGCGGCTGCGTCGGCGTTGGAGTCGGCGTCGTGCTTCCGCCAGGCGTCGGGGTTGGGGTCGGGTTTCCAGGATTATACGGATTGTCGCCGGAATAACACCCATTCAGCGCCAGAACAAACATCAACACGGTTAACGATGTCAATAAGACAAGACGAATCATTTTCATAAGTAACCCTCCAGGTTAAATCCCTCCATCTTCTCACGCGAGGCGTCAGAGACGGATTTGTGAACGATATAACAGTGTAGAACGCATCGCAATGCGGCATCTGCCTGCACTGTTCCGATGCTTGTTAAATAGACGCCGCGTCATCTAAAAAGTTTGTTCTGCTGAAAATTTTATTTGACGCAAAACAGATTCTTGCATGATAAGCGTCTTCATGCAACAAAAAAATGACGGGAAATGTTGCGCATTAGAAAAATTATCCTGAAAACGCCCTGATTGACTGGGAAGTCAGGATGTGTACAAACGCATGTTTCTTGCGAATTCTGATGGAACACGAACACGCATTCACACGCATCCACTCATTCTCACGCGATACATGGGGACGGAGACAACACAATCATGATCAGCATGAAAGGGAAAAGTATTTTAACATTGCATGAATTGAGCAGCGAAGAAGTGCTGCAAATTGTAAAAACCGCAGAACATCTGAAATTACAGCAGAAGATCGGCGCGCCGCATCCGCTCTTGCAGGGGAAAACCCTGACGATGATTTTCCAAAAACCGTCATTGCGGACGCGCCTCTCGTTCGAAACCGGCATGACGCAGTTAGGCGGCCATGCCATCTACCTCGGCCCGGAAGACATTGCGCTCGGCAAACGCGAAACCACCGAGGATATTGCCATCGTCACCTCGCGCTATTGCGATCTGATCATGGCGCGGGTCTTCGGACACAATATTGTTGAAGATTTAGCGAAATATGCGACCGTTCCCGTGATTAACGGCCTCTCGGACGCCGCGCATCCCTGCCAGGCGTTAGGCGATTTTTTGACGATTTATGAAAAAAAACAACGTCTCAGCGGCTTGAAACTTGCGTATATCGGCGATGGCAATAATGTCGCGAATTCCTTGCTCCTCTGCGCGGCAAAAGTGGGGATGCACGTCACTGTCGCTTCGCCGGAAGAATATGAAGTCGAAAAGTCGGTGTTCGATGTCGCGGTCGCAGACGCCGCTGTGACGGGCTCAAAATTCTGCTTGACCCATGATCCGCAGGACGCGGTGCGCGATGCCGATGTCGTTTATACCGACGTGTGGACCAGCATGGGGCAGGAGCGTGAACGCGAAGAGCGCATCGCGGATTTCCAGAAATATCAGGTGAATCTCGATTTATTTAATCAGGCCAAATCCGACGCGATTTTCATGCACTGCCTCCCGGCGCATTACGGCGAAGAAGTGACCTACGACGTCGCGAAACATCCGCGTTCCGTCATCTATGATCAGGCTGAAAACCGGATGCACGCGCAGAAAGCCGTGATGGTGCTGGTGGCGTAATCAGCAAGCATCGCCAGGATTCTTGCCCGCTGACTGCACGCTTGTCAAGTTCTCGTTCCGCGCTCTGCGTGGAATGAGAAGGACATCTTGCTGTTTATCTCTTGACAATTTCCCGTTTCGTTTCTATGATGTAAATACATACTGAACTGATGTTACGCAGCAGATGTGATGCGAATGGCTGCAAACTCCCCTCCCAGGAGGGGAATTTGCGGCGACGCTGCGTAACGTCAGCTACGTAAACTTCGGTAAAAATGGAGCGTCCGAATGAATCAATGATGAGAATGACCACGCAGCGGCGTGGTGTGATTGTATGAGTCGAACGGATAAAATCATTGCGAGATGGAAAACAAAGCCGACAACCGTTGAAAAAGAGGAGGTGTTCTGCGTTTTACGTCGGTATGGCTTCGATATCGAACTCAAGCGCGGTTCTCACACGATTATCAGCCATGAACAATTGATTGGTCTGCCGCACTACGGGCTGAACGGCGAGTTTTGCCTGCCGGTGCATAATGGGCGAAAAATCAAAGGATTTCATTTAAAACGTGTCCTCGATGCCGTCGAATGCGTGATTGTGATCGTGCAAGGCGGCGGGGATCATGCTGATGGAGAAGACTCTGGATTTTTATCTGAATATTCCGTACCCGGTCGAAATTGTGAAGATCGACCCCAATGAGGGCGGCGGCATTTCAGCCAGCATCCCGATGTTAGGAAAATATGCGTTTTTAGGCGATGGCGACACGGTGGAAGAAGCGCTCGCCAATTTAGAAGAAATTAAAACATACCTGTTTCAAAAATATCTGTGTCAGGGCGTGCCGATTCCAGTGTATCATTTTTAGCGTTGGCAGGACGGCAGAAAACACCCCGACTCTCGTAAGCATGTCAGGAGAGCCGGGGTTTTTTTCTGCCGTTTTACATTAGGGGCGAGCGACATAACGCCTTACATGTTCAGCGCAGGATACATAGCTGAACCAGGCGTTTCGTTGCCATGTTTCATCATATTCGCCATGAACATTTTCGCCTTTTCAGGGTCGCCTTGCAATGAAATGGCTTTCGCCGGGCATGTCACAACGCAATTGAAGCAGTGAATACATGGCGACGCTTCATATTGAGCCGCTTTCCCAGACGCATCGCACCGGAGATGCATCACCGGGCAGACCGCCGCACACTGGCCGCACCCGATGCAGGCGTCTGAATGAAGCCGCACTTTCGGATAGCGCGTGGCATGCCATTCTTTTTCGATAAACATCGTATTTGCGGCATGTGCCACTTCGCGAGGCTGATATTTTAACTGGTCAGTTTGGTCGGAACACATCTTGTCAGAACGCGCGGTCAGAATTCTTGCACACAATTCTTCGATAATCGGGACAACTTCGTCTCCGGGCAAATCGCCATTAATCGGGTGTTCCATAAATGCTCGCGTCATGTTGTGGGAAGCCGCGATTTTCATGCCTGCCAGCACAGTACGCCCGGATTCGCTCAACACGCCGCCTGCTTCCTCAAGCGCAATGCCCGAACAAAGCCCGCCGTAGGTGACAAACGGAACGGCATAACGCCCCCAGCCGTTTCCCGGCTTCGGCAGCGCCTTCAGCAGATCGAGCAGATGATACTGCAAATGATAGGCATACACCGGCCCGCCGACGCACAGCACGTCATGCGGAGCAATTGCTTCCCGCAAGAATCGGGAATAATCGCGGTCGCTGAAGAGGGCTGGATGTCCCGTCATATTCAGCAGTTGCACGGTTTCGCCCTTCTGTTCGAGGTTCAGCTTCAAACGATTGGCGATTGCAGTGGTATTTCCTGACGGACTGAATGCAAGAATGGTAATATTCATATTCAAATCTCCTTCAATAAAGAACATTTGTTCTTTATATTTGCAAAAAAAATTAATAAAATTGAGCAATTCCTGCCATGTGATAGCGCACGAGCGCATTGACGTTTTCTGTGACGAACGTGATGTCGCCGGTAGAATTTTCGGCAATTTTTAGAAGTCCGGCGAAAAAATTCCTGGCAAAGACCCACAGAATGAATTGATCTTTCAAAATAGCCCGATTCACGCTTTCCGCCAAATGTTTCGCAAGCATCTCGATAATCTCGTCTTTGAAACTTGCATACCACGTACCGTCGCTCTGCCCCATGAGAAGCACGAATTTTCGCCGATTCGTCATCATCGCGCTGATAATCTGCTGAGAGGCGATATCAATGATGCGAGCATCCATTTCTTCGTGCTGTTCGCCGAAAAGAGCCTCAAGATTGGTTTTGGTTCGATGATAAAACGGATCGATGATTGCCGAAAAAATCGCTTCCTTATTCTCGAAATACTTATACAAATTGCTGACGCTGATGCCGACTTCCTCGGCAATGCGGCGTGTCGAAGCGTTGGAAAATCCGTCTTCGTAGAAGACTCGTTCTGCGGCTGTCAGAATCTTTTCCCTGATTTCCGGCTTCAAAACCTGCATAATCCTTATTCCTTTGCCCCCATCGGCGCAGCCATCGCTTTTTGCAGGCGATAGACTCCGTGCCATTTGCCAGCAAATGCGAACGGCGCTGCTTTTGTGAGCCTTTTCGGCGACCAGAACGGCGCCAGCGTCCAGACTGCCAGCGTGCCGCCCGGTTTCAGCAGGCGGGACATCTCCCTCGCCAGGCGCATTTCCGAAATCACTGGCGCAGGAATGACGCCATAAACGATAATCACGTCGAACGAATTGTCGGAAAAGTCGGTGTTATGGGCGTCAACCTTACTTACGCGCACATTGCGTTTATTGAGCGCTCGCATTTTTTGAGTCGTCGTTTCGACGGCCATCGGATGCAGATCGACCGACTCCACGAATCCTTGCGTTCCGACGCTCTCCGACAATGCCGGAGTAAAAAAGCCAGAACCGCATCCGACTTCGAGAACGGCTTGACCAGCCTGAACGCCAGACGCTTCGACGAGTTTGCGCGGATCATTGAAACGATACCGGAGAGAATTTTCCAGGCCGGTAAGCAGTTGTTTGAATACGAAGCGATTGGCTCGCGACGCTCCGTTAAATAGCGCTTCTTTCATATACTCTCTCTGTTGATGTTTTCTACAAACCCAGTCAGGGCGGAAACTTCATTCGTTACTCTCTTTTCTTCATATATTAAAGAACATCTGCTCTCTAATATAGAAATTATTTTCGACTTGTCAAGAACGAATGAAAAATATTTTCGAAAAATTCGATCACCTCAGCAAAACAATGACGCTATGATTAACGTTTTTTTATTGACAAAATCAAATTATTTTTTACAATAAACAAACGTTAGAAATATCTATACTATTCTCATAAAAAGGAGTTTCAATCAACGTGAACGAGGGGACGCGCCGCCTTATCACCATCAGCCGATGGCTGACGCCGCTTTGCATCACTCTGATCGGCTTCGCGATTCTTGGGCAGAGAACCGCGCAGAGAGCGCCGTCGCTGTATAATCAGCAGATCAGCCTGCTGTTTGCGCTCGTCATGATCTGGGCGGGCGCGGCCTGGTGGACGGCCTGCGATCCGCGCCGCTATCTGCGCCTCTACGGGCGGCTTCAGCAGCAACGCCTGCTGCTGCCGGGAGCGTTCATTCTGTCCGCGCTCGCGCTGCTCGACTTTTTCACGCTGTTTCTGCAAGACCTGTTTCCCGTCATTTCCCGACACTTTTTTCTGCTCAGCTACGTGAACGTCGGCGTGTTCGCGCTCTTCACCTTTCTGCTCTCTGCGCGTCACCCGGCCAGCGTACTGCGTTATGCGACCATCTCGCTCGGCGTGATCGGTTTGGCGCTGGCACTTTTCGAACTCGTGTTCCGGTTTAGCTGCGCCGAATATCTTGTGCCGCAGACCAGTCGGGAATTTTTAGAGCGCATCGCCAGCCAATGGCCGCGCCCCGCCGCGATTGCCAAAACGTCCGACGCGCTCCGCATCATCGGATTAGGCGGCGCATTCGGCAAAAGCGGCGGCGAAAAAAATTATCATCGCCTCATTGAGGCCGATTTGCAGCGCCAGATGCCGAACACGGAACTGCTGAATTTCTCGATGGATGGGTTTTTGTTAGCCCAGAGCGCCGAAGTGTTCACGCGCTTCGGCACGCAATATCAGCCGAACATCGTGCTGCACAGCCTGTTTGTCGGGCGCGACCTCTGGGGCGATCCCACTGTTGACTTGCTCCTGTTTCAAGGGATTCCGCTCGAAAAAAAACGCACCGCGCTTTCCTGGACGCCGCATAATTTTCTCTCGCGGCAGTGGATGGAATACCTGTTGCTGTTTTCATCACTTGTCAGCGCCGACGACGCCCGCCTCTCGTATGAATTGCGCTGGAACGTCCGGCAGCGCCTGGAAATCTGCCGCAAAGACCTGCCGCTGACCCATCCGGAAATCTGGAAAACGACCGGGCAGTTGCTTGATCAGCTTGCGCGTGTCGCTGAAAATTACAACGCCCGCTACGTCATGGTCATTCATCCCGATCAGTTTCAGGTTGAGCCGCGCCTCATCCGCGAGACGAACGAAACGCAGCCGATCACGCTGAACGAATTCGATATTCAGCAGCCGCAGCGCTTGTTGTTGGAATATTGCGATGATCGCGGCATCGCCTGCCTTGATCTGCTGCCCGCATTTCAGGAGCGCGGCAGCGACGGCGGGTTGTATGCGCCGGACGGTCAGCAATACAGCGAGGCCGGTCATCAGCTTGTGGCACGGGAAATCGAGCGGTTTCTTGCCGTATCTCTCCAAGCTGACGCGCCAGAACTTGCGGCGCAGCCGACGCCGGAAATCGTCCCCACGCCTACCCCGCAGCCGACGCCTGCTCCGGTTTTCAAAATTCAAGAAATCCTGGTGACGGATTCGGCAGGAAATCCACTGTCAGCGGTTGATGACATCTACACGGTTGATGTCGGCGACAGCCTGACAATCTCTGTCAACGTGGAGAATTCTGCGCAGCAGCATATCATTGGGCATTGGAGTGCGTTGAATGGAGAGATTCAAGACACTTCTGCCTTGACAAACAGATACACCGCGAGCAAATCTGGCGTGGATTACGTGATTATCGCCGTCGAAGACGCCGCCACCGGAGACACCTACGAAGAACCGATCAATATTATGGTGCGGTAGCCCCGCCTTACGTGGCGGGAAGCGTCTCCGGCAGACGTTCAACAATTCAAGCCGCTTTTCTGGAAATTCGTATGAGGATCGGCGCTCGCAAGCACGACATCGCTGCGTGGTTCATGCTGTTCAGCCTCATCGCGCTGCTCTTTCTGCGTGAAAACGCAGAGGCAGCGACGCTGAAAGTCGTCGTGAATCCGAACGTCAGCGCCTTAACATTAGGCGACAGCCCGATCATCGTCAGCGTCAAATCGCCGGAAAAAAACCTGACGTATCGCTGGGAACTGAGCGGGCCGGGGCGGCTTCATGGGCAAGGCCCTGCCGTGCAATATCTCCTGCCGGAACAGATCGACGCCTCTCCAACCTCCATTGTGATTGCAGTCACCGTGACCAATAAGGCCGGCGAAGAGCAGCGCGAAGAAGTCCGCTTCACGCTGACCGCGCCGCCGACTCCCACGCCAACGCCGACGCTGATTCCGACCGCGCTCCCGACGATAGCGCCGACGCCGACAGCCGCGCCTGCGAGCGAACCGGCGTCCTCCGCGTCGTTTTCGCTGGAAGACCTTGAACAGGCGGCGGAGCAGGAAAAACTCGCGCGGCTTGAGTGGGAAAAGACCCTTCAGGAAATGGACGCCGCCCGCGCTAAAGTGCAGGCGTATGAGCAGCAAGACATCTCCTCCGCGCTGAAAATCGCGGCATGGAAGCGTTTTCTGTCCGTCTTTGCCGAAAATAACCCCTACACCGTTCAGGATGACGAACTCCGCCAATTCGCGCAGGAGAAAATCCGCTATTGGCAGGCCGCGCCGTCAGTCGCGCCGCTCGATGCGCCTGCGCCGACTCCTGAACCGGAAGCGCCCCCTGCGATCACGCCGACGCCGACACGTTCAGAGATTGACGCATGGCTCACGCAGGCAAACGAGTATTTCGAAAACACCTGGTTTCTGACGCCGGAAAATCAAAATGCGTTCGCGCTGTATCAAAAGGTCTTGAAACGCGACCCGGCCAATGCTGAGGCCAAAGCCCGAATTTTTGAGATGATGGCGCAATATCGGCAAAAAGCGGACGAAGCTGCCGCGCAGAATCCAGAACGAGCGGAGACGTTTTACGAACGCTATTTAACGCTTGCGACCTATGCCCGCAAGCAATTTCGGGATCAGCAGATCGCGAACGACATTGCGCAAGTGCAGCAGGAAATTCGACGCTTAAAGCGTCCGCAGCCGACTCCGACTCTGCCAGCGCCGACGCCGAAAAAATTGCAGCCAACCCCCACGCCGCCCCCGTTGCCGTCAACCGTCTGGATCGATCCGGCATTCGGCCTCCCGTTTGTCTGGATTCCCGGCGGCTGCTTTCAGATGGGAAGTCCGCCCGACGAGCCGGGGCGCGATATTGACGAAAGCCCGATTCATGAAGTCTGCCTCAACGGTTTCTGGATGGGACAGTATGAAGTGACGCAGACGCAATGGCGGCAAGTGATGGGAGAAAACCCGTCGTTTTTTGCCGAAATCACAAGCGACAAACGCTCGGCGTATCCGGTCGAAAATATCTCCTGGGACGATGCGCAGGAATTTTTGAAAAAATTGAATGCCACCCACCCCTTCCCCCTCCCCGGAGGGGATAATCAGGAAAATTCCCTCTCAGGAGGGGATAATCAGAAAGATTCCCCTCCAGGGAGGGGCAAGGGGTGGGTGTTTCGGCTGCCGACCGAGGCGGAATGGGAATACGCCTGCCGCGCCGGTTCGCAGACCGCTTACTATTTCGGCAGCGACGCCAACCGGCTCAAAGAATATGCGTGGTTTTTAGAAAATGCCGACGGGCAGACGCATCCTGTCGGCAAGCGAGCGCCGAACGCCTGGGGACTGTACGACATGCACGGCAATGTCTGGGAGTGGTGCGCCGACGCCTGGAATGAAACGTATATTGATCATCCGACAGACGGCAGCGCCCGAATTGCAGGCGCAGACGCCTCGCGCCGCGTAGCGCGGGGGGGCGCGTTGAATAATCTTCCCTGGTTTCTGCGCTGCGCGGATCGCCACTGGGATTGGCGCGACAACCGCAATTTCGCGCGCGGCGTCAGATTGGTCAGAGAGCCGTAACGAACAGAGATTCTAACGCAAGCGGCGCAAGAGACGCGAAAGGCGCAAACGTTATGGCGTGTTGACGGTTGCGGCGTTTGCGCCTCTTGCGTCATTTGCGTTAAAAAATATCATGGCAACTCTTTTTACTGAACGCATCAGCGCGTTACGACGCCGAATATTCTGGCTGGCTGCCGCGCAATTTTTCTCCTTGGCCTGTCTAAGCGCAGGTTCGCTCTATACGCTCGGTAGGATCGGCGAACGTCTCGGCTGGCTTGATGTTTTGCCGAACCATGCGGCATTTTACAGCGCGTTAGCGGGCGTATCCGCTGGAATCGCGCTTTTTGTCATCCTCTTTTTGCGAAAACCGCTGGCAGAACAGCTCATCGAATTTGACACGCGCTTACATTTGCGCGATGAACTCAGCACTGCTTACGAATATCAGCGTTCCGGCAAATCGCCGCTGTTCGCGCCGCTGCTCATCGAACGCGCCGGGCAGCGCCTCGGTCAGCTTCATTTTGCGACGCTTCTGCCATTTCCATTGGTGAAATTGGCGCTCTGGGGCGGCGGATTACTTTTGATTCATCTCAGCCTGCTGGTGGCTGACGGAAAAATCTTTCCTGCGATTGCGCCCAAAACGAACGAACGCCAGGCGGCGCAGCCGGAAGCGATTCAACCGGAAAAACTGACGACTTCCGCCGAGAAACGACGCGAGCAGCGCCGCCAGCAGGAACAGCGCGAATTATTCCAGAAAATGAACGAGTTCGCGCAAGCGCTGGAAAAACGCGAGATGCCGAAACAGGAATTCGCGTCCGCGATTCAAGACTTGCTGCAAGACATGCAAAGCCAGCAAGAACAATTGCTTGACGCTTCGAACGCCTCAGAAGGCAGCCAAACGCTCGATAATCTGCCGATCAAGCAACTCCCTTCCGCGATGTCTCAGGCGCAATTGCAAAGTATGCAAGAACTGCTCGGACGAATGCAGCAAAAAGGCGCTTCGCAGGACAGTTCCAATATTATCGCAGTGGGGCAGGAAGAATTGGATCATTTCCGCGAGGCGTTGTCCCAAATGGCCGATCAGTTCGAACAGGGCAGCGAGTCGGGCGAAAATAGCGGCGATCCGACACGATCTGCCGGACAGCGCGGAGAAAATTCAGAGAACGCCGTTTCATCGGACACAGCGGATGGCACAGACAAGCAGCGCGCTGCCGCGACTTCCCAAACCGGAGAGGGAGACGGCGATAAGCATGCCGCAAAGCAGGGCGAACTGTCTTCTGGAACAAGGATGCCGACAGGCCAGCAATCCGGCGATCACGGACAGGAAGGGGAGCGCGATGGTTCGGCAACCGCCGGGCTGAATCCGGGCGATCAGCAGCAGTATGAGCCATCACCCATCGAAACGTCGAAAGGGCAGGTGGTGACAGATAAAACCAGCCCAACCATAAAAAATGACTACTCCGCGCATATCCGTTCCGTCACGCGCATCGGCAACGCCAACGCGCCGACAGAAGCGGTGATCCGCCCGTATCAGCAGGAGCTTGAAAGCGTCTTGCAGCAGGAGAAACTGCCGCTGAATTATCGCGAATACATCAAAAATTATTTTCTCGCAATTGGCGTCACATCGGAGCAAAAGCAATAAGAATCACAGATTTCACGGATGACACAGATTTCTTATTTAACGCAAAAGACACAACAGCCGCAAGAGTCGCAAACGCCTGAAGCGCCGTGAGAGACGTTTGCGGCCATTGCGTCTTTTGCGCTTCTTGCGTTAATTTATTTTAAAATCTGTGTCATCTGTGGTTTTCTTAACAAGGAGCGACACATGGCAACACCGGAGCAGCAGATTGAGATGGTCAAGCAGCAATTCGACCGCGTCCGCGCGGAACTTTCGAAAACGATTGTAGGACAGGAAACAACAGTGCGGCAGCTTTTTATTACGCTGCTCTGCGGCGGACACGCCCTGATTGAAGGCGTGCCTGGACTTGGGAAAACGTTATTGGTCAAGTCGTTGAGCCAGATTTTGCATCTCAAATATTCCCGCATCCAGTTCACGCCGGACTTGATGCCCGCCGACATTCTCGGCACGAACATGGTGAAAGAGGACGAGCGCGGCAATCGTTTTTTCGAGTTTTTCAAAGGGCCGATTTTCGGCCAACTGATTTTAGCAGACGAAATCAACCGCGCCAGCCCGAAAACGCAATCCGCCTTATTAGAAGCGATGCAGGAGCAAAAAGTCACCATCTTCGGTCAGGAATATCCGATGACGCCGCCGTTTATGGTGTTAGCGACGCAGAACCCAATTGAAATGGAAGGGACGTACCCGCTGCCGGAAGCGCAGATTGACCGCTTTTTCTTCAAATTGCGCGTCGCCTTCCCGACGCATGAAGAGTTGCTGCACATCATCGAAAAAACGACAGAAGGCCAGCACGACGAGCCTCAAGAAGTGCTTCAGGCCGATGCGATTTTGCAGATGCGCTCGCTCGTGCGGGAAGTGCCGATTGCGGCGCATGTGAAAAACTACATCATCCGCCTGATTATGGCGACGCATCCGACCGA
>CAZMEO010000070.1:0-13364 GCA_964565315.1 uncultured Candidatus Moduliflexus sp. | reverse complement strand
ATCGGTCAATTGCAGGCGAAACTCGACATCGTTTCCAAGCAATAGGCGTATGTTGTGCCAGAAAAAGCTGTCAGACACCTTTAAGGTGTCTGACAGCTAATAACATTCTGTATCGTCACTACAGGCAAAAAGAGGCATGAAATGAGAACCTTCCCGCTTGACAAATCCTGCGATATAAAAAATTAACTGCAAAAATGAAAATTGTCCGCATACAAAACCGGCTAAATAAAAAAATCAGGAGAATCTTTATGAACAGGAAGGTTATTACCGCAATACTGTTGAGCGGATGGTTTGTTTTATTAGCAATGTCAATTATTTCCTCCGCCGAAGAACCTGACAGTGAAGCCAATCCATTATCTCTTCATCTTGAAGTCGTTTCAGACAATGCCAATCATTCGGAACAACAAACCATAGTTCAACTCACCGCTAAAAATGAAGGAACCGAGCCACTGCTCCTTCCTCGTTTACAAGAAGGATTTCTTGAAAAATATGGGTGGTGGTGGGGCTGGCATATTAATATCCTGCTCCGGCATCCCAAAGAAGAGAAGTATGAAGGAAGTTTTCAGTATATCGACTCTCGCCAAGAACTATTAATGTTACGTGAACAAGGAAAATTGACAGAAGAAGAATTGGATAAATTTTTTTATCTCTCAGAAAAAGACCTGTTTACGCTTCTTCCAAGAGAAACATTGGCAGTGCATATCAATCTTGCGAATGCAAAACAATATGATAAAGATAGAGGATGTGTGCTCAGACAATTACAAGATACTCCAGGAGTATATGAAGTGAGTGCATCTCTTGTTTTATACGCGGGCAATGCGCCAGAATGGTATTTACAGAAAGGGTGGTCTGGTCATGTGGAATCAAATACCTTAAAGGTTATCGTTGAGAATAAGTCAGACCAACAAAGAACAAATACGAAAAAATAAGTTTTGAACGTTTTGCTTAGATTCTATGCTTATCAATCCTATGTGTTACCGCAAAAATCAGGAGAAACCTTATGAAACTGAATCATCTTTCCGTAATCTCGCTATTAGGAATACTCACGCTTTTTATAGTTAATCATGCCGCCGCAGAATCAACGCTGCCGGACATTGCAAACGCTGACTGGCTGCTGTTAGGGACATTCGCGACCGCCGACGCCGATTCATGGGGCGATGTGGCGGCGTTTCAGACCGATTATTTGACCGACATCGGCGGAGAAACGGCGGCGCGTCCGCAGGAAGGCCAGCAAACCGCCGGGAAAACCTGGACAAAGGCGTCGCAAGCGATGCCGATTGATCTGCTCGCCGCGTTCGGTCGTCAGGAAAATTGCGTAGCGTATGCCTATCTTGAATTTGAATCTTCAAGCGAGCAGCAGGCCGCGCTCAAACTCGGCTCAGATGACGGCATCCGCGTCTGGCTCAACGGCGAACTGCTGCTGTCGCATCACGCCGCCCGCGTCGTCAACGCTGATGACGAGGCGTTAATTGTCACGCTTCAGCCCGGCGTCAATCGCTTGCTGCTGAAAATCACTCAAGTTAGCGGCAATTGGGGCGTTGCGGCGCGGTTTCGTTCTTTAGAAGAAGAACAGCAGGATTGGGAAAAAACGGCTGCTCGAAATTTAGCGGCGCGACCGCTGGATCAAGTGGTATTGAAACCGGACACGTTTTTCTGCACGCCGATGACCTCGCCCGCGTTTGCGGTGGCTGAGCCAGTTGACATGACGGTCAAAGATTTGCAGGGCAACGTGCTGGCACGCGCCGCCGGTCAGACCGGCAAACTGAGCGCCTTGCCGCTTCCCGCTGATTTCGCCGGGACAGCCATCCTGCAAGTCAAGGGCAAAGAGGCGCTCGCTCACGCCGTTTCGGAACAGACCATCTTTTTCGGCGATCCGGCAGCAGCGTCGAAGAAACTGGTTGAAGACGCCCGCAAGCTTTTCGAAAAGACAAGCGATCTTGAATTTGCCGACGATCTCCGCGCCACCATCAATTTTTACGCCGACGTGTTAGAAGGTAACGTGCATGAATCCCTGAAATCAGCGGCGCGGCGCGGCGCGGCGATTGAGACGCTGTCGCGTATGATCGCCCTTGTGGATGCGAATACCTGGAACGCCGACGCCTTCAAAGGTGTGCATCACTGGGCGTATCGTTCGCAGATTGACGACTCGTTCCAGCCGTACAGCCTGTATGTGCCGCAGAATTACGACTCCAACAAGGCGTATGGGCTGATCGTGGCGCTGCACTGGTACACCGGCGACGACCTGAGTTCCATAAGCACGCTGGCAATGGCGAAACTTCAGCCGGAGGATATGATCGTGGTTGCGCCCTTCGGACGAGGCGATATGGGCTATCTCAGCGCCAGCGAGCAGGACGTGCTTGACGTGATGGCGATGACGCAGGAGCGTTTTCAGATTGACCAGGATCGCGTCTATCTTGTCGGTTGGTCAATGGGCGGGTTCGGCACATGGCGCATGGGGCAGCACTGGGCGGAAAAGTTCGCCGCGATTGCGCCGTTTGATGGGTGGAGCGGCACGGAGTTTCTCGACAACCTGCGCAATGTCGCCACGCTCGTCGTGCATGGCAACGCTGACGCCACCGTGCCGGTGCAACATGACCGCGAAGCGGTAGAATACCTGCAAGAATTGGGCTATACTGTCCGTTATGACGAATTGCCGGGCGTCAATCATACCGGCTGGAACAACTGGATTCTGCAAGCGCCGGACGAACTCGAAGCGCGGCTGCTGAACTATTTCCGGCAATACACGCGCGACCCGTTCCCGGAAGAGGTCGTGTTGAAAACGAATTATCCGCGCTATGGCAAGCAATACTGGGTACGGCTGATCGAAGTCGCGAATCCGCCGCAGCCCTCAGTGATTAAGGCGAAACGGGCAGACGCGACGCATGTGACTGTTCAAACCGAAAATGTCTCTGTGTTCACGCTCAATTTGAACCAGCCTCACTTGCAACAGAGCGCGGCGATTGAGGTAACGATTGACAAGACGACGCTGAACGTCGAGCCGCAGAACGGAGACGTCTGGTTTAAGTTCCAGGATGGCGCGTGGCTCTTGACGCAAGACGACCGGGCGCCCGGTGTCATCGCGCATGATGGCGGCGGGTTAGCTGATATTTTCACGCGCCCGCTGCTGATTGTGCATGGCACACAACAGCGCAAAGAGATTTTGCAGCAGGCTGCGGAGATTCTCGCGACCAAATGGGCGCCGACGCAACAGATTCCGATTGGCGCGAAAATCGGCGCATTCCGGCGCAAAGCTGACGTGGACGTGACCGACGACGATCAGCGGAATTATCATCTGTTGCTGATCGGCACGCCGGAAGAAAACAGCATCGCCGCCCGCATGAAGGACGCCCTGCCGATCAAATTTTCTGGCAGCGACATTATTGTTGATGGAAAAACTTTCTCTCATATCGGCTGCGCCATCACGATGCCGAATCCGCAGTTTCCGTCTCAATTAGTCGGTGTGCTGACGCTCCCATTTTCAGACGGAGATATTCAGGGGATGCTGCCGTATGCGCCGCTGCAATTTTTCGGCTATGATATTCACCCCTATTCCAGCGCGCCGCGAGCGTTCCCGGATGTTGTGCTGTTCGGTTCGCTCGATTTTCGCAACGAGCCAATCTGGTCAGGCTGGTTCGATTATCGCTGGCAGCAGGTGCGGCGCAGCCAGTAAGTTGAATGCCATTGGTTGAGCGTGTTGAAACCAACAGGCTGCCTTCGACACGCTCAGGCAGCGAAGTCTCGTCTTGACAAAAACGAAGCGTCTGGCGAATATGGGAATCGCCGAATTAACGAGTTTCGAGAATCACCATGTCACCGTAGCAGGAGGGGTATTATGGAAAATCCGATTCATGAATATTGGAAAATTCGTTTGAACGATGTCAAAAAAAGTTTGGAAGGGAACAATTTCGAGGTGTTTTTAGCCGAAACCACAACCGATGCGCTGCGTATCTTTTTTGATGACATTGTCACGCCGACTGGCGCGAAAACCTTCTCCTGGGGCGGAACGCTGACGATGCGAGCCACCGGCATTCACGAGGAATTATTGAAAGATGCGTCAAAAACGGTGATCAATCCCGATGACCCGGAGATGTCGCCCGATCAACGGCTTGAACGGCGGCGGCAATCGCTGTCGGTGGATATGTATCTCACCGGCTGCAACGCGCTGGTTGATAGCGGTCAGCTTGTCAATCTTGATGGCATCGGCAACCGCATTGCAGCGTTGACGTTCGGCCCAAAATATGTCGTGGTGTTTGTCGGCAGAAATAAGCTTGTTTCCAGCCTGGATGGCGCGATGGGACGCATCAAAGAATATGTTGCGCCGGCAAATTGCATCCGGCTTGACCGGAAAACGCCATGCGCCACAACGGGCTTCTGCGAAGATTGCTCCAGCCCGGATCGCATCTGCAACTCATGGGCAATCACGGAAAAATCCTTCCCAAAAGGCCGCATCAAGGTCATTCTGATTAACCAGGATTTAGGATTTTAATTCCTGTTGAAAGATACTCCCCAGCGGGATAGAGACTTACGGCGAAACCAGAAATAAACCAAACCTCACAGGTTTCAAAAACCTGTGAGGTTTTTTGAAAGAAGGAGTTGATTATGAGCGACAACGTCGCGTTAGACTGGGGCAATCTTGGATACGGCTACACCCGCACGGATTACAATTATATTTCATTCTGGAAAAATGGGGCGTGGGACGAGGGGCGGCTGATGGCGGAGAATACCGTGACCATCAGCATCGGCTCAACCGCTCTGCATTACGGGCAGGAATGCTTTGAAGGCTTGAAGGCGCAGACTGCCCGCGACGGCAAAATCTATCTGTTTCGCCCGGATCAGAACGCGAAACGGATGAGCGCCAGCGCACGCGGAATTTTGATGCCGGACGTGCCGGAAGAGCGCTTTATTGACGCCTGCCTTCAGCATGTCCGCGCCAATCTGCGCTGGGTGCCGCCGTATGGCACAGGCGCGAGCTTTTATCTCCGCCCGTTCGAATTCGGACATGGCGACAACCTCGGCGCAAAACCGGCAGAGGAATACGTGTTTTGCGTGTATGGCTCGCCAGTCGGGCCGTATTTCAAAGGCGGCATGAAACCGATTTCGATCTGCGTGGCGGATGTTGATCGCGCCGCGCCGCGTGGCACGGGGCATCTGAAAATCGGCGGCAACTACGCTGGCGGCTTGCTGACGCGGGTGCTGGCAAAACAGGCGGGCTATGACGATAACCTGTTCCTTGATCCGCAGACGAGAACGTTGATTGACGAACTCGGCGGCGCAAACTTTTTCGGCGTCACAAAAGACGGCACGATAGTCACGCCGGATTCCCCTTCGATTCTGCCGAGCATCACGCGCAAATCGGTCATGGACATTGCGCGGAACGTGCTGGGGTTGAAGGTGGAAGAACGGCCTGTGCCGATTGCGGAAATCGCCGATTTCGTGGAAGCGGGCGCATGCGGCACGGCCTCGATTATCGCGCCGATTGGCAGCATCTTTTACAACGGAACACGCTACGAATTTTCCGGCGGCAAGGAGGCTGGCCCGATTACCAGACGCCTTTACGATGTCCTGACCGCCATGCAGCGCGGCGACCATCCCGCGCCGGACGGCTGGCTGGTTGAAGTTTGAGTCTGTTATCCACCGATTTTCACCATCGCCCGACCATCGGCGTTGTCGGGTTCCGCGGACGTCAGGAAATCGCGATGTACGGCAGGCTTGCGCTCGGCGGCTTCTTGAAACAGAGCGATCAATTCGTCGTCGCTTGCGCCGCGCCGCAGCGGATGTTTCACGTCAACTTCTACGCTGCCATGCAGACAGGGACGCAGAAAGCCATCCGCCGTCAGGCGCAGCCGATTGCAATCGCCGCAAAAGCTGTGCGAAACGGCGGAAATAAAGCCGATTCTGCCGCGCCGCCCCGGAATCTCGAACGTTTTGGCGGCATCCGCAGGCGCGTTTTTGCAAGGACGGAGTTCAAAACGTTCCGCCAGACGCGCCTTCAATTCATCAGAAGATAGAAACCCGTTTGGGCTCCAACCATTTCCATGAAACGGCATATACTCGATGAAACGGAGTTCCACGTCCTCGGCATGGGCAAAGTCCGCAAAATCGAATAATTCGTCGTCGTTGACACCGCGAATCGCGACCACGTTGATTTTCATGACCGAAAACCCGGCGTGCTGCGCGGCGCGTATGCCACGCAGCACGGTGTCTAAGGCTGGAACGCGCGTGATTTCTTCGAATTTGCGCGGGTTCAGCGTATCGAGACTGACGTTCAAATAACTCAGCCCGGCGCGGCGCAGCGGCAGCGCGAGTTCCGGCAGCACGACGCCGTTTGTGGTCAACGCGACGGTTCGAATGCCGACAATTTGAACAATGCGTTCGATGAAGGCAACGACATCTTTTCTCAGCAGCGGTTCGCCGCCAGTCAGCCGAATTTTGACGATGCCGATGTGCGCCGCAACGCGGACCAGCCGCTCGATCTCTTCATAGCGCAGAATCTCGGCATGTTCGATGAAATGCACGCCGTCTTCCGGCATGCAGTAGCGGCAGCGCAGATTGCAGCGATCTGTCAGCGAAATCCGCAAACTCGTGATTGTGCGCCCTGATACGTCCTGTAACATGCTTCTCACAACATAGGTGTTAAACACTTTTAGAAGTGTCTGACACCTGCTCCATTACACGCAACGAATATGATGATTATACGGCGTGATTGATCTTAAAAAACAGCATGGCATTCCGAAGCTGCGACGCTTGCATTGTAAACGCTTCCACGGTTGCCGTCATTTCTTCGGTAGCAGATACATTGTGTTGAATTGTCTGGTTCAGTTGAATTATTGACTGATTGATCTGCACCGCTCCCGCATCCTGCTCGCGACTGGCATGGCTGATTTCCCTCGTTAAATCGGCGGTTTTATGAATTTTGGGAACGAGACTCAGCAGCATTTCTCCGGCCTGTTCAGCAATTGTGACTGACGATGCCACGAGTTCCGAAATTTCTGACGCCGCCAATTGGCTTCGTTCGGCAAGCGCGCGAACTTCCGCGGCGACGACGGCGAAGCCCTTGCCATATTCCTGCGCCCGCGCCGCTTCGATGGTTGCATTTAGCGAGAGCAGCCGCGTCTGACGCGCAATATCGTCAATCAATAAAATTTTGCGGGCAATCTCGCGCATGGCCTCCACAACCTGCGCCACAGCGTCGCCGCTTGTTTCGGCATTCTGGGCGGCTTCTGCCGCAAGCTGCGCCGTCTGAACCGCGTTATCCGCGCTCAGGCGAATATTGGCGGCCATTTGTTCGATGGCTGATGACACTTCTTCAGCAGAGGCGGCCTGCTCGCTTGTGCTTGACGAAAGCTCGGAGGAAACACATTGAATATGCTGGCTTTTTTCAGCGACCGTATCGGCAGCGGATTTGACTCCGCCAACAACGTTGGTTAAACAGACGCCCATTCTTCGAAACGCCTCGGCTAATTGCCCAATTTCGCCGCGCTGGCGCAATGAAATCGGCTGTGTTAAATCGCCGCTTGCGATGGAATCCGCCAACTTGACAATCACGTTGATCGGCCAGGCAATGGAACGGGTGATGATGGCTGCCGCAAGAATTCCCACCAGCATTCCGAAAAGAATGGTCACGCCAATTGCTTGCCGAATCTCACGGATTTTGCGCGCTGACGTTCCTCGCATCTGCTCGCTCGTTTTTCCAATCTCATCGAAAAGAATATTGCATATTGTGGTAACGTCCTGCGTGCGCGTTTCGATCTGCTGTTGAAGCCTGGCAATATCAGCGAGATGCTGCAATTTTTGCCGATGGCTGGCAAACAGGCCATTCTCTTCTGTCAAGGTAAGCGTTTCCAACGCCGTAAAGCCTTCCGCTAATTTTTTGACATTCTCCGCGCCTTGTTCGTCTTTGACGCGCGCTTGCAGCCGTTTGACGCGGGACTTGGCTAACTTCAGCAAGTTCGAGAATTCATCGGCAATCGCCTGAAGCGACATCTCATTTTGTTCAATTAGATAACTTTTGGAGGCGTCTTCAAGCTGGATCAGATAGCGCTGCAACGTGAACGCGCTTTCAAGAATCGGGTAATCAACATTAAATAATTCGTCTAACACGTGCGACAAGTCTTCCACCGAGGCAGAGCCTGATTGCACCAGCGTTCGTCCCGCGTCTTCTTTTTGATTGATCTTCGCCTCGCTCTGTTCTGCCAGTTTCCCTAACATCTCGTCGAGTTCACGGCGCTGCGCTTGAAAATTTACGATATGGCGTTCAAGCGATATTTGCTGCTGAAATGCCAAAAGACGCTGGTATTCTTCGATGCCCGCACGCGCATGCTGAAAAAATGTTTCTTCCTGGTTTCGTCCGAGGGTAGCCGTTTTTCCACTTTCTGAAGATAACAACTCATCGGTGGCATGAAAATGAGTTTTCAAGCGCTCTAATATCTCAAGCCTGGCCTCGGATTGGCCGTCGTCATTGTTGTGGAATATGCTCAAATAGGCGATAAGCGCGCGTTGAAGTTCTGTGGAAGCATTGATGAGCGGCGTGGTTCGGTCAAGGAGATTGTAAATTTTCGTCGAATAGAGCAAGCCGATTCCGCCGACTCCGCCCATAATGATGATTAACGCAGAAAAGGCCAGGCACAATTTCATTGATATTTTCATAATGCGACCGTTGGTGAAGATGACATCACGCAATAGATGGCGTTAGGAGTGTTCAATCTTGATTTGACAGGCGAAATCAAGATTTCGCACTCCTGAAGGCTCTTAAAAATTCACGTTCCAGTGCGCTACTCTTTTATCTGAAACACCTGAATCCGGTTGTTGCCGGTATCGGCGACATAAATTCGACCGGTTTCGTCATCCACAATAATGCCGTGCAGATTCTCGAATTCGCCATCGCCAGTTCCAGGTTGCCCCCACATCGTCAAAAATTTATCGTCTTTATCAAAAACCTGAATGCGATCATTGCCGATCTCGGTAATATAAACGCGATCTTGCTTATCAATCGCCAGGCCTGCCGGGGCTTTAAATTCCCCCTGCCCGGTACCGGAGACGCCGAACGTGCGGAGGAATTGCCCATCGTTCGAGAAGATTTGAATGCGATCATTCTTTAAATCGGTCACATAGACTTCGCCCTTGCTGTTGACCTTTGCGGCTTCAGGGTTTTGCAGTTCTCCCGGAAGCGTGCCTGTTTTACCAAACAGGAACAGAAAATTTCCGTTCAGATCAAACACGTCCACGCGATTGCTGCCGACTTCCGCCATATACAATTTCTCGTCGAAAATATCCATAAATTCGGAACGCATGTTCTGCCCCGGCGCGTCGCCGTAATCGCTGAAGGTAAGCAGCCATTGATACTGCGCGTCGAATTTTTTGATATAGCCGGTGGCGTAATCGGCGACGAAAATATCCCCGTTCGGCGCAACAGCGATGCCTTCTGGTTTTTCGAATTTCTCGTCTCCATCGCCCTTCCCGCCAAATTGCGCGATGAATGCGCCGGTCGTTTTATCAAATGCCTGAATATTCGAATTAGCTGCATCCGTCGCCAATAGCGCCCCTTGTTGATCAAACGCGAAATCTTCCACATACATAAATTGTCCAGCGCCGTTTCCTTGAGAACCGATATTCATGACATGTTCAATCTGCATACCCTGCGCCCATCCGAAAGACGAGAAACTCACCAGCAGCATGAGCCATTCACCTAAATACACAACATGTGTTGTCTTCATGGCATATCTCCTTTGTTTGTCGTAAAAATCACCATATTTGAATAGCGATTCAGTGATGTGATGATTGTTTCAGGACATGGCACCGATTTAAAAATCATGCGAAGAATAACGACACTCCTTCAGAGATACTGTCAAGAGAAAATTTCATAAATCGCGCACTGAAAGAACGTCACGCAATCAGACTATTTCAGACACGAATTGGTAGAGAAAAAAAAGAAATTTTGCAGAAAAATTATTGACAGAAAATTCGAAGACTTGCGCTATTATGAGCGTGGCGCATGTGTTTATGTCCTGGCTAACAGGGCGATTTCAAGATTAATTTTCGCGCAGAAAAGGAGTCGAACGATGGCAACACGCAGCAGAGAAGAACGCAGAGAGCAAGTGATCGAAGTATTGAATAAGGCCAGAGCGATGGAATTGCAGGCGATTCATCAATACATGAATCAGCATTATAATCTGGATGACATGGATTATGGCGAATTTGCCGTCAAAATGAAGCTGATCGCGATTGACGAGATGCGCCATTCAGAACAATTTGCGGAACGCATCAAAGAATTGGGCGGCGAGCCGACCGCAGACCCGGCGGGAAACATTCAGAAGCGCCAGGCGGTCGAGACGATTTATCCATTTGATGCGGGACTTGAAGATGATACCGTTGACGCTTATAATCAATTTGCGTCAGTCTGCCGCGAAAACGGCGACAGCATCAGCACAAAATTGTTCGAAGCGATTATTGACGAAGAGCAACTGCATTACAATTATTTCGACAATATCCGCGAGCATATCGAAAAACTCGGCAGCACGTATTTAGCGCAAATTGCCGGAACGCCATCGTCCACCGGCTTAGCGCCAAGCGGCTTTGTCGTCAGTGCGGGCGGCGCGGCGTAACGCTCCGTGTCGTATGTATTGGCGCAGAAGGTGATGAACTGAGTTGCCAGACACCTTTTCAAGGTGTCTGACAGCTTTTCCTGACCACAACGTGTTGTGTCAATACAATTCAAAAAGACATCCGGTTCAGAACCGTTGAAATGACATGCTCTACATACTCTTCTAACGCCATGTCTTTTTGCTCTGCTTGTTTTTCCAATAATCCCCAGGTTGTTTTCGATAATGTCAATTGAAGCCTTTTCGTGGCAGTGACGACTTTCCTGGTCTCTTTCGAGGCCACTTTTGCAGAACTTTGCGGCCATATTTTCCCTAACAGCCATAACGCAAATATGCCGCCTACCACTACAATTATCAACCCTTCAATCGTAGTTCCTTCTGGCATAAGCACCTTCCTTTCTTCTGTTCACGTGTGATATGTACTGGCAAGAACGCGCGTCAGACTATTGAAAAACAACCTCGCAGGTCTCCAAGACCCGCGAGGTTTTCCCTCCGTCAATATTTATTCGGAGGAATCGATTTCGAAGATGGGGCCGATGTTGCCGGCGCTCATGAGGTCGGTGCGGATTTTGCCGCGCAGTTTAGCCTTTTTGCCATCTTCATACACACTATCGTCGCCGCCGATCAATTCGAACGACTGGCCGTCGCCAGTCAGAAATTCCCAGCAGCCCATTCCGATGTCACGAAATTTCACAATGCCATCCAATGTTTTTTTCATGATGATTTTCCCGTCAACACTGCCATCACAAAGCAAATCGCCGCGTTAATCAGCAGCCACGCTTTATCCAGCAGGAACGATCCTGGAATAAATGACACATCCGCCAATGAAAATAGATCAACCGCCAAATGCGCCGCCATGCCAACCGCGACGCCGACCGCAATCGCTTTCGCAAATTTGGTATGATGGAGCGCCACTACAAGCACGACCGGAATCAACGCGCTGTGCAGCATCGGGTTCAATATCGTCGTAAACGAGCCGAGCAGCGCCTGATCGACATGCGGCAGCGGCGAACTGAGCAGATGCAGTACGGAACGCGGCACGCCCGGAATATTCAGCATTTCGACGAAAAACAGGCCGCTCGACGCGAGAAACATCGCCAATGAGAACAGGAACGAGAAGAGCGGACCGTAGCCGTCTGACCGTTTCGCAAGCTTGAAATAGTAAATCGCAAAGCCGACGCCTGCGAGAAAATAGAGCAGGCTGCTGTTGATGCCGAAGATCGCGACATCTGATTCTGACGCCATCTCCGCGCCTTCCGCCGCGTCGCCGCTTACCGCTTTCACGGCTGCCGCCGCGTTCAGAATTCCCGCGCCGTATTTGGCCGCATCATTCTTTTTCGTCGCGGAACTGAGCAGCACTTTTTCCACGTTATCCGGGTCTTTCACGCCGGATGACACAATCAGCGCCGCCACGCCCGCCACATGCGGCGAGGCCATTGACGTGCCTTGAAAGAATTCGTAGCTGTCTTCCGTCGGTTTCATGCGGCCAATCGTGTTTTGCAAAATGCCATGCTCGCGGTTTGCGCTGGTGTCGCCGCCCGGCGCGGCAATGTCCGTGCCGCTGCCATAATTGGAATACGGCGCGAGTTCGCCGGTCGGTCCGACGCTGGAAACGCCGATCGCAAACGGATACGCGGCAGGATAGCTGACGCCGCTGCGCCGCTCATTCCCGGCAGCGCAGACGACAGTCACACCTTTTTTATGCGCATACGCCACCGCGTCTCTCAATAATTTGCTTTCGCCGGGGCCGCCGAGGCTCATGTTAATGACGTTCGCGCCGTGATCTGCCGCAAAACGAATCGCTTCGGCGATGTCGGCGATGTTGCCGTAGCCTTGTTTATTTAAGACGCGCAGCGGCATAATCTTCGCTTTCGGCGCGACGCCGACCACGCCGATCTTGTTATTCGTGGATTGCGCAATCGTTCCCGCAACATGCGTGCCGTGTCCGTTGTCGTCGTTGGCGTGTTCGTCGTCGTCAACGAAATCGTAGCCTTTGGCAAATTCGGTCTGCGCCAAATCCGGTACGCGATGATATTGCCCTTTGCCGTCTTTGTAATCTTCCGACGCCACGCCGGTATCAATCACCGCCACAACCGCGCCTTTGCCATCGGCATGCTTCCAGGCGTCTTCGATGTTGATCATCTGCATGTTCCATTGTTTGTCATACATCGGATCATTCGGCTTGCCGTAGGCTTCGTAGAGGTAATTCGGCTCGGCGTATTCAATCAAGGCGTCATCGGTCAGTAATTGCAGAAATTGCGCCAGCGTTTCGCCCGATTTGTCGGCAGGAAGCGGAAAGCGCATGACGCCTTCTTCTTTGGAAAAGATGCTGTTATATTCGAGCGACATGCCGTACAGCGAGGCGATCTTCTGAATCGCATCCTGCGCTGCGGTATTCTCGAAATTGACGACGATTTCGCTGTATGGCTGTTCGGCAGGCGTCACCCGCGCCATCCCGATACAGGCGAGAAGCATGAGCCATGCTGTCAATAGATAACATTTCATACTGGTCTCCTTCTGGTTGGAGGTGTTTTCGTGAGTGACGACATCAGTCACCTGAGATGCAACATTCTCTCTTTTCAAATAAAGAGGTGGATAATGATGCCATGAAACATTTTTTTATAGACCTCACAGGTTTTTAAAACCTGTGAGATCTGAAAGAAATGCGTTTGACTACAAGATAGGTGTTCCGGCGAGGATTGTCAATAGCGCGGTTATTGAAATACCAGGATCGTTGACGTTTGGTTGATATGGCCGATATATTGC
>CAZMEO010000069.1:0-13473 GCA_964565315.1 uncultured Candidatus Moduliflexus sp. | reverse complement strand
ATTTTCCGGGTTCTCTGCTTGCGGCAGCCAGACGCGGAATGTCGTGCGTCCCGGCTGGCTTTCGAATTCAATTTTCCCTTGATGTTTGTGAATAATCTTGTGGCAAATATCGAGGCCGAGGCCGCTCCCTTCGCCTGCCGGTTTCGTGGTGAAAAACGGCTCGAAAATGCGCTCTTTGATCTCGTCGGGGATGCCGGGGCCGGAATCGGTGATTTCAATCAGTACACCTGAAACCTGTGAGGTCTCGGAGACCTCACAGGTTTTGACCACGATTTCCAGCCGCCCTTTGCCCTGCATGGCCTGGATTGCGTTATGAATCAGGTTCGTCCAGACCTGATTCAATTCGTCGGGATAGCAGCGGATCGGCGGGGTGTCGGCCACCTCGATGCCGTGTTTGAGTTGGTTGTAATAGAGCGTCAGCACCACGTCCAGGCCGTCCGTGACGCGGGCGCTCGTCGCTTCACCGGAGGCATCACTATGCGCGTAGCTTTTGAGCGCAAAGACGATTTTCGAAACGCGCTCGACCGCTTTGATGATGTTGTCGCTATTATGCCGCTGCGATGCGAGATGCGCCGCCGCCTTTAACAACAGGTCGAACTGCGGGCTTTGTGCGATAACGCACACATCGTCCACGTCGTCATGAACGCCCATATCGCTCAGCGTATCGGCTAACATTTCCGCATCAGCGAAGCCGCGCGCCTCTAATTGCTGGAACAGAGCGCGTTTGCGCTGGCGTTCTTCCCGCGACGTGAGCGAGGTTTTCGGCTGGCATGCGCGGCGAGCCAGATTGATAAATGCGATCTGCTGTGCGTCCTGCATGGCGCGAAACGCTTCTGGCAATATGCGCAACGCGTCTTCCAATGCGTGGAGGATATTCCCCGCAGAGGCGTTGATCGCGCCAATCGGCGTGTTGATTTCATGCGCGACGTTGGCGACGAGTTTGCCGAGCGCCGCCATTTTTTCGGACTGAATCAATTCCTGCTGCGCCGCTTGCAAATGCGCGAGTGTCTTTTTGAGTTCGTCCGCATTGGCCGTCAACTCGTCCTGAATGCGTTTCAGGGCGGAAATATTTCGAATCGTTCCTTCGATAATCTCGCGCTGCGTGGTCGGCTCATGGTAAATTTGAGCGGTCACGCTGCCCCAAATCCACGTCGCGTCGGCATGTTTCAGGCGAACTTCCACCCCTTCGACATAGCTGTATTCGCGGAGGACAGCGACGCATTCCCGCCACTGCGCCGGCGATTCCGCAAGAACGTCGCTGAAGCGCCGGCCCACGACCTCTTCCGGCAGATAGCCTAAAATCATGCTAATCGACGGCGAGACCAACAAGAGCAGATCGTCATTATCCACGCGGAACAGCAAATCTTGCAGATTTTCGAACAATAACCGGTATTCTTTTTCGGAAGCTCGCAGGGCCGCTTCAATCCGCCGCCGTTCAACGAGTTCTTCCTGCACCGCTTCATAGAGCCGCACATTATAAAGCGCGGCGGCCTGCATTGCCAACGACATCAGCACATCGACGTCGTGTTGCGTAAACAGCCGCTGGTGCAGCCGGTTAATCGCCGTAAACGTGCCAATGACCTCGCCACGCGCCACGAGCGGGACGACAATTAACGCGCCGGTGTCGTCGGCCATGCGCTGTTTTTTCATATTTTCCGGTTCGATGCCATCATCTGCGCTCAACGACAGTACCGGTTGTTTCGTTCGAAACACCAGTCCGCTAATCCCCGCGTCTAACTCGGCGTAGGTCATCTTCTCTACTGCATTCCCCCATTCCTCTTTGCTGATATGACCATACCCGATACGCGCCACAATGTCGCGCCGTTCATGATCGACCATAAATAAGTTCGACCAATCCGCTTCAATCAAATTATTAAAATGTTGAATCAGACGCTCATAGATCGTCTGAGCATCGTTCGCGCCGAGAATCGCCTGCGCTGCTGCGAAGAGCAATTCCGTTTCATGCAACGCATGGCGAAGCTGCGCTTCTATCGCTAAACGTTCGTCAATTTGATTGCGGAGTTCATCGTTGACGCGCGACAATTCCTGCGTTCGCATGCTCACTTTTTTCTCTAACATCTGATTTGCGTCGTATAAGCTCCGTTCCGCTAAGTCAATTGACCTGGCCATGCAATTGAACGACTGCGTCAAAAAGCCCAATTCATCCTGCGATTGGATGTCTAACGCCACCTCGTACCGCCCGGCTGCGATCTGCCGCGCTCCGTCTTGCAGCAAGTAAAGCGGTTTGAGCAGGAACGACCGAAAATAGAGCGGCAAGCCGATCAGCATAGACAGCGCGGACGTCAGCATGATCAGATAAAATGGCAGCATCTGCTGGTGCATCTCGTCCCGAAAATCGGCGTAATAAAACCAGGCGAACGTGCCGGCGCCGGTGCGCTTGAGGCGAACATGCGCCGGCACGCGCCGCCAATCTGCGGACTCCGCCGCCGGCCCCGGAAAGATGCCTGTCAGCATTGGGGCTTGAAGCGGCGTTTCTGCATCGTAGCGGGAAATTTCCGGACACTCAAGATAGGTGACTTCGAATGCGCCGTCCCGATGCAGCCGCGCTTGAAACGTATAGAGGCCATCCGCGCCGACCATGCGCAGCCATGTGATCGTCGCGCTATCGGGCGTGGCGTTGTAAAACACGCCGCCGTCAGGCGCGGCGGTTAACGCCATCAATAATGGCGCAATCGCCGGACGCTCCGGTCGCAGCCGAAACATCGCCGAATCAACGCGCGGCGGCGCGGCTGGCGTCGTCAGATCATCCGTCAGCATCAGCCAGCCATTGGCCTGAATAAACAGGCCGGCGACAGGTTTGCCATAAAATGGAAACGCAAAGCCCAACGGCATGGGGACGTGCGGCTGAAGGTCGAATTCTAATTTCGCGCCAATCAACGGATCGAACGCGTCAGCGCGGGCGTTCGCCGCAAGCGTATAACCGCCCGCAGCGTCAGGTTCGAAACGCAGCGTCCCGCCTTCGTCGAATGGATAGGCCGGTCGGTATTCGCGCTGCTGGGCGTCGCCGATCATAAATCCGCTCACAGCGAGTAGGCTTAAGATGATGATAAACGACGATCCGACAATTTTAATGAGGATGGTCGAGTGCTCGGACGCGTAGGCAAAATAGAGGCTCACGAATTGAAACGTCAAAAATAACGGGAGCAAGGCGCTGACGATTTCGACGAGCAGGGTGGGAAACGGTATGTGGTATTGCCCAATGCGCAACGCTGGCATGATCAACAAGCTCCCGAACAGGAACATCAACGCCCGCATTGTGCGGGCGGCGCGACCGGCTGGACGCATGAATCGCCGCCACCACGCCTCCGAAGCATTTTCCGCCAGCCACATTGATAGCCGGCTGAACACCAGCATAATACCGAGGGAAAGGATGACCATGGAGAGCATCAGCCCTTGCATGAAGAGATTGAAGACTGGTTTGACCTGTGCGTGCGTTTCCCAGTGCATGATGGCCGCCGCGCCGCAGAGCGTGCCAAACAGGGTGATGCCGAGCGTGATGAGGGCGACCCGCCGCGCTTCGCGCTCAAATGGTTGCGATACCGCGGGAAACGCATACGCAAAGCGCACCATCGCCCGCAGTCCCCACAAAAAACATGTGACGGACAACAGAGGAGGCTCAGGCGATACCATCGTGCCAGGCCGCTATATACGCCCCATAAGCCCCAAATAAACGGAACGAAACTCAGATAATAGCGCGTCAACAGCCGCGTGGCGAGCGTTTTGTTTTTTAACAGCGCAAGATAGCCAAAAATCGCCGTGGAAAGCAGTGCTTGCGCGAATAACCCCAAACCGTAATGTGTCAGATACAGGCCGTTGGCAAGATTCATTATTTCTCTCCTTTTCCGCCTGATGGCAGCCAGACGCGAAACGTCGTGCGTCCCGGCTGGCTCTCGAATTCAATTTTCCCTTGATGTTTGTCAATAATCTTGTGGCAAATATCGAGGCCGAGGCCGCTCCCTTCGCCTGCCGGTTTCGTGGTGAAAAACGGCTCGAAAATGCGGTCTTTGATGGCGTCGGGAATGCCGGGGCCGGAATCGGTGATTTCGATGACGACGGACGAGACCTGTGAGGTCTCGGAGACCTCACAGGTCTTGACCGCAATCTCCAGCCGCCCTTTGCCCTGCATGGCCTGGATCGCGTTATGAATCAGGTTCGTCCAGACTTGCGCGAGATCGTCGGGATAGCCCAAAATCGGCGGAACATCGTCATACTGTTTGACGACCTCGATCCCCTGTTTCAATTGATTGTGATAGAGCGTCAACGCAATGTCCACGCCATCAGTGATTCTGGTTATGCTCATGCCGCCGGACGCATCGAGATGGGCGTAGGTCTTCAGCGCGGAAATCACCTTCATGGCGCGAGTGACGGCAGAGATGATGTTCTGGCTGTGATGCTGCTGTGCGGCGAGGTGATACGCCGTGTGCAACAGCGTCATCTCGGCATCCTGGCGCAGCAAGGGCAAGAATTCCTCGATGTGCGCATAAATTCCCATGTCCACGAGCATATCAGCAATATCGTCAGCCTGCGCGACCTCGGCGGTCTCCAATTCCTGAATCAAGGCGCGGCGGAAACGGCGTTCCTCGGCGGTGGTCAGGGATTGTTTTTCTTGCAAGGCTCGCGTGATCAGGCTGAGAAACAAGGCGTGCTGCTCTGGATGAATGTCGCGCAGGGCGACGGGAAGCGTGCGCAGCGTTTCATCCAGCGCGGCGAGAATATTCCCGGCAGAGGCTTTGATCGCGCCAATCGGCGTGTTGATCTCATGCGCCACGTTGGCGACGAGTTTGCCAAGCGCGGCTAATTTTTCGGATTCGACGAGGCGTTTTTGCGTGCGTTGCAGCCGTTCGACCATGTCTTGCACTTCGATGAGCGCCTGGCGCGTCCGCTCCGCCAAGCGCGCATTTTCCAGCGACACGGCCACATGACTGGCGAACGCGAAGACGATGGCGGCATCTTCCTCGGTATAGGCGACGTCATCGGCGCGTCCGACCGCCAACACGCCAATCGGACGATCCTGCGCCAACAGCGGCATGTTCATCAGCGAGCGAATGGCGCGGGTTTCGCCGGAGGCTTTCCAGCGGCTATCCTGCCCGACATCCGGGATGACAACCGGGCGTTTTTCGCGTAACACCTGCGCGTTCAACGGATACGCATTCGCCGCGAACGTCAGCGGAGCATACGAATCGCCGCGCTCGCTGCGTCGGACAACGCGCGTCAATTTCCCCTCGCTTTCTAACATCACGCTGACAAAGTGATAGCTCACGACCTTTTGCAATTCGTCGAGCAGCAGGCCGATCACGCGGCGCGGCTCTAAGGTGCTGCTGATAATGGCGGCGGCTTCGCGCAGCGTTTCCGAGACGATGCGCCGTTCCTGTTCGCGGCGATAGGAGGCTTCCAACTGCTGCTGCGACTCTCGCAGCGCGTCTTCCGTCTGTTTGCGGTCTGTCGTGTCGCGCAGCGTCAACATCCGCCCGATAATATCATCGCTTTGCGCGTCGCGCAGCAGGGAAAGCTGCGCGTTGTAATAGCGCTGATTGCCGTCATCGCCAAGCGCCATGTCGAGGTGCAGATTTTCTGACGCCTCAATGATTGTGTTCCAGATGGCGTGTGCTGGCATGACGGCTTCGACGGGCTGGCCGATGAAAGATGAGTCCGGATGCCCGAACATCTGACAGGCGGCATGGTTGATGTCCGCGATTCGCGCCTGACGATCCAGCACGATTACGCCGTCACTCATGCGCTCGAACAATTGCGCCCGCGCTACCGTAACCACGTCGGACGGACTATGCAGCATGGCTGAGCAATTCATACAGTGTTTTCCTTCTCGTTCCACGCTCCGCGTGGAACGAGGAAGCATAAATTCGCGTGAGAGAACTCACAGGCCTTGAAGAACTGTGAGGTCTGTGCCGGTTTATGGCGCGGACACCGGCAGGAACACATTGAACGTTGTCTTCCCTGGCTGGCTGTCAACCGTGATTGCGCCTTGATGCTTCTCGACGATCTTGCGACAGATGTCGAGACCGAGGCCGCTCCCTTCGCCAGCGGATTTCGTGGTGAAAAATGACTCAAAAATGCGGTCTTTGATGGCGTCGGGAATGCCGGGGCCGGAGTCGGTGATTTCGACGAGAATTCCAGATTGTAGAGACGCACGGCCGTGCGTCTTTACGGGGTTGATAGATATTTCCAGCCGCCCTTTGCCTTGCATGGCCTGGATCGCGTTATGAATCAGATTCGTCCAGACTTGCACCAATTCATCAGGATAGCATAACATTGTCTCAACCGGCTCATAGTGCCGCACGACTTCAATGCTATGCTTCATCTCGTAATGATACAGCGTCAACACCGTTTCGAGTCCGTCGCGCACGTCGGCGAGGCGCGGCTTGTCGCAATAGTCGGAATGCGCGTAACTTTTGAGGGCTTTGATGATATGCGACACGCGATCAATGCCGGTGGACATGGTGCGCGATTGCTCGCGCATGCCGGACAATTGATACGCCATGTCGAAAATCACATCGGCGCGCGGAGATCGCAGCAGCTCAAGATAGGGGCTGACATCGTCCGTGATGCCCATATCCACGAACAGCCCGGCTAAATGGCTTTTCTCCGAGAGGTTCGCCTGTCGCAGCATGTCCTCGATGCGCTGGCGCGCCTGTCGGCGCTCTTTGCCGTTCAGTGGTTGGGTTGAGGCGCTGGCCTGTTGAACGAACGCAAAAAATTGCGGGCGCAATGCGGGAGGAAGCGCGTCGAAAAACGCTGGAAAGTGCTGAAATGCCTGCTCAAGCGTTTTGGTAATGTCTCCTACTGCCGAGCGCAACGCGCCGAGCGGCGTGTTGATTTCATGCGCAATTCCGGCCATCAGCGTGCCTAATACCGCCATTTTTTCCGCTTGCAGCAGGCGATATTGCATGGCTTTCAGCTCGTTGAGCGTCTGCGCCAATTCATCGGTTTTCTGGCGCATTCGTTCGCGCAAGCGTTGTTCTTCCTGATGCAATTCCTCATGCAGAATCGCGCTGACAATGGATTCGGCGACGGTTTCAGCAATGTTGATGTCGGTTGAGGTGAATTGCCGATCTCCGCGATCTGTTTCGATTATAAATACGCCGAATAACTCGCCGTCCGAGCAGATCGGCGTCACCATCACGCGCTCTTCGCCCGTGATCGGAAGGGAACGCTGGCGCAGCGCATTCAGCAGAAGCGAGGCATCCTGGAGCGTGGTAATCGTTGTCTGACACCGGGCGACATTATGGCAAATCGGACAGGACGGATCAAACGCCAGCACGACGCCGGAAAGCAGCGGAACGTCCTGCTGTTCGGCATGCGACGCGGCCATGTACAATTGGCTGTTGTGCGGGCGATTCACCAGGCCGATGCTGGTGCGGTAATTTTGAAACAATTCGGTGATGGCATGACACGCTAATTCCAAGGCGGTCTGAAGGTCTTGCGAATGCGTGACGGTCTGAGCGATCATGTTCAGCGTGGCAAGCTCCTGCACCCGCGCTTCCAATTCCTGATTGACCTTTCGCGCCGCCTGCTCCGCGTCTGCACGCTCTTCCAATTTGCCCAACACGCCATGAAACGTAAAATATTGCAGGTGCGCCACCAAATAGACGAAGATTGCGCCGAAAAAAAAGACCACGCCGGTTACGAGCGCCATCCATGACAGGCGATTCGTGATAACTAAGGCGAACGCGCCGCCATAGCCGCCTAAAAAGAAGACCATCAGCCAGAAAAGGCGCTGCCAGTGCGCGATCATGCTATTCTCCCTGAGCAATTGCAAAATTTGCCTGGTGCGGCGAATCGAAAGCGCTAACATGCATGCGCCTCCCAGAATCAGCAGCGAAATCGCAACCTGTTCGATCTTGGTATTCATGATTCTCCTCCTGCATGAGTTTTGGCGTCTCCAATCAGCGTCAGCATCTTCACGTATTCGAAATCGTGCTGCAATTGCTCAAACAATTCTGCCGCGTCGGCAGTATCCGCCCGAATTTCGCGAATGCAGGCAGTGATCGCGGTCATATCGACTGTCGTGACCGCATATTCGAAGCGTTTCCAAAATTGGAGCGAACGCCCCGATAATGCCGCCCAATCAATCGTTGTCTGGTCGATTTCGATACTGGCGGCTTGACGAGTCTGCTTGCTGACGCTGTTTGGCGGCGCTGCTTGAAGATGCGACAGGCCGACCTGCATATCGAACGCAAAACAGAGCGTCGCGGCGCCTGGCGGCGCGTTGGGAGAAGAAGCCGCCTCGTCTGGCAGCAGGCGCAGTTCGCTGCCGATCAGCCGCACGAATTGCCGCGTAATCGGCAACAGGCTTTCATCTCTGCGAATCGGCAGAAGCGAGCGCGAGACGATGTGGAAGCGCAAATACATTCGCCCTTCGACATGCTCAGGACGAGCGGCGTGTTCGTCGTATGGTGAGCTTGTCGAACCACAGGTGACGGATAATTCGACCTCGCCCTGACTGGTAAATTTGAGAATGTCGGTCATCAGATGCAGCAGCACGTGATGCAGCTTGATCTCGTCGGTTCTGATGTATTGCGGGACATCCGGGGCGCGATGGAACGAAAGGCGAACATGTTCATGTTCGGCGCGCGCGGAGAGGAGGTAGCGGAGTTCATCTAACAACCGGTAGAGATTAAAATCGCGCTCATCCAGAACGATCTGGCCGCTTTCGAGCCGCGCGAGATCGAGCAGGTTGTTCAGCAGCAGCAGCAAATGCTCCCCGTTCAGGTGAATCGTGCGTAAGTAGGCCACTTCTTCCGGGGGAATGGCGCTGCGCTGCTGCAACAATTCGCTGAAGCCGAGAATCGCCGTCAGCGGCGTGCGCAGTTCATGGCTCATGTTCGCTAAAAACGCGCTTTTGGCGCGATTCGCGGCCTCTGAGTCTTTCCGCGCTTGCACTAATTCCGTAATATCGTGATACTGGGCGATATACGCCGCCACATGCCCTTCAATCATGACAGCGGACTCATGTAATTCGACTTCTACGATGCGCCCGTTTTTATGGCGGCGCTGCGTGATCTCTCGAATCGCCTGTCCGTCTTGCAGGTGGCGTAAGTATGAGCGCGTTTCATCATAACGACGTTCCTCGACCACTAATTCCTGAATGCGCTGCCCGATGGCTTCGCTGGCGGAATACCCGAACAGGCGCTCTGCGGCGGGATTCCATGAAGTGACGCGCAAGTCAAGGCCGGTAATCACGGTGGCTACCGGGCTATTGAGCAGCAAGGTCTCGAAAAATTGTTTCTCCTGGTGGATTTGCCGGTACAACTGCGCGTTGTGAATCGCCAGCGCCGCATGATTCCCCAGCGCAAGCAAGATGCGCGCGTCGTCTTCGCTATAAATGGCGGGCTGATGATAATTGACAGTCAAGATGCCGATCCCCTGTTCACCGACATAGAGCGGCACGCCCATCCAACTCCGAATCAGCGAATCGTCTTCCCATTTATCCCAGTGCGGATCGTTTTCCGTATCGGCGACTACGCTCGGTTGACGTGTCAGAAAGACATCACAGGGATACGTTCCGCTATCAAGCGGGACTGGCCGGCCAAGAAACCGTTCTGGCACATTTGCCCCTAACGAGAGGATTAAATCGTCGCCTTTTTTCAGAAAGATGGCGGAGGAATCATACAACACGACTCGGTGTGCCTGCTCTAAAATTTTTTGCAGCACGGTTGCTTCGTCGAGGCTGCTGCTCAGAATAATGGAAACATCCTGCAAGATTTCAGCGCGTTCCCGCTGTTGGCGTTCCTGTTCGAATAATCTGGCATGGTGCATGACACCGGCGATCTGCCCGGCGATGGTTCTCGCAAACGCCACATCTTTCGGAGAGAACGGATGGTACAGATTTCGGCGGTAAAACATGACGATGCCGATCACATCGTTATGCGTGATTAAGGGGAGCATCACGACAGTTTTGATCTGGAATCGCGTCATGATAGTTTGAAGATGCGTCAGCATCGGCTCTGTTTCGGCATTGGCGATGACCACCGGCGTTTGTTTCTGAAACAGCGCAATGGTGATGGGGGAGGCCCAGTTAAACGGCAGGGCAACGCCTGAAAGCGTCTCGATGGTCTGAGTTGCCGGATATTCCATCGTAAACTCGATCATCGTTCTGTCATCGTTTACCGTCGCGATGCTGATCGAGGTCTCAGGGAAGATGTGGCAGGCCGCTTCCGAGATTGCGAGCAGCATGCTCTTGAGGTCAAGATTGGAGGTGACTGTCTGGGCAACCAGATTTAACACGTCTAATTGATTCACTTGCTCGGTGAGTCCGGCGTCGAGCCGAAGCGTGTTTGAAAACATGTTTGCTCTGGTGTCGTTCATATTTTGCCTCGTTACAAGCCCTCACAGGTTTTCAACATCTGTGAGGCTTCATGTTCATCGAATTATTCGCTGACGTGACGCAGCAGATTCGATCCAATGGCCGCGAACCTGCTGCGTCACATCAGTCATTCATTTAACAATAACCACCGTAATTTCCTCGCTGCGAATGATGTCTCCATGAAATTCGCTTTCGGCATAAATGCGATGCGTACCAGGGCGAATTTGCCAGGCTGCGCGAAACGGCGAAACGGCTGACGCCCATTCCTGTTCATCCACATACCACGTCACGCGTTCGACGCCCGGCGGTGCGACTGCCGCAAGCTGCACGGTCTGAAACTCTGGTCGCAGAATCGGGTCAAGCGCATAGACATCGCCATGATTCGGATGCACGATGCGAATCGCTTGCTGCTCGTTCTGCGCATGGGAAGACACGCGCGTCGGCGGCTCTGGATAGCCCATGTCACGCGCCCAACTCTGATAGAGCGGCGGAAATTGGGTAAAGACTTTTTTGACGGCATCCGGCGCGTCTGGCTGCGTCAACAGCCCATCATTCGCATTCACCCAGACTGCATGGTGCATGTCGCACGGCGCGGTCGGCGCGTTTTCCTGAAAGAAAATTTCATCCATGCCATGCGGGCAATCCTCCTGCGCAAGTTTCCCGGACAGCGGGCAAATTCGGCGCGTCACCAACCCATCCGGCAGCGGTTCGAGCCAGTTTGGTGGATTATAGTGGCGATACAATGCCAGCATGACATCGCGATAAATCGGCGCTGCGCCGGTAATGCCGGAGACTTTGCGCATCGGCGTGCCGTCGAAATTTCCCACCCAGACGCCGACCGTGTAATCGCGGGTAAAGCCGACCGTCCAGTTATCGCGATAATCCTTCGACGTGCCGGTTTTGACCGCCGTGATGAACGGCAAACCTAATGGCGTATCTTCGCCAAAGGCGCGAACGGCGGCCTGGCGATCCGCGAGAATATGCGCGATCAAATAAGACGAGCGCGGCGCAAACGCCTGCGTTGACGGCATCATCGGCTCATCAAGGCGCGAGCGCAGGCGTAGCGTGTTGCCGCCTCTGGCAAGTGTCGCGTAGGCTCTGGTTAATTCCAGCAGCGTCACTTCACCGTTGCCGAGCGTCAGGCCGGGGCCATAAAACGATGGCAGTTCTTGTAAGCTGTCAAACCCATATTGATGCAAACGTTGATACAACGCCTCAACGCCGATCTCTTCCGCCAACCGCGCGGCTGGCAGGTTATAGGAGCAGGCAAGCGCTTCCCGCAAACGCACCGGGCCATGAAATTTGCGGTCGTAATTCTCCGGGATGAATGTGCGCGGCGCGGCAGGAAAATCCTTAATATCCGGCAGCAGCGTTGCGGGCGTGTAATTGCGTTCTAACGCCAATTGATAGGTGAACGGCTTCAGCGTCGAGCCAGGCTGACGCAGCGCCAACACGCCGTTGACCTGGCCGGAAATCGCGTCGTCGAAATAGTCTTTCGAGCCGATATACGCGAGAATATCGCCGGTCTCGTTGTCTAACACCAGCACGGCGGCATTCGTGACGTGGTAATCGTTCAACTCGTCAATCCGGCGCGTGACGATTTCCTCGACCTGCTGCTGAAGATAATAATCGAGCGTCGTTTTGATCGTTACCCCACCCCAGCCCTCCCCGAAGGGGAGGGTGTTATCTCCCCTCTCTTTCGGAGAGGGGACGGGGGTGAGGTTCAGCGCATCGCAGAAATGCGACGCTTTGAAATGGAGATTTTTCGAGATGAGGCGCAACGTTTCGCGGCGGGCAAGCTGATATTCGTCCTCTTGAATTGCGCCGCTCGCGCGAAGGTGTTCCAATAAGCGCCGCTGCCGCTGCATGGCGCGTTCCGGCGCGCGATACGGATTGAATCGCGACGGCGCTTGAATCAGGCCGACCAGATAAACGCTTTCCGCAAGCGACAAATGCGCGGCGGGCTTGCCGAAATAGAGGCGCGAGGCGGCTTCGATGCCGAACGCCTGATTCGAAAAGCTGACGCGGTTGAGATATTGCGTCAAAATTTCCTGTTTAGAAACATGCCGCTCGACCCGCAGCGCAAAGAGCATTTCGCGGCATTTGCCCCACAGCGAGCGCGGAAAGCCAGCCCGCTGCTTGACAAGTTGCTGCGTGATCGTGGATGCGCCGGACACGACGCGCCCGGACGCGAGATTTTGCCAGACGGCGCGGCTGAGCGCGAACACGTCCACGCCGGGATGCGCAAAAAACCGCCGATCTTCCACCGCCACGACCGCCCGCGTGACATTGTCCGGCAATTGGTCGAACGGCAGCCACGTCGTCCGGCCTCCCGCCGCCGATAAGGTTTCGCGCAGCAACATGCCGTTGCGATCCGTGATTTTGACCGACACGTCGTTTTGTATTGCAAATAGCTCTTGCGGCAGCGGCAGGCCGAGATAGCCGACAAACGCGCAGAAGACGACGACGCAGACTGCGCCCGCCGCCCATCCGATTTTTTTTAGCCGTGATCTCATCGAATTTTCAGATTCATATAAGGAGTGCAACAGCTTGCTTTTGCCGTGTGACGAAATCAGGCAAGTCACATGGGCAAAAGCAAGCTGTTGCACTCCCGTTTAATCGCAATAAATAGACATTATTGCGAATAACAAAGGACAGGAGTGGCAAATCTTGATTTGCCCGCGAAATCAAGATTTCGTACTCCTGAAAGATGAGCGATTCAAACACAATTGGTATAACTTGGAAGTGTCTGACAGTTTTCAGGCACGAAATTCCATTTCGGCAAATGCTCGCATTCTCTGCATTCCGCGTCAATAAGAATTTGACAAAAGACTTCTTTCTTTTTTATTGACGGAGAAAGTAAGTTTTACGACCATCATATAAGGAGGACGAGCGCATGGACAAAAAATATTTTAATATCGCGGGGCCGTGCATCCCCGGACAGCATTACATGCTGCCGCCGTTAGAGCGCGCGCTGGAAATGGCATCCGGGCGCGAACGGCTCGATCTCTGCGTGCATTATCAGGGCGGACGCTACCCCATCGAACTGAAAATCCGGTATAGCGAGCAAACGTATGCGCAAGGGCAAGACCAGCTTGCGGAGTATTTGGATACGCTCGGCTGCGATGAAG
>CAZMEO010000068.1:11542-13493 GCA_964565315.1 uncultured Candidatus Moduliflexus sp. | reverse complement strand
AAAAAATAGTTTGGTAATCCTGCGTAAAACCCCACCCCCGGCCCCTCCCCAACAGAGAGGGGGCAGGGGGTAAGGTAAAAAAGCTGTTACCGAATTAAATTTTTAATGTTCATAAACCTCTGGCTATATTCCTGCTCTCTTTCAGGGCGAAACTGCCTCTGGAATGCAAGACGGGCGGCCTTCACTTTTTCTGCGTTTATGGTAGGATGCCCGCGTGAAAACAGTATGAACGCCGCATGAATTGTTTATGAAAAGTTCAAAGAGCGACAAGGATTCGTTTTACGTAGGATATATTGAAAAATTCAACGTGAAATCCTATGGAAAACGAATCCTTGTCGCAAATTCCATATTGACAAAACACGAGAAACGCATAAGGTATATAGCGAAGTCGCTGATTACGTGCTGCCATCCGCGAAAAGCCGGATGGCAAAAATGTTGATGAAGGAGAATAAGAGCTATGAAACTACAAATAGTGTGTTTAATATGCGTAATGCTGCTGGCGGTTGGCATTGGGGCTGTTTCGGCGGAATTGTTTGTTTATCCGACGCAGGACGCGCCGATGTTTACTATTGAAATGCCCGATAAATGGAATTCTGAAGTGATCGAAGAAACGATTCTGCAATCCGTTTCGCCGGACGAAAAGGTGTATATGATGCTCTGGCCGGTCGATGCGGAAACGATGGAAGAAGCGGTTGACGGGCTGGAAGAATTTCTGACTGATCTGCTGACGGACATCACGCTGGATGGCGAAGGCGAAACGCGGGAAATCAACGGCATCCCGTTCTGGCATGCCAACGGGCAGGGGAAAGACGTGGAAACGGACGACGATGTGAGCTTGACGGTCGGGTTTTTTCTTCCTGAAGAAAAGACGGTCTGTCTCATCGTGTTTTTAGCTGAGCCGAAAGCGGCGCCACGCCACGCCGAAAGCATTGCTGCGATTTTTCAATCTATCAAAAAGCCGTGATTCTTCACCACAAAACACGCGATTATAAAGTCTATTTATAATCGCGTGTTTTGTGGTGTTTTATCCAATCGTCCAGCCGCCATCCACGTAGAGAATGTGGCCGGTCACGAACTCGGCGCAGGGGGAACAGAGAAAGATCACCGGTCCGACGATCCACCCCACGTCGCAGAGCTTGCCTTTTGGAATGCGTTGCAGCACCCAGTCTAATTTTTCCTGGCTGCCCAACAGTCCGATTTTGACATCATTCGTCGTAAAGGTCGGCGCAACCGCGTTGACATTGATGTTGTCTTTCGCCCATTCGACTGCCAGCGATTTCGTCAATTGATCCATCGCCGCCTTGCTTGGCGCGTAGGCCATGTCCTGCGCCCGGCCATGCAATCCGAGGACAGACGAAATATTGATGATGCGCCCTTTTTTTTGCTGAATCATGTATTTCCCGACCGCCTGACAGGTCAAAAACGTCCCTTTCAGATTGACTTCCATTACCCAATCCCACATTGCTTCTTCGAAATCAACGGCATTTTCCAAATGCGAGACCCCTGCGCAATTCACCAAAATATCAATTTTACCGAATTGCTGCATGACTTGCTCTACCATCGCCTGCACGTTTTCTTTTTTAGTCGTGTCTGCCGGAATACCGATGACATCAAGCCCCTTGTCTTGCAATTCGGTGACGGTGTGGAACAGATAGGTAGGTTTGACGCTCACCAAAACCACTTTCGCGCCCAACGACGCCAACGCGACAGCGATTTCTTTGCCGATGCCTCGTGATGCGCCCGTCACGATGGCGACCTCTCCCTGAATATCAAACATGCTCTTTAATGTGTATTCCATGACGTAAATGCCCTACACTCCGGTTTTTCTGATAAATGTGATGTTCTCTCGCAAGAGACCTCACAGGTCTCGAAAACCTGTGAGGTCTGCGCAGAGTATCAATACGTGATGTGTAACTTTATGAATAAAGAACCCACCCTTGCCCCTTCCTGG
>CAZMEO010000068.1:0-11442 GCA_964565315.1 uncultured Candidatus Moduliflexus sp. | reverse complement strand
TCCTGGGAGGGGCAAGGGTGGGTAAAACGCCTCTGGGCAAAGACATGTCAAAAAGTTGCACATGACGTTTGAATCATATTATAAGTAATGACACAATCCGTTGTCATGCTGTCAAGAAAATTCTCGAAAACTCTCAACAAGATGTTTTTTCTGAAATTGCTCTTGACAGATGCCGCAATCGAACGCAATAGCAGGCATGTCGGTTTTTTTATTGATCACGACAACTTCGAACCACAGGAGGTCTGTTATGCGAGTGTTAGTGCTGTATTATTCACGAACTGGAAATACGAAAAAATTGGCAGAAGGCGTGGCGAAAGGCGTGCGCGAGGTTTCGGGCGTGGAGTGCGTGGTGAAATCCACGTCGGAAGTGACGAAACAGGATTTTCTTGATGCTGATGGCCTGATCGCCGGATCGCCAGATTATTTTGGCAGCATGGCCTCGGAATTGAAAGAGATTATGGATCGCTTTGTCAGCGTGCGTCCGCAGATGGAAAATAAAGTCGGCGCGGCTTTTTCGACTGGCGGCGATCTCTCCGGCGGGAAGGAAACCACGTTGATTTCGATTCTGCAAGCGCTGCTGATTTATGGCATGGTTGTGGTCGGGGATCCGCTGGATGCGACCGGGCATTACGGCGTGGCCTGCGTGGATGCGCCCGATGCCGAAGCGCTGGAAAATGCCGCGAAATTAGGTCGCCGCGTCGCGTCGCTCGTTCGAAAACTGCGTGCGGCGTGATGATGAAGAGTTGTCAGACACCTTCAAGGTGTCTGACAACCTGAGTTGCTGCCTCCGCCATGCTATTGCCCTTCTTCAGCCCCGTTTTCTCAACAGGAAAGATCTCTTTCGTGATAAACTCTTGACATGACAGCGCATCTACATTATAGTGAGTGCATATTGAATCTCACATTCAATACTGTTGAAGTTCGTTTACGTCTAATATTCCTTATGTTACAGGAGGATTATCACATGAAACAGTCAGGACGATTGTTGATTGCGGCATGTGCCGCGTTAGTTATCGCCAGCGGGTGTGCGTCTCCGAAGCCGCCGACGCCGACGCCCACGCCGACAGCCTTTAATATCGAAGTGAAAGCGGATAAGCCGGTGTATAAAGTCGGAGAATTTATTTATCTCACCGTGCGGGCGACGCAAGAATGCTTTTTGAGCGTGTATGATATTAGCACGCTCGGTGAAGTCACGCAGATTTTTCCGAATCGTTTTGCCGTCGATAACAAAATTCAGGGAAACGTTTTTTATCGCATTCCGACGAATTCCGACCGTTTTGATTTCGCCGTCGATGGACCTCCCGGCACGGAGCGCGTTCGGGTTGTCTGCACGAAACAAAATGTCAACCTGTTCAAAGACCAGCAGTTAAAAAGCGAGAGTTCCGACGTGCAGGTGTTTCCGCAGATCAGCGATAAGACCGCGCCATTCGAGCAGGATTTGGAAAAACAGAAAGGCCAGGTGCCGAGCAATCAATGGACGGAAGCCAGCATCACCTTTCAGGTGCAGTAAGCCGCTGTTGAAAACATATATGCAAGGGCGTTCGAATGAACGCCCTTGTTTTATCCCCACAGCGACAATGGACAGAAACCTTACAGGTCTTTAAGACCTGTGAGGTTTTCCCAGCCCAAAACGCATACGGAACCAAAATATTGTGCGGGTGATTAGCGGAACATTGCGAGGGCGAACCCTCCGAGCGCCAAAAGGCCAGGGTCTTCGGCCAACATCGGATCAGGTCAAAGAAACGCTGTTCAATATGATTGGACGCGAGATTTGCTCTGCGACCTGCCTGGATTTGTTTGCGGGAACGGGGAATGTCGGGATCGAGGCGCTCAGCCGCCAGGCCGCGCATGTGGTCTTTGTCGAAAAAGCCCCGGCACATTTTCGCGTGTTGCAGGAGAATTTAGCGGCGTGCGGCATTACGGCAAGCGCTACCGTTTTCTGCGGCGATGCGAATATCTTGCTGCGAAAATTGCAGAAATCCGGCATGACGTTCGACCTGATCTATCTTGATCCTCCGTATCGGCAGACCAACATGCTGCTGGATATGCTGGAGCGCATCACGGACATGGCGCTGCTCAACGCCACCGGACAGATCATCGTCGAGCATGCCACCGCGCAGGAGATGCCCGCCGCGATTCTCGATGCGCTGGAATTGACCAAATCGCGCCGCGTCGGAGATACGACCCTCTCGTTTTATCGCCCCAAAAAGACCGGACAGATTTGAAAAAAGGAACATCGTTATGAAAGGCATCGCAGTCTATCCCGGAACGTTCGATCCGGTGACAAACGGCCATCTTGATATTATCGAACGAAGCTGCGAAATTTTTGATCAGGTGATTGTCGCTGTCGCGCAGAACATCAGAAAATCGCCGTTATTCAACGTTGAAGAGCGCGTGGAAATGCTCAAAGAAGTCACGAAAGGCATGGCGGGAGTTGAAATCGATTCGTTTGATGGCTTGGCGATTAACTATGTGCTTTCCAGAAATGCCGAGGTGATTGTGCGCGGCCTGCGGGCGGTGTCGGATTTCGAATACGAGCTGCAAATGGCGCTCATGAACCGGAAACTGGCCGAACAGATCAAAACGGTCTTTATGATGCCGAGCGCGGAATATTCGTTTTTAAGCTCCAGCATCGTCAAAGAAATTACGCGCCTCGGACGCAGCGTCAAATGTTTTGTTCCGCCCTTTGTCGAGGAACAATTGCAGAAAAAAATTGTGAATCCGTAGATTTTTCTTGTCGCAAAGAGAAGAATTCCGGTTGACAAACCGCAGGAATATGCGATACTATAAGTCATTATGTCCATTGACGCCGCGAATGGTTTTCGAGAAACCCTGTCAGGGCGAAAAGGGGTGAGCCATGTTTACGCATCGTATTGATGATATTGTCAATCTTGTGCTGCGGAATTATCCGAATGCCGCCGTTGACCTTGTGCATCGCGCCTACGTGTATGCCGCCAAAATGCACCGGGGACAGGTGCGTAAATCAGGCGAACCCTACCTCTCGCATCCCCTTGAGACTGCCTACATTCTGGCAAACATGAAAATGGATGACGTGACCATCGCGGCAGCCTTGCTGCATGATGTGATCGAAGATACGGAAGCGACGTTCGACGAATTGACGGAGATGTTCGGCGAAGAAGTCTCCCGGTTGGTCGAAGGCGTGACCAAAGTCTCCAAAATCCATTATGCATCGAAAGAAGCGTATCAGGCCGAAAATCTGCGGAAAATGCTGATGGCGATGACGAACGACATCCGCGTCATTCTCATCAAGCTCGCCGACCGCCTGCATAATGTCCGCACCTTGAATTTTGCCCCTGATGAACAGCAAAAGCGCGTCGCCAAAGAAACCGTCGAAATTTTTGCGCCCTTAGCCAACCGGTTAGGATTAGGCTTGATGAAAACCGAATTGGAGGACGAGGCGCTGCAATATCTTGACCCGGACGCCTATCAGCAACTCATCAGTTACCTGAATGAGATTCAGAAGGAGCATCAGCAGACCGTTGATGTCATTCGCGAAGAGCTTCAGAAACGCCTTCAAGAGCATAAGATCGAAGCGGAAATCACCAGCCGCCGAAAGCATCTGTATAGCCTGTACCGCAAGATGAAGCGCAATAACATCTCCTATAAAGAGGTATTGGATGTGATTGGTTTGCGCGTGATTACCAATTCGCAGGCCGATTGCTATTTGACGTTAGGCACGATCCATTCGACATGGAAGCACATTCCGAACACGTTTGACGATTACATCACCGTCCCCAAACCCAATATGTATCAATCGCTCCATACTGCCGTGATGGGGCCGTTTTCCAGGCCGGTCGAAATTCAAATCCGCACCTGGGAGATGCACCATATCGCCGAAGAGGGGATCGCGGCGCACTGGCGCTATAAAGAAGGCAAAGCCAAAGACGACGAATACGATCAGCAGTTTTTCGGCCTGCGCCATTTGCTGGAGTTGCATCAAGACGGCGAGATCGTCCGTCCCGGAGAGTTTTTAGAAAATATCAAAATGGACTTCTCCCGCGAAGAGGTCTATGTGTTCACGCCGCAAGGGCATGTCAAATGCTTGCCGCAAGGCGCGACGCCGGTAGATTTCGCGTATGCCGTGCATTCCGAAATTGGGGATCAATGCGTGGGCGCGAAGGTGAATGATCGGATCGTGCCGCTGCGCACGATGCTGCGGCATGGCGACATCATCACGATCATCACGCAGAAAAATCACCAGCCGAGCAAAGACTGGCTCAATTTCGTCGTCACGCCGAAAGCCCGCTCGAAAATCAAGCATTACTTCAAGCTGAAAAAGCGCGAAGAAGAAATTCAATTGGGCATGAAAATGCTGGAAAAGGCGTTGCGCCGCTTAGATATAAAAGTCTCAAACGCACAGAAAGAAATCGGCTTAAAAATGGCGGCTGCGGAGTTGGGGATGGCATTAGAAGAAGACCTTTTTGCGGCGATTGCGACGCATAAATATCATCTACGGCAGGTCATCGAAAAAATGTTCCCCCAGGAAAAAGTGCTGGAGGAACCAAAACCCGAAGAGAAGCCCGCGTCGACCGAAAAGCCGGGAAAGGCCAGCACGGCAATCAGAGTCAGCGGCGCCAGCAATGTGCTGACGCGCTTTGGGAATTGCTGCAATCCACTCCCCGGCGATGAGATCGTCGGGTTCATCACGCGCGGTCGCGGCGTGACGATTCATGCGAAAAATTGCCCGAATATCAAGGCGCTCGAATTCGATGATGACCGCAAGATTGATGTCGAATGGGAACGCGCTCCCGAAGTCTTTTACCCCGCCGAATTATACATCACAGGCGAACCCCGTGATAATTTGCTCTCGGAAATCAGCGGCATCATCGCCAAAGCCAACGCGGGCATCGTAAAATCCAACAGCGAAACCATCGGGGCGTTAAGCGAATTTCACTTTACGGTCAGAGTGCTTGATCGCGAACATCTCGAAACGGTCATTCGGAATGTGCGCGGCTTGAAATCCGTTCAGAACGTGATCACGCAACGAGCCTTACGATGAGGCGTTCGCCAGCAGATCGCAAATCTTTTTGATCGTGATGCGCCCGCCCGAATTCAACAGACCGAAATTGACCGCAGACGAGCCGACAATGGCTAAAAACGTCTGATCTTCCGGCGTCCCGTAAATCGCCAAAAACCGGTCTTTTCCTCGAATAATCGCCTCTGTGGCAGAACCACGCCCTAAGCTCTCATACATCTGCGACGCTAAGGCAGCAAATGCTTTGGAGGTTGTCCGAATCGCCGTGCTGTCTTCTGCGGTGCGTCGTTCCGCAAGCAGCGATCCGTCTTGCTGAAGGACAACCAATTCTTCTAACCCTTCGATCCGGCTCTGCAAATCCTGGAGGATTTGTTGAAGTTCCTGAAACATGACATCGTCTCCTATTCCCCCTTCCTGAATCAGGAGAGGGCGTGGGGTGGTTTTCCCCTGTCAGTCGGTATATTACCGCACCACGCGGTGAATTTTCTGAATGGCGTCCTGGCAATTCCAACGCACCAACCCCTGATACTCTTTGCGCGTTACCACGCCCAAGCCGCCGCCATGTTCGATAGGATACAGAATCAAGGCATCTTCTTCGCTCATTAACAGCGTCTCTTGCAGAGATCCCAATTCTAATGCTTCGACAGTCTGATGACTGAAGCGCATGATCTCTGTCAGCAGGCCGCCGAACGTTCCTTGCTGTTGGGGCGATAACCTCGGCGCAAAGAGATGCAGCACGTCCCCCCCGGCATCGGTCAGGGTGACAATTTCTAATTCTTCGGTCTGATTGCGCAACTCGGCAAGGATGCGCCCGAATTCTTCGCGATGCGCAGAGGCGCGAACCGTCTCGTCTGGCGCAGGCGATTCTTGCGGCGTTTCCGCCATCGCAGCCGCCTGTTCTTCGTCTTGCGGAAGATGGAGGGTTTCCTGCTCAACGGTAAACGTGCCTTCTTCCCATGTCAATAGCTCGTCAAGCGCTTCGGTCATGTCGGCAATCGTCCGAAGCTCGATCTGTTCGATTTCGCCCAATTTCAGATGCACTCGGCTCGTTTCTTTGGTGCGGTCGTTGACAAGATGCACGACGCCGCTGATGCGATGTTCTTCGCAAAAACGGATCAATTCGAACATCGGCGTCTTTTGCAAACTGCCGCTGATTTTGGCCTGCGACGCTTTATGCTGCTGCACCCATCGCAAAATGCGCTCGACTCTGGCATGAACTTCATGAATATCGAACGGCTTCGAGATATATTCGTCCGCTCCGGCATTGAAGCCCTTGATCGTCGAGGCCGCGTCGCCTTTTGCCGTCAGCAGAATAATCGGGATCGCATGGGTTTTCGGATGCGCCTTGATTTTTGCGCATAATTCGAACCCGTCCATTTCCGGCATCACCACATCGCTGACGATAATATCAGGCAGATGCATCAACGCCGCTTCCAAGCCTTCGCGCCCGTTTTCTGCCGTAAACACGAGATAACCTGCTTTTTGAAAGAACTTTTGCAGCAAAAACAGCGAGCTTTCAGTATCATCAATCACAAGAATCGTTCGATTTACCATAATTCCTTGAGTCGGAGAAGCGCTTCGCGGCAATTCCAGCGAAGCATCCCCTGAGATTCCGGATCAGCAAGCACGCCGAGCATCCCAATCGCCGGAAGTGGGTACAATAGATATAACTTCGCGTCATGAATGACGGAAATTTCCTCAACCGCGTCTATGCCGATCAGCTGACCGGCGTGTTCGCTCAGATGTTTGAGAGACGCCATGCCGGATGCGAGCGCCGTCAGGCGCGCAGGCTCTTGCTCTGGAAATACGGCGAGTACGCGATCCGAATCATCAAGCACGCACACGCATTCCATGCCCTCGGATTCTTCGTGCAAAGTGCGCAGTACTGTCTGCGAGGCTTCAAAAGATTGCGCGTTTCGAGGAATATCCGGCGCGGCTGGCATGGCAAGCAGATCGCGCCACTCCGCCGCAAGCGGTTTCTGTTTGGCGACCACGTTATAGCGCGTAAAAAACGCGGCATGTTTCCAGGCCAGCAGTTCGCGCAGCGCCTCTGCGCCATGCAGATCGCCAGCGAGCGCATTCGTGATTTTCCCCTGTTCGAAATAGATTTTCCCGCGATCTTCGCCCGCATCATGCTTTTGAACGAGCGTCAACGCGACTTTGGCATGGCTGAGGCTGAAAAGTTCCAGTACATCCTGCAACGCGCACGCAGGGCGTTTCTGCTCGTCAAGCGCCATCGAAATCGTCTCCGATAACAAGCCCAATGACGGCGATTCCGGCAGATACACGATGCAGCCGGGCGTCGCGGAGTCTGGCGCGGCGGATACTCCCGCGACGATGACGCGCAGCGAGCGAAACGTTTGCGCGGCTTTGACCAGCATATCCAAGCCGCCTTTGCGGAGTGTCTTGAGGTCAGTCAGCACAATGCGAATGCGCTCTTTTTGACGGGCAAGAATGGTCAACGCGCCTTCTGGCGTCCCGGCGGCAAAGACGGTATATTCTTCGCCGAGCAGTTCCGAGAATGCCACCTGCTGCTGCGCCTCCTGAAACAGGAGGAGTATCTGAGAACGATTCGATTCGAATGAGGCCATAGCGTGAATGCTCGCTGTTATCGTCCGACTTCAAGCCGATAGACCAAATCTTCGGGCAGTCCTTCTCGTTTGACGGCTTGAATCGTCGCGTCAACAGGATAGGGAATGCGATAGAAACGAAACACGCGGTCGTGATGATTCCAGAGCGCGAACGCCGCCCTCGGATCGCCATCGCGGGGCTGGCCGACCGAGCCGGGATTGATGAGCAAGCGCCCCGAAGATTCCGAAATCTCCATATTCCCCGGCGTCAGCTTTTCGTCAACGCCTTCCGCATTGCGGCGATAGACAAACTGCACATGCGTATGTCCGTAAAAACAGGCTGATAACTCACGTTCTTCTAAACAAGTCAGGTTGTTTTTGTACGTCATTTCATAAATATAGGCGTAAAACCGATGTTGATCAAGCGGCGAACCATGCACGCTCAACCATGTGCCTTCCTGATATTCTACCGGCAGGGCTAACAGCCACTCGCGTTCGGTCGCGCTGAGCCGCTGCGTCGTCCACATATCCATTTCCCGCGCTAACCGGTTGCTGCCATTTTCAGGAATCCCCGTGCCAGCCGTATGATCATGATTGCCGCGCAGCATGACGGTGTTCGACATGTTCGCGATCCGTTCGATACATTCGCTCGGAAATGGCCCGTAGCTCACGGCGTCTCCTAAAAAAATATAGTTCCCCGCGCCTAAACGTTCCGCCTCTTTCAGCACAGCATTCAAAGCAGGCAGATTGCCATGCACGTCGCCGAAAATGCAGGTGATGGGCGCATGCGGCAACTGCTGTTGTTGTAACGCGAGATGCGATTCCCTCACGGCGTTCGGCGTTGATGACGGCGTGACGCTGTTCGTGGCGCTTAATCCGTCTAATAAGCCCTGTCGCGCCGCCGTCATCGCAGCAGTCAGCGGATAATCCTTGATCCCGTCGAGAAAATGCCGCCAATCATTCGAATCCTGGCAATACGACCGCGCGACCCCGGAAAGCTGGCGTCCCCAGGAGCGCCATTCTTCCGGCGTGATCGAGAGGTCTTCCGGCAGTCTTGCGACAATCGCTTCCGCAATATCGAACAGCGAGTGTTTGGCATACGCTTCGTCGTCAACGTAATACAGCCGGTCGCGAGCGTTGTCTTCGATGCCGAAATTCGACGGGTTCAAATCAAGGCCGAGATGATGCGTCTTCGACATCTCGAACCCAAGTTCGATCATCTTGGTCCACCACGCCAATTTTTCGGTCGAATCGGTCGCCGCACGAATAATCGTCAGATGCGGGCAAGCGCTCACCGGCCACCAGACCTCATCTGTTCGCAGGAGAAACCAGAATTTTTCAGGATGCCAGAGGTCGGTATTGAGCGCAATGCCGACCAGCCGCTGCAATTGAGATCGCAGCGCGGCACGGTCGGCGTTCTGCTGGTTCGTATCGGTTTTGAAGACCCATCCCCCGCTTTTCAAGAGGCGCGTCGAGGCTTTGGCCGAGCCATCGGCAGGGGTCATGACGCCGACTTTTTCGCGCCATTCGATAGCGTCCGGCGCTAATAGCCTGGCGTAAAGCCCCTCTTCTCCGATTCCTCCGCCGGGACCGACGATATCAAGGTCTGTCAGGGCTTCTGGCCGAGGAAACCAGGTCGCGTTCGTCATGGCAAGGCCGCAATGATGTCATCCATCGAAGCGCGTAGTGATGCCCACCCCATCCCCTGATTGGTCGTCTTTTTCGTGACCAATACGACCAGGCTTTGTTTGGCTCTGATCAAGGCCATAAAATGAAACACATTCGCGGAGTTGATGAAAATTTCTTCGAACACTTCTTTTGTTTCGACTCCGCGATGTTTGCTGATCAACTGCTCGACGCGGCGCACGGTTTTTCCGCGCATCATCTCGACGGCTGCCGCTGCGACCGCATCAAGATAGCTCTGGGTAAAATACGGGACGGTATGATGAACCCCCATCATCATGCCGGTGTTCAAATCCACAACTCCGCAAGCCAGGGCGTCCTGCACATCGCTCACAACATTCTGACAGACTTCGTTCAAATTCGCCATACGACAATCCTCCGCTGATGTTGTTGACAACTGATGAACCTTCTCATCACGACTCATCAAAGATTCTACCCGGCAAGATTTCTGTCAAGCGAAATGTTGCCGCGAAACGTGGCAAGCATGTTTTATGACTTCAGCGTTTTTCTCTTGACGTGGACATAATTTGTCAGGAATGATTTCAGTGAATCATCTTCTTGTTCATTGGAGTTGTCAGACATTTTCAAAGTGTCCGTCCGTTTTTTTTGATTGTTCATCTCGCAGGTTATTAAGGAGTGTCTGTATGGGATCTCAAACTGGTCGTCAAAAATTTTCATGGGCATGGGTGTGGGTCAGTCTGGCGGTATTCATTGCGATTGAAGTCATTATCGGGACGTTCGTCAATTCATTGATTGCAGGTCGGTATCGCACCTATCTGCTCGGCCTGAAATTAGAGATGCTGATCATGTTAGGGAGCTATTTTCTCGGCGGAATGGCAGTCGGATTTTTCTCGCCATCCGTGCGCATTTTCGAGCCAGCTATCGGGGCATTCGGCGCGGTATTAGCGACCCTGCTGTATAGCGTGTTCGTGCCGATGCGATACTTCTTCGGGTTCGATAGCAGCAAGGTGCTGATCGGTGGGGGCATTGTCTTCACCCTCGCGTTGTTAGGCGCAGATACAGGCGAACGCCTCGCTGCAAAATTCGGCAATCGCGCCTCGCAAGAATATAGCGAGAAATAGGAGGCGTTTCATACGGAGATCGCTCGCGAATTCGCCTTATTAACAGCCGTTTTCATGGTGCTATCCATCGAGTTGTTAGCGCAAATTCTTCAGGAGTGGCATCTTTTTTCGCATTTTTTTGTTGAGTTTTCTTCAGCCCCTATTTATATGGTTAGGTGTTCTTGATGAAGACACGTATCGAAGATTGAATCATGACTATACAGAGCAACAAGGAGTAACTATATATGTTAAAGAAAAGCTATTCGAAAACGAAAAAGTTTTGCAGCGTCACGTTTAAAGTCAGCCCTGAAGCAAGTGCCAAGACCGCGTTTGTTTGCGGCGATTTCAACAATTGGGATCAACAGGCAAACGAAATGAAAGTCTTGAAAGACGGCGGATTCAGCACGACCATTTCGCTGGAAGCCGAAAAAGCCTATCGCTTCAAATATTTGTTGGATGGCGAACGCTGGATTAATGACGAAGCCCCGGATAAATTCGTGACTAATGAATACGGCTCAGAAGATTCCGTTGTCGAGGTGTAAGAAAAACGGAAGCGGGCATGTTGAAAAACCCCGTCAAGGTTCGAACCTTGACGGGGTTTTTTTTATGCCTTTTATTGGGATAATTCCCGATATTCCAGCATATACCACAGCACTTTCTGCACATACAGCCGGGTTTCTTTGTAGGGAATCATGGCGATAAACGCCGGCACGTCCTTTGCGTAATCCGGCTGCCACCAGGATTGGACGCGGTGCTCGCCCGCATTATAGCTGGCGATAACCGGCGGCAACGCGCCCTGAAACAACTGAGAAAGCTCCTTTAAATAGGTCGCTCCGAGCAGAATATTCGTGTCCGGCTGCACATACTCTTCGAGCGACGGCGCAGGGCGTCCGAGCGTCGCGGCGAGCCGACTGCCGGTGGCGGGCATCAACTGCATCAGCCCGATGGCTCCCGCCGGGGAAATGATCGCCGGATCAAGCAGGCTTTCCGCCAGCATAATGCCATAAATGATCGGCGCAGGCATCGCCTTATCGGCGTGAGCGCTCACAATGTTTTCAAACGCAGGCGGATACGCTAACCGGAAAAATTCATCCGGCACGTCGTCATTTCCGAACAAAATCCAATAAAGGAA
>CAZMEO010000067.1:11317-13874 GCA_964565315.1 uncultured Candidatus Moduliflexus sp. | reverse complement strand
TCCGCGACCGTGTCAACGAAGCATGCACCGTTGCCTGGAATCTATACCGTGAATATCACGGCAGCCATGATGCGGCGTTTGTTCAGAAGATGATTAAAGACGCTCTGCGCCCGGTGCGCTTCAACCATGAGCGGGGTTATTATTTCGCCGTCAATATGAACGGCATCGAAGAACTTTTCGCTGATCATCCTGAATTGGAAGGAACAGATGTGTCCGGGATGCAAGACACGGAAGGACGCTATGTCATTCGCGACATGATCGCCCTCGTCAAACACTCCGGCGAGGGCTTTTATCGCTATACGTGGACAAAGCCGAACGCCGAGGGGCAGCATTTTCCCAAAATCGCGTTTGTCAAGCGATTCGAGCCGTATAACTGGCTGATTGGCACGGGCGAGTATATCGATGATGTGCAGGCGGATATTCAACAAGAAACGCTGCGACGGCTGGCAGCCGTCAGATTCGGCAAAGAGGGGTATTTATTCGGCAGCACCTATCGCGCAGACCCACTCTTTACAAATGGCGCAATTACAGCAGGCACGGAGAACCTCTGGAATGTAACTGATCCGAACGGCGTCAACATTATGCAGGAACAGCTTCAGGCCGCCAAACAGCCGGGAGGCGGATTTGTCCGCTATGCTTGGAAAAAGCTGAATAATCCGACGCCGGCGCCGAAAATCTCTTTTGTCAAAGGCGTGCCGGAATGGGAATGGATTATCGGCGCTGGCGTGTATCTTGATGAGATTGATCGGCGTATTGCTGAAAAAAAAGCGACATTACATCAGCAAATTCTGCGCGACCTTCTGAACATGGGGTTTGTGTTTGCCGCGCTGCTGGGGGGGAGTTTCGCGGTGGCTCATTCTCTTGGCACGCAGCTCGCGAACAGTTTTCACACCTTTACGAAGTTTTTTGAAACGGCGGCGACGACCCTGACGCCGATGGCAGACGCGCCGCTGCATTTTGCGGAGTTCGAGCGTCTGGCCGTATCTGCCAACCAGATGATTGCCGCGCGGCAGCAGGCAGAACTCCGACAACAAGCCATTGAAAAGGAACTGAAGGAAAAACGCAATCTGTTGCAGATATTGATTGATAGCACGCCCGATCACATTTACGCGAAAGATTTGCAGCATCGTTTTCTGATCGGCAATCAAAAAACTTTTTATGATTTTGGGCTGCGTTCCCATGCCGAACTGCAAGGAAAAACAGACCGCGATTTTCACGACCCGGAGCGGGCGCGTCGGTTTGAAGAAGAAGAACGTTTTATCATGACATCAGGGCAGATGCTGATCAATCGTGAAGATTCCGTCATCAATTTTTCCACCGGCGAACAGCGCTGGCTCTTAACCACGAAAGCGCCTCTGCGCGATACGCAAGGGACGATTATCGGTTTAGTCGGATACAATCGCGACATTACTGACCGCAAATTAGCGGAAGAAGCCTTGCGCGAAAGCGAGGAACGCCTCCGAACTTTGATTAACGCGATGCCGGATATTGTCTATTTCAAGGATGGCGAAGGGCGGTGGCTCGAAGCCAATACATTTGCGTTGCATCTTTTTCAATTGGATGACGTCGTCTATCGAGGCAAAAAAGATGCTGAATTAGCGATATTCAGGCCATTTTACCGGGAAGCCTTTCTGACCTGCGAAGCGACGGATGAATGCGCCTGGCAATCGGGCGGCATCAGTCGCGGAGAAGAAACCATTCCGCGCCCGGATCAAGCGCCCGCCGTGTTCGACATCATTAAAGTCGCCACGTTTCATCCTGATGGCCGCCGCAAGGGATTAGTGGTGGTTGGGCGCGATATTACCGAACGCAAACGCGCGGAAGAAGACGTGCGTAAGCTGAATATCGAGCTTGAAGCGCGTGTCCAACAGCGCACGGCACAACTCGAAGCCACGAACAAAGAATTAGAAAGTTTCGCCTATGTCGTGTCGCATGATCTCAAAGCGCCATTGCGCAATATTACGCAACTGATCAAATGGCTGGTGGATGATTATAGCGGAGCATTCGACGAACAAGGGCTGGAATACGTCAGATTGCTCTTGAATCGCGTCAAGCGCATGGATAATTTGATCAACGGCGTCCTGGAATATTCCCGCATCGGACGCATCGTCCATAGCGATGAGCCGCTTGATCTCAACCTCCTGTTGCTTGAGGTGTTGGATACGCTCGCGCCGTCGCCGGAAATCACCATCACGTTGGCGGAGAACTTCCCGGTGATTGTCGGCGATAAAATCCGCATTTTACAGGTTTTTCAAAATCTTATCGGCAACGCCATGAAATTCATGGACAAATCGCGAGGAGAAATCGCCATTGATTATCGCGATGACGGAACCTGCTGGCAATTCAGCGTAAGGGATAATGGGCCGGGGATTGAGGCCAGATATTACGAACAAATCTTTCAAATCTTCCAGACGCTTTATGCTCACGACGACATCGAAGGCACAGGAATTGGGCTGGCGATTGTCAAAAAGATTATCATGTTTTATCATGGCAAGATTTGGGTGGAGTCAGAAATCGGCAAAGGGAGCACGTTTTATTTTACGCTGCCGAAACCGGA
>CAZMEO010000067.1:0-11217 GCA_964565315.1 uncultured Candidatus Moduliflexus sp. | reverse complement strand
GGCGCGTGGAGAATGCCGCCCTGCCCGCGATTCAACGCCAATTTCACGCAACGGATCGCATCAATCGCCACGCCGGCTGAATTCGGCGAATCTTCCACAGATAAGCGCAGTTCGAGATTCATCGGCACATCGCCGAACAATTTGCCTTCCATGCGGATAAAGCAGACTTTGTTGTCATTCTGCCAGGGAACGTAATCGCTCGGCCCGACATGGATATTATGGTCGTCAAGCCGCTGCGCCATCACAGATTGCACCGCTTCGGTTTTCGAGACTTTTTTCGACGCTAACCGGCTGCGGTTCAGCATGTTCAAAAAGTCGGTATTCCCGCCGGTATTCAACTGATACGTGCGTTCCAACTTCACGCCCCGTTTTTTGAACAGGTCCGTCAGCGTGCGATGCGTGATGGTGGCGCCTAACTGCGCTTTGATGTCGTCGCCGATAATCGGGAGATTCTTTGCGGCGAAGCGCTGCGCCCAATCCGGATTGCTGGCGATAAACACCGGCATGTTATTGATATAGGCGATTCCCGCTTCCAACGCGCATTCGGCGTAAAACCGGGTGGCTTCTTCCGAGCCGACCGGCAGGTAATTTACTAAAATATCCGCCTTCGTTTCCCTCAGAGCGCGAACAACGTCCTCTGCTGTCGGCTCAAGCGCATCCGCCGGGATAAAGGTATATTGCTCAGCGTAGTCTTTCATGTGGCCGGACACGCCGTCCAGAATTTTGCCCATTTTGACGGTCACGCCGGACGCCGGTAAATGATCGCAAAAGACCGCCGTGCAATTCGGTTTCGCAAAAATCGCGGCATTCACATCCTGCCCGACTTTGCGTTTGTCAATGTCGAACGCGGCGACCACGCGAATATCGCTCGGACAATAGCCGCCGATCTCCCAGTGCATCAAGCCGATAGCGTCTTCAGGCTGTTTGTCTTTGTAATAGTAAATGCCTTGAATGAGCGAACTGGCGCAATTGCCAACGCCCACAACAGCAATATTGATTGGATTCATTGTGTTCCCTCCTGATGTTGTTCATTAGTAATATGCAGACTCATGCTTCGACTCCGCTCAATATGACAGTCACGCTGAGCAACGTCGAAGCGTGGATGATGTGACAACTAATCATGCTGCGGCGAAAGACGCAGGAAGATGCGACGACTGCGGCAGAAATCCAGGCGGCGGCGAGGCCATTCCATGCAGGCAAGCCTGTTCAGCCATGTTTGCGCTCAGAAAGGCCGGCAGCGCCAATTGCTGACGGGTGATATGCTGTCCGGCGATATGCCGCGCCGCAAGCGCCGACGCCTGCCCGGCGGCATGCGCAATGGATGCGCCTTCGAGAATGTGATGCACAAGATAGGCGGCAAAAAAGACATCGCCCGCGCCAGTCGTGTCAATGGTCTGCGTCACTGGATACGCCGCATATCGGACTTCTTCCCCGGACAATGTTCTCACAATGCCGCCCCGCGAGCCATGCGTCACCAGCATTTCCTGAATTTGATAACGTTGCTGCAATTGCGGCAAACTCGCCTGCTCATATTCCAACACGAGCGCGAGTTCCTCTTCTGAGGCTTTGACGATATTCGCAATCCGCAGCGCCTGCGCAAGTTCCGGCGACGCGACAGGCACGACGACGCCATGTTTTCGCTGCCTTACATACCCTTGCAAATCAAGACTGATAAACAAATCGAGCGCGTCAAGTTGCTGAAGCGCGTCAGGCGCAATGTCATCGGGAAACAGCGGCCCAAGATGGAGCAGGCTCGCGGAATTCGCGACTGCGGCAATTTGCGCGAACGTAATCGGGCTGGCAATCGACGGAAGTTCCTGGCGCCTGTCGTCTCCGTCATTGTAATTGATAAAATAGGTTGTCTGCGCGGTGACGCCGTTACAGAAGCGAATCTGCTCCTGAGAAAACCGGTCAAGCAGCGCGGCATCCTGCGGCGCAACATTCGACACAACGACCGTCGCCACGCCATATCGTTGAAATGTCAGGCCGGCATACGTCGTGACGCCGCCCATCTGAAAACTGCGATTCTGTGACTGTACCACTTGATCAATCGTCGTTGACCCCACGACGATCATATTTTGCTTATACATGTGTTTCTCCCGTAAAAGGACTCATCCTCAGGACGTATGCAAAAAAATTCGCCCTTCGACAAGCTCATGACGAACGGGCGTTCGTGGTGAGCTTGTCGAACCATGCTGCGCAAGTCCTGACTGTCTTCATGCGTCTCTTGCCTACAAAACAATTCATCACAATACTGACAATCCTTTTTCTCAGAACAAACATGTTGCGTTCTTAAATCGGTTTCAGGTGACGATTTTAGAAAAGGAGAGAAAATTTCTTGAAAGAATCTCCCCGCCTGCATACGAGGGCTTCGAATTTTTTTATCTGTATGGAAAAGGATATGCAACCGTTTTTAGAAAAACGGTTCTTTTTTATATGATGTTGTCAGATTGTGTGTGTCGGGGATGATGCGTATGGCGACAAATATTCGAGATGTGGCGCGTCTTGCTGGCGTGTCAGCGGGAACGGTCTCGCGCGTGGTTCATAATCAGGGCTACATCAGCCGGATTACCAAAAAACGAGTTCAGGAAGCGATTCATAAATTAGACTATCATCCGAATGCCGTCGCGTCGCGCTTAGCATTAGGAAAAACCCATATTATCGGATTATTAGCGCCGAACCTTCAGGAATTGTATTATATTGAAATTACAGACGCGATTATTACTGCCGCGAAACATGCAGGATACAGCGTGTTAGTCAGCACCACGCAGGGCGACACGCCGCATCTGCCGGAATTTCTCAGGCATGGCAACATGGATGGCTTATTAGTGATTACGCCCTATTATGTGGAAGATGTGCTGGCCGGGTATCTCAAGCGCGAGCTGCCATGCGTCATGATCAACTATGCCTCCGAAAGCCAGACGTTTTCGTCAGTCTATTGCGATCAATTCCGGGTGGGGTATCTTGCCACGCAGTATTTGATCGAATTGGGACACCGGCGGATCGGCTTCTGCACCAGCGATACCAGTTCGCCGTCGCCGATGAAACGGCTGCAAGGCTGCTTGCAAGCTCTTTCAGACGCCAGGCTGTCGGTGCATGGTTCGGATATTCGCGATATGTCGCAGAAGCGGCAGAAAGACCCGGTTGCGGAAATCCGCGCCTGGATTCAGGAGGGCGATCTCCCGACCGCCTTGTTCGTCTTTTCCGATGATATTGCGCTGTATGTCATGGACGCGCTCAAAGACGCAGGGTATAAAATTCCACAGGACATTTCGGTGGTCGGATGCGGGAATTTGTTATTTTCCAAACGGACGATTCCCCCGCTGACGACGGTGGATCAGCATACCGCATTGATGGGAAACACCAGCGTGGAAATGCTCTTGCAACTCATCGGAGCGGATGCGCTGCCGCCACAAGCGCACGTCATCGAGCCGCGCATCATTCTGCGGGAAAGCTGCCGCGCCCTTCCCTGAGCCTGTCGAAGGGAACATTTCGGCCAGAACGTCACAGCCCTGAACAAAAACCTTACAGGTCTTCAAGGCCTGTGAGGTTTTACTCGGTTCAGTATTCACAGAAACAAAAAAGGCGTTCATGCGAACTGGCCGCATGAACGCCTGAACAGGAGGAAAAACGCTGCTTACGCTTTGCTTTTCTTGGAAAGCACGTCGATATACACCGCGCCGACTAAAACCAGGCCGCGAATGATGAACTGCCAGAAAATGTCCATATTCATGACGCTCATGCCGTTCTGCAAGCTCGCCATAATCAACGATCCGACCATTGCTCCGAGAATCGTGCCTTCACCGCCCATCGTACTCGTGCCGCCGAGGATGCACGATGCGATGGCTAACAGTTCATATCCAGAGCCACCGCCCGTCGTGCCTGCCGCCACATAGCCGGTCAGCACGACGCCGCCGACGCCAGTCATCAAGCCCATCAACACGAACACCATAAAAATATTTTTTTTGATATTCACCCCAGAGAGCCGCGTGGCTTCTTTATTGCCGCCAAGTGCGTAGCAATAGCGCCCGAATTTGGTATTGTCTGTCAGATAGACAAACATCATCGCCATCACTGCCATCAATAACACGGGGTTCGGAATGCCGCGATACTGATTCATGATTTGCACGAACAGCAACACCAATGCAGAGAACGCCGCAGCTTTTGCCAGGTCTTTGGAAATAGGCGGTAGCTTGAAGCCATATTCCTGTTTTTGTTTGCGCGTCCAGAGCAATCCGGCAAAAATCGCCACCACGACAATAATTGCTAACATCCAGCCCAATCCTTTCGGCACGTACCCCTGCGCGATCAGGCGGAAATTGTCTTCAATCGGCACAATCGTTTTCCCTTGCGTCACGCCTAAAATCCCACCCTGGAAGATCAACATGCCGCCGAGCGTCACGATAAATGCCGGGATATTCAAATAGGCAATGACCGCACCTTGCGCGACGCCAATCGCCAACCCAACCAGCAGACTGACCAGAATACTGATAATTGTGGCGAGCCACCCGCGCACTCCGATGGACATACTCGCCAACAACGGCGGCAGCATAATCGCCTGAGTATATGCGGCAATCGCGCTGACGAAACCGGTCGCGTTTCCGGCGGACAAGTCAATGTTGCCGGTGACGATGACTAACACCATGCTCATCGCTAAAAATGACACGATGGTCATCTGCCGGAATAAGTTCGACATGTTTTGAGGTTTAAAAAAGACCCAGTCCGTTAAAAATCCAAAAATGAGCCAGATAATGACTAACGCTAAAATCATGGTAAACGTTTTCATGTTCGCCTGTATCTGTTCGGCGATTTTCGTCATGATCGTTTTTTGTTTGACCTCTGCGCTTGCTGCCATTGCTTGATTTGCCATATCTACGGTCCTCGTTCCTTACAGTTATCGTTATTAATTATTGCTCACTAAGCCCGTGCCTAACGCCATGATTTTTTCTTGCGTTGCGTCCGCCCTGTCCAAAATTCCGGTGCATTCGCCTTCGTGCATGACGAGAATACGGTCGCTCATGCCGAGAATTTCCGGCAATTCCGACGAAATCATGATAATTGCCACGCCTTCTTCCGCCAACTGATTCATCAATTTGTAAATTTCATATTTCGCGCCGACATCAATCCCGCGTGTCGGCTCATCCAGAATCAACACCTGCGGATCAGCCAACAGCCATTTGGCGATAACGACTTTTTGTTGATTCCCGCCGCTGAGCGCGTTCACAACAACATGCAGATGCGGAGCTTTCACGGTCAGATGCTTTGCCATCTTTTCGCAGAGATCATGCTCTTTATGCTTATTGATGGAAAACCAGTTGGAAAAACGGTGCAAATTCGGCAGCGCGATATTTTTCAAAATAGATTGTTCCAGCACAAGCCCCATTCGCTTGCGATCTTCAGGAACAAGACTGATGCGGTTATCCATCGCGTCTCTGGCGGATTTATTTTCTAAGGGTTTGCCGTTCAAGATGATTTCGCCGGTGCGGTTGCGTCCATATTCGCCGAAAATCGTGGTGACAAGCTCACTGCGTCCAGACCCCATTAAGCCCGCAACTCCGAGGATTTCCCCTGCGCGTACCTGAAATGTGACGTTTTTCACCGCTTTTTTGCCTAAATGGAAGGGATGTTCGACCGTCAGATTTTTGACGTCCAGCACGACTTTGCCAGGTTTGCGGTTGCCTTGCGGGAAGCGTTCTTTCATTTCGCGCCCGACCATCATGGCGACGAGCTTTTCGTGGTTGACGTCTTTCGTTTCGACCGTTCCGACCACCGCTCCATCCCGAAAAACGGTGATGTCATCGGTAATTCTGAAAAACTCTTCCATTTTATGCGTGATGTACAAGCAGGTCACGCCACGATCACGCAATTGATTCAAAATGCCCATTAAGGTATCAACTTCGGCTTCAGTCAACGCGGAAGTCGGTTCATCGAGGATTAACACTTTGGCATTTTCCGAAAGCGCTTTCGCGATTTCGACCATTTGCTGTTTGCCGACACTCAGGTCTTCAATAATGCTGGTAAACGGAATATCGAGGTTATACTCTTGCAGGACGGCGTGGGTTTTGGCATATAATTTATTCCAATCAATCACGCCATTTTGGCCGGGTTCGCGGCCTAAAAACATATTTTCGCCGACAGTTAATTTCGGAATAAGCGCTAATTCCTGATACACAATCGCAATGCCGTGATGAATCGCTTGATGAATGGAATCATGGGTGAAATGAATCACCTCGCCGTTTAATTTGATATTGCCTTCATACGAATCTGCCGGATAGACCCCGGCTAAAATTTTCATTAACGTGGATTTCCCTGCGCCATTTTCACCGCACACACCATGAATCGTGCCGCGCCGGACGTTGAAAGAAATATCGTTCAAGGCGCGGACGCCGGGAAATTCTTTCGTGACATGGTCTATTTCAAGAATGTAGTCGCTGGTTGCCATAGTATTTTTTTATCGATTTGGAGGTTGGTTTTGCCTCCCCTCTCGGCATGAGAGGGGAGACGACAGGAGGTTGTTGCGTATGTATGCAGATCACGGTTTCGGTGGTCTTTTGTCCTCAGGAATGTCTTTGTACACCTCATCATACGGTTGGAAACCGCTTTTGATGATGGTCTCGTACACATTTTCCTGATCCACTGATACGACTTCCAAGAATTTGCAAGGAACTTCGCCCTGCAATTTGTCATCCAGCGTTAAATCAGCCAGTTTGAAATTCTGCAAGCCTTCGAGTTTTTCGCCTTTGGCTAATTTGACAGCCATTTCAATCGCCATCGGGGTTAAGAGGCGGACATCTTTGTACACTGTCATCGAAAGCTCGCCTTCCACGATGGATTTGCAGCCGGCAGCCGTTGCATCCTGGCCGGAAATCGGCACTTTGCCTGCCAGACCTTGCGCTTTCATGGCTTGCAGCGCACCTAATGCCGTTCCGTCATTGGAAGCCACAACGGCGTCAATCGCATTGCCCTGAGCGGTCAGAATGTTTTCCATCAATTTGGTGGCGTTGGCCGGATCCCAGTTTTCTACCCACTGATCAGCAACGACAGTGATGTCGCCTTTGTCAATGAATGGCTGAAGCGCTTCCATCTGGCCTTTGCGGAACAGAATGGCGTTATTATCGGTCGGGCTGCCGCCGAGGAGAACGAATTTGCCTTTGTTCACGCGTTTCAGTACGCCTTCCCCCTGAGCGCGGCCAACAGCGACGTTATCAAAGGAGATGTAGGCTGCCAGGTTCGCGGATTTAATGAGGCGGTCGTATGCAATACACGGAATGCCAGCAGCAGCGGCGGCGTCAACAGCCGACGCGGCGGCAGCGCCGTCTTCAGCAATGATGATCATCGCTTTCACGCCCTGGAGCGCTAAATTTTCAATCTGATCATTCTGGAGTTTCGCATCATGGTTTGCCACCTGTGACACGATTTCCACGCCCTGTTCAGCAGCGAGTTGCTTCATTAATTTTTCTTCGACAGGCCAGCGTTCGGTCGCGAAATCCGAGAACGATACGCCAATTTTGATCGGGTCTGCTGCAAACGCAACGCTCTGAATCAATAACGCAGCCATTGCCAATAACACAAGCTTCTTCATAAATCTTTCTCCTTGCATGTTACGACTGTAAATGGTTGAAAATACGTGAGAATTAACACCGATAAACACAAACAGCGTCCGCCTGACGATAGCGTCCTGCGCGTCAGACATTCCCTCCTGCCGTATGCGCCTTGACTGGCTGGCGGACACATCTTCTGCTTATCATCGTGTATTTTTATTAGCAATTCGAATGCCAACATCGGGAAGCAAGAGGGAATAATTGTATAACTTGCAAAAAGATGCAGAGTTAGCGTGTTTTTTCAAAATAACTCTTGACTTTCTGAGGGGGGAAACAGGGAATGCTGTGTATCAAAAAGAAACACTCGCATGTAACATGTGGAAAATAGATACAGAGGACACAGCATGAAGGATACCATTCTGATTGTGGACGATAAGGTCAAGCTCTGTGAAACGCTCGCCAAGACCTTCGGCCAACTCGGTTATCACGCGCTTTACGCCACCAATAGCCAGGACGCCTTGCGCCTCGTGTCAACCTCTTCGATCAATGTCGCTCTTTTAGACATCATGTTAGGCGAAGAAAACGGCATTGACGTCTTGCAGCAGATGAAGCGCATTCGCGCCGATCTTCAGGTGATTATGATTACCGGCTACGCTTCCATTGAAAGCGCGGTGCAGTCCATTAAATTAGGGGCGTTTGATTACGTCAAAAAGCCGCTGGATTTCGAATATTTGCTGCGCGTCGTCGAAAACGCGCTTCAACCAGCCGACAAAACGCTGTCGGTTCTTCCGTCCACTGAAAATGATCCGCTTTCGCGCCTGATTACGCACCATCCCAAAATGCTCGAAGTTTGCGAAAAAGCCCGCAAACTCGCGGCCACAGACCTCCCGGTGCTGATCATCGGCGAGAACGGGACGGGCAAAGAGGTGGTGGCCGATCTGATTCACGGCTATTCGAATCGCAACGCCCATTCGATGCTGAAAATCAACTGTGCCGCGTTTCCTGAAACCTTATTGGATAATGAATTATTCGGGCATGAAAAAGGGGCATATACCGGCGCAAATTCCTTGTTTCGCGGCGTGTTCGAACGTGCGGATCAAAGCTCGCTCTTTTTGGATGAAATCGGCGACATGCCGTTGACGATTCAGGCAAAAATCCTGCGAACCCTGCAAAACAAAGAGATTCGGCGGCTCGGCGGCAACACGACGATTACGGTGGATGTCCGGTTTATCGCCGCCACCAACAAAGACGTGCGCCGCCTGATTTCGGATGAACGGTTTCGCGAAGACCTGTATTACCGGCTGAATACGGCGGTCATTACGATTCCCCCGCTGCGAGAGCGCAAAGAGGATATTCCGATTTTAGTGGAACACTTTTTGCAGGAATATGCAGCGACGCATGGCACGCAGATGAAACAGATCAGCGAAACTGTCTTGCGGCGTTTTTCGCAGTATTATTGGCCGGGAAATGTGCGGGAACTCCGAAATGTCGTGAATTATGCGGCGGCGATTTCTTCAAATGGATTGATCAGCAACGAAGATTTGCCGCCGGAACTCCCTGATGAGACGGAAGATGCACCTGTCGCGCAAGAAAATATCCGGGAAGAGATGGAAAAAAATCTCATTCTGAACCTGCTTCAGAAAACCGAGTATAATAAAAAACGGACTGCGGAATTGCTGAATATGAGCCGAAAAACGCTGTACAGTCGGTTAAGAAAATATGGCATTCCCATCCCCAAAGACTGAGGACGCGCTGCTTGTATTAGAAGACATCACGCTTGATTATGGACAGGTTCGCGCCCTCAAGCAGATTGATTTTTCCATCGAGTATTCAGTCATTCATGCTATCGTCGGCGAACACGGCGCAGGCAAATCGTCATTAGCCGCCATTCTCTGCGGCCTCATCAAGCCGCAATCCGGCATTATCTTCTTTAACGGCCAGGAATATCGTTCCTTCACCATTAACTCCGCCTATCAAGCGGGCATCCGCGTCGTCCATCAACATGCCCTCTCCATCAACGAGCATTTTACGGTGGCGGAGAATCTGTTTCTCACCAACGGGCCATTCGTCGAAAATCTGAAATGGCGCTATCGCATCTATCACGCGGCGCGTCTTTTTTTGCAGGAACAAGAGATTGATATTGATCCGATCACGCTCGCCAAAAATCTCAACCTCTCCGACCGCATTCTGATTGATATTCTGAAGCAGATTTACAGCCGCCCCAAGCTCCTGATCCTCGATGAAGCGTTAGAAAAACTCTCTTCGCCCTCGTTCAAAAAGGTGGTCGGCTTGCTGACACGCCTGAAAGAGCGCGGCACGTCGGTGCTGCTGATTACGCATCGGATTGACGATATTTATGAATTGGCGGACTGGGTGAGCGTTATTAAAAACGGCGAAATTCTGGTGACAGATCATGTTCGCAACATTGATAAACTCAACCTGATCAAAATGGCGTACATTCAGTTGTCCGCCGAAGAAAATGTTGAGAATTTGAATCGGGAATTTTACCAACTGCTGAAGTATAATGAGGCGATTCTGCGCCATCTCCCGGTCAATCTGATTGTCATGGACGACGCCCACCGCATCAAAATGGTGAATGATTACTGCAAGCAGAATTTCGTCCTGACGAAATCGTCCTATTTCAACACTCCTTTAGAGCAACTTCTTTCCAGTGCGAACGCCGAGGTCATGAATCTCATCAAAAGCGCCGATCCGGTAGAAACAACCATCTATCAAATTCCGCTCACCCTGAACGCCATGCCGATCACCGGAAATTTAAAGCTGTTTCCAGTCTATGACGGCAAGCTCCTGATCGGCGTGATTATCATTATTGAAGATGTCAGCGAATATGACCGTCTGCAAAAACAGGTCATTCTCTCGGAGAAACTCGCGTCAGTCGGCCTGTTGGCGGCGGGTGTGGCACATGAAATCAACAACCCGTTAGAAATTATTTACACCTATCTCAGTTTCATGAAATACAAATTTCGCGCGCCGGAGTTTCATGAAGCGCTCGATACGCTGCACGAACAGATTGAACATATTGCGACAATTGTCAGCAATCTCCTCTCGTTTTCGGAGAAAAATTCGATTGCCAACGAAGAGATCGAATTGAACAGCGAACTGCGCAACACGCTCAAGCTCATTAAGCATAACGCGAGTTATCAGCATATTCACATCAAATTCGAACCATGCTCGAAAGATTTGCTGATTCGCGCCAACCGGCATGAAATCAAGCAAGTGATTTTAAATCTCCTCAAAAACAGCTTCGAAGCGATGCCGTCCGGCGGGCAAATTTCGATTCATACCGCCCTGATTGTCGGGGAAGATGGGACGTATGCGCAGTTGACGTTTCATGATACCGGCCCCGGCATTGCCGACAAAAATCCGAACAATATTTTTCTGCCGTTTTACTCGACGAAAAAAGGGGGCGAAAATAACTTAGGATTAGGGCTGTCCGTCAGTTATACGATCATTCAGAAATATCATGGCACGATGACCGTCGAAAATCTCGAACAGGCGGGATGTCAGTTCGTGATTACGCTGCCGCAGTCGTTTTAATGTGGCCGGAGTAAGCCGACCGCGTCGCACTCCTGTTGATGCTGCGTTATTCACTTGCATTGAACGGGACGAAACCTGTCAGACACCTTGAAGGTGTCTGACAGGTCTGTTCAAGCAT
>CAZMEO010000066.1:9719-14112 GCA_964565315.1 uncultured Candidatus Moduliflexus sp. | reverse complement strand
CTCGCGGTCCTTAAAATAAATGGAATCCGGCACATTTTCCAGAAATGTGTCGAGGATATATTTCTGGCGGGCGATCTCAGCGGAGCGTTCCTGCACTCGCTGGACTAATAACGCGCCTTGCAATGCGCTGCTCAGTTCCCCGCGCACCGTTTCATAGAGATTCCGATCCTGCGCGCCTGTCTCCAATACCGCCAGGCCAATCGGGGTTTGCTGGAAGTAGAGCGGCTTGACAATCAAATCATACCGAAAATGCTGCGGCCAGACCTCATCAGGGGCTAATTCCCGCGTTGCAAACGCAACGCGATCACGCGGCACCTCAATACGGCCATTCTCATCATAGGCCATGATTACGCGCGCCAGAGTGGTTGGGTCATCCGCCGAGTCATAGAGGGACACGATGCCGCGCTTAATCCCCAGCAGCGGTAATTTTTGGGATAAGATCGCCATGATACCCTCGATATCAAACGTCGTAATTAACGCCTGGCTAAGATCTCGCAACGTCTCAGCATACTTTACGTCGCGCTCGTGTCGCCGAGCCGCTGCCCATAAGATGGCTTCTTCAATCATCATCCGCGCTTGATGCCACAGGGATTCCGCGCGTTGCGCGTCGTCGGGCGACAGGATAGCGGTCATCTGCCGCCGGAATTCGGAAAGAATGGTTTGCCAGATCGCGACCTTCTGTTCTCCGGCGACCATGCCGCGCAGCAACATGTCTAATGACGCTAAAAATCCCGCAGGAGCGCCGTGTAATTCGGCGGTAAACGCCTCCAAAAAGCTGGTTATTTGATCGCGTGAACGCATGTCCGCGCCGATGTCATTGGCGAATTGATATAAAAATTCTGGCAAGTCGGCGTCATGGAGGCTTTCCGATGCGCTCCTGGCAGCTTGCCCTATTGGAGATCGTACCTGGATGACGGATGCTGGCAGACACCCACAGGACTGACGCACCATCAACTGCGGCGGCACAATCACATGTGGGGCTGGTAAGGATTGCCCTGCGAACAGATCAGCCAACATCTGGACCGCGCGCTGCCCCAATTCATAAAACGGCAATACCACAGAGGTCAGAGGAGGCATCATCGTCTGACACTCATCCATGTTATCATACCCGACGACCGCGACATCATACGGAACTCGAATGCCTCTTCGCCGCAATTCATCGAGTATCGTAAAGGCAAGATGATCGGAACGGGTCACAATCGCATCGAAATCCACGCCAGGCCGCAGCCGCCGTTCATCAATCAATTGGGAGAGCGCCCGCATACCGCTGTCCCATAAAAAGAGAGGGAGGCGCGGCGTGATAAGACGCTCATCCACCGGAATCCCATGCGCCGCTAACCCATCTATATAGCCGCGAAAACGTTCCTCCGACGGCTGACACCCTTCCGGACCATGAATGTATGCCAGGCGGCGGCAGTGATGAGCCGTAATCAAGTGTTCCACGGCCAGGCGCATCCCGCCATAATTATCATCAACCACGCCATAATGCCCTTCGAATAAATGGGTCAGGCTAATAATGGGGATATCCGGGAGCGGCGCGAGATTGGCTTCGAATTCCGCGCGATCGCTCCACCAGTGATACACGGCGACGCCCTGGATTCTCCGCTGACTGATGAGGCGCAAGAGAATATTATTTTGTTCCCGATCTCCGTGCATGTGCGTATATAAGGGAAAACAAATCACATTAAGATCCCGTTGGCGGGCGGCAGCACACACGCCTGACCAGACCTGAAAGGAGCGTGAATCGGTCAAGGGGCGGCACAATAATAAACCGATGGTTGGACGGGAGGTTGATGAGAATTCGGTCGCAGTTTCGTGTAATGCGCAGGCTGATTGCATATCACAACTCCTTATATTTTATGAATTCGCTCGATCAATGCTCGGTTGAATTGTTTCTCTATGAAAACCTTCCAGGCCACAACAACCCGGGTCTCATGAAATAGCGGATGTATCTTGAGCATTAATATACGCATACGCGATGTGCAACTATTGTTGTTTTAACACCACAAGCGTCACATCATCATAGACCATCGCACCGCCAACGAAGGCGCGAAGGTCGTCAACAATCGCCTGCTTCGCGTATTCAGCGTTTTTTTCGCGCCAATTCGCGCTAATCACGGCGCAGAGCCGCTCCAATCCATAGAATTCGCCTGCCGCATTCTGGGCTTCCGTAATGCCGTCGGTATAGAGGATCAGCCCATCTCCTGAACACAGCGTGACAGTCGTCTCTGCCACCCATTGCCGAATATCATCCACCATGCCTAATGGAAAACCGAGATCAATCGTATCCATGCGCTCGATTTTCCCGTCATGACGGACGATGAGCGCTTCCTCGTGCTGCCCGATCAGGCGCAGTTGTCCCTCCTGATAATTCACGATTGCGAGCGTCAGGCTGCGATCCACGCCCATGCGCTGAATGTTTTGATACAGGACGCGATTGAGCGTATTCAAAAAGATGACCGGATCGGTTTCGCCCCGGTCAATCAGGGTGCGAATGGCGGTCTGCGTCATCAGCATTAAGACGCCGCTTTCGAGGCCATGCCCGGTCACGTCGCCGATCCCGATGCAGACATGCCCGTCGCGCTGACAAGGCAGCACATCGTAATAATCGCCGCCGACTTCTGCCGCAGGCTGCATATAGCCCACAATCTCAAGCCCGGATAACGCGCAGAGTTCTTCCGGCATCGGCAGCACCATCTGCTGCAAGCGCCGGGCGACATCGAGTTCCGCGCTCATGCGCAGGTTTTCTCGCCTCAGTTGTTCGTTCAATTTTTGAATTTCTACATACGCATCTTCCACTTGATGCTGCGCTTGCTTCAATGGCGTAATATCGCGGGAAATGCCGAACGTGCCGATAATCTCGCCATGTTCGTCGCGTAACGGCATTTTGGTGGTCAATGACCAGCGCCCCTGCGCATCAGGCTCTTCCAGCGCCAGCAATGGCTGGCCGGTCTGCATAATCGCCTGCTCCTGCTCATATTTGGAACGCGCCAATTCTTCCGGGAAAAAATCGAAGTCTGATTTTCCCATTTCTTCGCTGGGATCATAAAATCCCATCGAACGGGCATGGGCGAGATTGGCATGGGTAATCCGACTCTCTCGATCCTTAAAATAAATGCTATCCGGCACGTTTGCCATAAAAGTATCTAAGATATACTTTTGCCGCGCAATTTCCGCCGTGCGCTCTTTCACGCGCTGTTCAAGCTGCTCGTTCAGGAGGCGAAGTTCGCGTTCCGCGCGTGTTCTCACCTGAATTTCGTTGCCTAAGGCGTCAATTTTATCAGACAGCGATTCGCGCATGTTCTCAAAATCGTTCGCCACAACGTCAAGAATCTCCATTTTCCCTAACACCTGAATGCCGGTATCAATCGGATAGGTTGGCGTCTGGGCGTCAAGTTCCTGAAGAATTACGCGTAATTTTTGGGCTGTTGCGGGCAGAAGATTGGGATGCGTCTTGAGAAAGTTTTGCAGGGCAGCGATGCGCCAAAGGCCATCATGTTTGGTCGGCATTTCCGGCGACTGGCGGGCAGCATACGCTAAAATCATGGAGATATACCCCATGAGATACATTTCTTGTTCGATCACGCCGCGCAGTCGGTCTGTCCCGACCAACTTAATGGCTGTTGCATCAACATCAAACACCAATCCCTGAATAACATCCTGGCGATGCAAGGCGTCAATTGCGTCAATAAGGGCAGAACCAGATTCGCCAAACGTCATGAACACGCCGCGAATATCCGGGAATTCCTGGATTTTGCGCATGAGCAAATTGCGCCAACGCATGGATTGATGTTCTTGAGTTTCGCCAGCTTCGGCGCTCGGCATTTCATTGCTGACATAAACCGAAGATTGCGGCGCGAATTCACGCATTGCGGCGAGAAATCCCTGCACGCGCGCTTCAAGCTGATCGGCGTTCGGGATATTGGCAACAAGGACATTGCCCTGACCGGCAAGCCATTCCGCCATTGCCTGTCCTGCGCGATAGCCTGCCTTGAAGTTATTGGTTCCCACAAAGGTCAGGCGGTCGCTTTCAGGAGCATCAGCATCGAAATTGATTACGGGAATGCCCGCGCGGATGGCGTCATTAATTGCGGAGTTTAAGGCGGTTGCCCCGGCGGCGGTGACGATAATGCCGTCAGCCTGCCGGGCAATCAATTGTTGGATGTCCTGACATTGCGCCACCGGATCCCAGGTGTACGGGCCATGCCATTCGACGCGAATCGCCGGGTCAATCGCTAACGCGGCGTCCACGATGCCAACGTACACGGGGAAAAACGCATTTGAATTTTTTTCCTCATACTGTTTCCCTTTACGTTTAAATGTGATCAGCGCATACACGGCATCTCGCTCGCGATGAGATTCACTGATCCCTGTCATAGAGATTCCCTCCTGA
>CAZMEO010000066.1:0-9619 GCA_964565315.1 uncultured Candidatus Moduliflexus sp. | reverse complement strand
GGCATCTCGCTCGCGATGAGATTCACTGATCCCTGTCATAGAGATTCCCTCCTGATGCAGAAGCGTTGACCACGAAGAACCCTGCCTGGGTGAGGTTCAATCTTCATGAATAATGCAATATAGCATGTTAAGACGCTAAAGTCAATGTGAATCGTTTAGGAAAATACGGAGAAATGGCAAAACAAGCATTACAGGGGAACTGGCATGGTTATCCGAATGATTTGACGGAATCGCGCACGATCAGCGTGGGATTCATGGAGATACGCATTTCCGCGTCTGGCTTGCCCAATTCAATCTGTTCGAAGAGGATTTCCGCCGCCCATTTCCCTAACCGGGCTTTGGGGTGCGCCATTGTCGTCAGCGGCACTTCGGCTAACGCAGACATTTCATAATCATCAAAGCCCATCAGTGAAATATCGTCAGGCACTTTTAATCCGGCTTCGCGGATGGTCGCATACATCCGCAGCGCCGCAAGATCATTAAAACAAAACACTGCTGAAGGGCGCTCATCTCCTAAATCAATTAATTCTTTCATCAGCTTGCGGATATAATCGGTTTGATTCCAGTTAAAAACGGTTGTCGGTTTTTCTAAACGGGAATCCGGGGCAATTCCATGCGTTTTCAGCGCATTTCGGTATCCCTGATAGCGCTGAAGTCCAGGGAAATTTTCAGGGTAGAGATAGGCGATTCGGCGATGCCCCGCTTCGATCAGGTAGCTTGTTGCGCGAAAGCCGCCCGCGACATCATCCAGCGACACACACGAGACATTCGGCACGTCAAGCATCCAATTAATCAGCACAATCGGCACTGAACGCGCCGCTAAGCGCTCGAAAAACCCCGATTCTTTCAGATGATGAATGGTGTCTGATGGCTCAAGAATCAATCCATCAATCCCGCGTTCCAGCAGTTGATCCAAGCAGGCCGCTTCTTGTTCCCAATCAGCGTGTGACGTGCCTAAAATAATATTATAATCTCTTGTATAAGCGACCTCATTGATTCCCTGGACGATTTGCGGGTAAATATATGACGGAAGCGCCGTAATCACTCCGATCAGGTGGCTTGGCTGGTTGTTCTCTTTTTCTATCGGTCGTTCGCCCGAAAAGAAGCTGCCGCTGCCAGCCTTTTTATAGATGCGCCCTTCATTCACCAATTCCGCCAATGCCTGCCTGACCGTGCTGCGGCTGACATCAAACTGCTGCATCAGGTCATTTTCTGATGGAATTTTCTGATCGGCGACGAATCGCTCATGTTCAAAATGTTGGATCAACAAGTCTTTTAACTGGAGATATTTCGGCGTTGAGTCGGTCGTGATAATTTTCATGGATGCTCTCCAACAAAAGAATAATAAAAACCTGTCCGTACAGGAACGAAAGAATATTTTCAAAACGCTCATTTTATGTCAATCTTTATTTTACAGAAAAAACAGGTATGGCGCGACTGACGCGGCAAGAGGCACATAAAACATATCGTCGTTGATTTTGGCTTATTTATAGATGAATAACGCGCTTGTCTTTTCTGAAAATTCAATGCTGATTGACGATGATTATGCAAATTATCCTGTCACATGCGGCATACAAGAATGGATAAAATTTTTCATACAAGTATGTATATAAATAATCAATATTTAGAAGACATCTTTATAACTTATTCTGATAGGTTTTGTAAAATAATAAAAATATGCTTGACAGATTTTCTTGCCTGATTTTTGATGCGTGACATCAGGCGCTTGTGCTTGTAGGCGTCGTCAGGATAGTGAGATTCTCGTGATTTCACCAAAACCTGTACGAAGCAAAGTGTTGTCTATATCGTTATATCGGTGGTTAACGATCATATGTTGTTTCGTCTCGGCGGAAACATGTGAACAACAGGAGGTTTTTCTATGAAAAAGTTTTTTATTGTGGGTGTCAGTCTTGTATTTCTCGTGACAGCGGCGGTGAGCGGCTTTGCGGCTGATAAGCCGGAAAAGCTTGTCTTCTGGTCGTTTACAGCAAACAATTTCAAGGAAATTGAAGACCGGAAAGCGGACATTGAAAAACAGTTTGGCATTACGCTTGAGATGGAATTGCTTGATCAGCAAACCATGCTGACCCGCCTGCGCAGCGCCTCGACCTCTGGCGAAGGCTGGCCGGATATTATTGATGGCTACGGCGACGATGCGGTGCTGATTGCCCATCCTGATCCGGAACGCTCATTGCTCATTCCTTTAGAAGATTATACCAAAGATTCCAAACTTGTTCCGTTGATTGTGCCTGCTCGTCTTGCCAAATATAATTTTGGCGGTCATCAATACGGCCTCCCGAATGACGTGCATCCATCAGCGTTAATCTATAATGACGAAGCCTGGAAAGCCGCTGGCGTTGACATGGCGACGATTGAAACCTGGGATGATTTTTTTGCCGCTGGCAAAAAAGTGGCTGTTGATAAAGACGGCGACGGCAAACAGGATGTCTATCCGATTATGGGTATCTGGTATTCTCTCGGCCAGATGATGATGCAGCAAGCTGGCATTAAATTAGAAGACGAGAATGGCATTCCGCAGTTGACGAACCCGGATTTTGTCGCGCAGTTGGAAAAGCTGCATGGCTGGTATAAAGATGGCTTGATTATGGAACAGGACTGGGCGGCTGTCTGGGATCACATCAAAGAAGGCCGCTTGTTAGCCCTGCCGACTCCAGATTGGTGGTTAAATGGCTCGCTTGAACCATTGACCGGAACCGCTGTCGAAGGCAAAATGAAAGCCAGACCGCTGCCGACCTGGACGAAAGGCGGCCCGCGCACCGCAGCCTGGGGCGGATCATATAAAGCGATTACCATTGGCTGTGAATATCCTGAATTTGCCTATCAAGTGCTGGAATATATGAACTATGCGCCAGGAATTTTCGGGCCGAAATTTGCCAGCAGCGGCATTCTTGCGCCGATTTCTTCCGCCTGGGATGTCGAAGAATTAAAGAAACCCTATCCGGTCTATGGCGGACAGCAAGTCGGTTTGTTGTTCGTTGAATTGGCAAAAGAAATGCCTGTGCAAGAAATCTTTCAGCACACATCAAGAAGCTGGGGACGGGTCAACGAAGCCTGGACAGCGATTACGAGCGGCGCAAAATCTGTCCAGAATGCCCTGGAAGATGAACAGAAAGTGTTGTTGAAAGAGATCGAAGATTACGAAAACTGAGGAACGCATTTCCTCCTCTGGCAAGACGAAGTTCCCGGACGAGCGCGCCTCGTCCGGGATTCCTCCTCTAACCCTCTACGCATGGAGCAAAGAGATGAAGGTATTTAAACAGACAACATTCAGCGAGCCAGGACGCCATCCACTTACCCCCTATTTATTCCTTCTGCCGTATATTCTCTTATTTCTGATATTCAGCATTTATCCGTATGTTGTGGGGATTCAGATGAGTTTCTCGAAAATGATCGGATTTAAAATCGGATCGTTTGTCGGATTTAAGCATTATGAACGAGTGTTAAGCGACGAGCGTTTCTGGGCATCCGCCATTAATTCATTTAAATTTATGCTCGGTTCGTTAGCCACGCAGGTTCCCGCGGCATTTGTCTTAGCGATTCTGCTGAATGAAGCGCCGCGCAGATTGAAAGGATTTTTACGGGCAGCGTTTTTTATGCCGGTGCTGATTAGCGGCTCGGTCGCGTCAATTATTTTTATCATGCTCTTTCGCCGGGAATTTGGTATCGTGAACTGGATCATTGGCCTCTTTACCGGCAGCCCGGCGAATTTTAACTGGCTGATGTCAGAGGCTCTGGCTTTTCCAGTCATGTGGATTATCTCGTTCTGGATGTGGACCGGCTTTCACATGGTCTATTTTCTCGCCTCGCTTCAGGTGATTGATCCGGGCTTGTACGAAGCGGCTCGCATTGACGGCGCGTCCTGGTGGCAGCAGACCACGCGCATCACGATGCCATTGATGCGTCCGGCCTTTATTTTCGTCATGGTTACGTCAGCCATTGGCGGCCTGCAACTCTTCGATCTCCCGTTTATGATCTGGCAGCAAGGCGGCGAAAGCTACGGCCCAGGACGGGCGGGCTTGATGTTCATGACCTATTTGTATAATTATGCGTTCCGCACGAATTTAGTTGGTCAGGCGAGCGCCGCCGGATGGCTGATCTTTTTAGCGTTGCTGCTCTGGACGGCATTTCAATTGAAAGTGTTAGGGGTCAACAAACCTGTTGATTGATGAAGATTATGTCAGTCGAAACGACAGGTTCGGCTGACAGCACAACGTGTGAAAGTTATTTTTACGGGAGACGACAATGAAATTTAATGCGTATATTAAAAATTGGCTGCTCTACGGATTTTTATTCGCGATGGCTTGCATCTTTTTAGCGCCGATCGTCTGGACAATCATGACCTCTTTTAAGCCAACCAATAACATGTTTTCCCTGCCGCCAAAGTTCTGGGTGCCGGGGATGGGGTGGCAGAATTATCGCTCTGCGTTTACCGTGCATCAAATGCACCTGGCTATTTTGAATTCGTTTGCCACGACGGCGCTGCAAATCTTTTTCACGCTGCTGGTGTCAGCCTTAGCCGCCTATCCATTGGCGATTATGCAATTTCCAGGGCGGAACGCGATTTTTTTTGCCATCCTCGCTACGATGATGATTCCGCAATTCGGCATGATCGTTCCGACCTTTAAAGTGGTCGCCCTTTTAAAACTGACGAACAATTACGGTGGCCTCGTATTCCCGGCCGCTGCCGCACCGTTTGGCGTGTTCCTGCTGCGGCAATATTACATGCGCCTGCCGAAAGATTTTTTTGATGCCGGCATTGTGGATGGCGCGAATCAATGGACGCTCTGGTATAAAGTGGCGCTGCCATTAGCGAAACCGGCCTTAGCCGCGCTCGCGATCTATACCTTTACGAATGCTTGGAAAGCGCTGCTCTGGCCGTTGCTCGTGCTTCAGAAAAGAGAATTGGTTACACTGCCGATTCGCCTGTTTTTCGTCATGGTCGGCTATAATCCGGATTATGCGTCGCTGATGGCAGGCAGTACGATTGCCGTTGGCGTCCCGATCATCTTTTTCCTCTTTTTCCAATCACAGTTTATCGAAGGACTGTCCGGCGGCGTCAAAGGTTGAGAGTCGCATAAGCAGTCAGACACGTTTCAGGTGTCTGACTGCTTGCGCCGATGATCAGGCCATCGGATGGCGGATGATGGTTTTCAGCTTGTCTGGCGCGGTTTTGCGGAAATCACTCAGATAGATTTCGTGATGTTTCCCGACAAGATGGCAGCCTTGCGCCTCGATTTCGGCATGAATCCGCTCAATGTTCGGCTGTTCGGCAGCAAACGTCCCGATGTGCAGAATTTGCGCGGAACGGCCTTCGTGAAACTGCTCGAAACGGAGTTGCGCTGCTGCTGCGATTCCTTTCTTCGTCGTCACCTGCTCGACCGCCTCATTGACCAGCGCTTGCGTGACATATTCCGGCTGCATCATCAGCGCCGTCCAGAGCCAGCGGCTTTTATCATCGGTGGAAAAGCGCGTCATCTCTTCGGCCCACCACAAACCTTCCAGCGGCATCACGCCGTAATCAATCGCTTGCGCCCCTTTTTTGATCATGAATTTCAGCGTGTATGACACGGAAAACAGCGCTTCAATCGCTTCCTGATATGCCTGCGACGTATTCGGATCGCCCTGTCCGTCAATCATCAAAAAATTCATCGGCGGCACGTCCACAATCGAAACGTGTTTTGCTGATGGGTTATACAGATGTTTCAATTCTTTTTTCAGGTCTATTTTGGTCATCATGTTTTCCTCGCCGCAAGCTGTCAGATACCTTATGAAGATTAAAAATTTCATTCGGTCACAGCCTTTTTACCTCACCCCCTGCCCCCTCTCCGAAGGAGAGGGGGAACACGCCCCTCCCTGTTGGGGAGGGGCCGGGGGTGGGGTTTTACGCAGGATGAGCGAACTATTTTTTAATCTTCATGAGGTTTCTGACAGCAGTTGCAAGGCCAATTCACAGAACTTCGTCCCGCCAACGTCCTCGTCGGCGCATCGCGGCGACCGTGCCGCACTTCTGAGGCTTCTCTGCGAATATCCCTGTTCTATCATGCTGAAGCCGCCTGTTCGCAGGTGTTCGGTTTCGGCAGGGTAAAGACAAAGGACGTTCCCTGCCCGACAGCCGACGTCACCCAGATACTGCCGCCTGACGATTCAATAATCTTTTTGACGATCGTCAGGCCGATGCCGGTGCTTTCGACCTCATCGCGCGAATGAAGCGTCTGAAAAATCTGAAAAATTTTCTCATGCTGCTTCGGGTCGATCCCCGGCCCATTATCCGTGACGGTGAACGTCCATCTGTCCCCATCATCTGCGCAGTCCACCGTAATATTCCCATGCGGTTTATCCAGAAATTTAATCGCGTTGCCAATCAGATTTTGAAACACCTGCGCGACGCGGATTCTATCGCCGTGAATTATCGGCAGCGACTCCGGCAGCGTAATCGTGATAGATGGCGGCGGGGCAAGCGTATCCAGCACTTCGGCCAGCAACTGCGCGAGATCGATGGATTCCGCCGCCCGGCTGACACGCTCGATGCGGGAATATTCCAGCACGCCGTTAATCAGGTTGTTCATGCGCTGAACGCGATGACGCAGCAAGTTCATGTACTCCTTCCCCTGATCATTCAATCCGACTGCGCAATCTTCGACAAGCCAGGTGATCAACTGCGTAATGCTGCGCAGCGGCGCTTTCAGGTCGTGCGAGACGATGTAGGCAAAACTCTTCAATTCTTCATTGGCCTCTTCTAATTGCGCGGTGCGCTGCTGGACGCGCGTTTCCAATTCCGCGTTCAACCGGCGGATTTCTTCCTCAGCCCGCGCATGTTCGGCAATTTCCTGACGCAAGATCGCGTTCGTCCGGATCAGTTCAGCGGTCTGCGCCTGCACTTCATGTTTCAGGCGTTCGCTATACCCGGCCAGATGGGCATGAAAGGCGCGATGCACTTGCGCCAATAATTCATCGGGATTGCCCATTTTCTGCACATAGGCAAAGGCGTTGCGATTGACCGCTTCGATGGCCGATTCTAAGGAGGCATACGCGGTGTTGATGATGACTTTGATGTCTGGAGTCCGTTCTTTCAGGAGTTGCAACACAGTCAGGCCATCCATATCGGACAAACGCAGGTCGAGGATCGCGACATGCACATCATGCTGTTCGCAGGCCGCAAGCGCCTCTTTCCCTGATAGGCAGCCGATAGGAGATAACCCGTTAGCGCTCAGAATGTCCGTGAGCGTCATGAGTTGCGCGGGATGGTCTTCAATGACTAATAATTGCGAATTCTCCAATGGGTGTAACATGAGTTCTCATGAGAGCGTCTGCGGCGCTTCAATGTCATCAGGTGAAGGCGTTCAGGAGAGGATGCCCGCTCGCCCTGAGCGCATGGCTCTCAGCCCATATCAATGGTGACAAGGCAGAACAATTGTCACGGTCGTGCCATGATCGGGATGACTCGTTAGCGTGATTCGACCGTCATGATTTTCGATGATCTGTTTGCAAATGCTCAAGCCTAACCCGGTGCCATTCGCTTTCGTCGTGTATAATGGCTCAAATACTTTTGACAGCGCGTCGGGCGCGATGCCGCCGCCGCTGTCGCGAACCTCAATGACAGCTTCTTCGGGTTCTGTCAACTGTTTTGCGCTGACCGTAATCGCGCCGTCTCCCTGAATGGATTGCGCCGCATTGGTCAGCACGTTCAGCAAGACCTGCCGCATTTGCAGCGGATCAACAACGAGTGTCAACGATTCTGGTTGCAGCGAGGTCGTCACCTGGATTTGTTCCGGCAGATGGCAACGCTGCAAGACCTCTTCGATGAGAACGCGCGCACCTGTTGGCTGGCATTTGGGCGGATTCATGTGCGTCATGTCGAGGAGACTGGTAATCACTTGCGCCGACGTTGCTAATTCTGCGTCAATGAGGTCTAAATGGCGCAGTACCTTTGGATTGGATGCCGTGAGTTCCTGATTGTGCGCCAGGCGTTTGAGGTAATAGACCGACTGTTTGACCGCTCCTAACGGATTGCGTAATTCATGCGCGATGCTGCCGGCCATTTGCCCGATGGTCGCTAATTTTTCCTGCCGCAGCAGTTTGTCGTATAAGGCTTCCATGTCGCGCTGCTTCTGCTGCACGGCTTCTTCCAGCCTTCGCGCATGTTCCTTGCTCTGCTCTTCCGCGAGTTTGCGCTCGGTGATGTCGCGGGAAATGACGACGATCCGAATTTCTCCAGGCGCAGACTCATACGTCTGGCTGGCGCATTCAAACCATCGCCATTCGCCGTTTTTATGCTGAAACCGCCATTGGTCGCGGGAGGCTGTCCGGGTCGTTATCACCTGTTGCAATTTGGGGGTTGACGCTTGAAGATGATCGGGGTGAATGAGTTCTTTAGCGCTTCTTCCCAGTAATTCTTGCGGAGCATAGCCCAAAATCTGTTCATATTGCGGGTTGAGGAAGAGGAAGTGGCCGCGCATGTCTATTTCACAGACCAGATCATTGCTATGTTCGACGAGCCGCCGATATTTGGCCTCGCTTTCCCGCAATGCCTTTTCCGCATGTTTCCGCTCTTCGATTTCCTGCGTCAGGCGTTTGTACGAGGCGTTGATTTGAGCGATCATCTGGTTAAACGCCACATAGACCGCTTGAAATTCATTCGTTTCTGCGCTGTCGATCTCGTAATCCAGATTGCCGTCTCTGAGTTGATGCGCGACCTGCAAAAGATGGGCAACCGAACGTTTGATCTGTGCGTTGACGAACAGCGAGATTCCCGGAATAATCGCGGTAAATAGGGCAATCATCGACAGGATGAGCGTATTGTAGATATTTCTGGTGACTTCCAGATGTTGATTGATGAGGCCATGGAGTTGAAAGCTCTGCGTGATGATGTTTTGGGAAAGGATGCCGAACTGCGCAAGCAGAATGTTCGCATACTTTCGGGCGGCAGCCTGCTGTGCAGGTTCGTCCCGCATCTGAATCGTGTTCTTTTTTTGTAATTCGGCAAACAGGCTTCGAACCCGTTGATAGTCACGCTCGATGTAGCCTAAGAGTTCGCGTTCTGAAGAACTCTGAAACTGCGCTCGCGCGAAGAGCGCCGTTAATTTCTGTTCGATCCGGCGTAATTGGTTCTCTGCCCTTTCCGTAGAACCCTGCGCATAATCGAACATCACCGTCCGCATTGATGAAATCTCTTTGATGCTTTCATTCACAAACGCGATTTTTTCAGCCGCTCTATTCATTAAAGACGTGCTGATCACTAAGAATATTCCGACCAGCAGAATCGGGACGATTGATAACGTTGAGATGACTCGTAACTGTGTATGAAACTTCATATCTGCTTCCCTGAAAATACGGTGTTCAGACAACAGCGCAACTATTGTTTTGAAAAACTATAAATGGTCACGTATTCAGGAGCAACCGCGTTTAACCCCTCAAAATAGATGAGATTCAAATAATTGGGAAGCGTTTTGCGGTCGGTCAATTGATTCGCGATAACCCACGCGGCCTCATTTTCAAGCGTCAGCAACAACGATTGTTCTAACGAGACCTCCAGCATGACTTCTCCCCAGAATTCCTGGACATCCTGAGCGCTGACGCCAAGCCTTTTGGCAACGATCTG
>CAZMEO010000065.1:12024-14118 GCA_964565315.1 uncultured Candidatus Moduliflexus sp. | reverse complement strand
AATATCGAGCGCGATGGCGGAGGTAAACAGGAGCATCGTGCGGGGCAACGCCTCAATCAGAATATTCCAGACCGCCGTCTCACCTGCTGACGATTTGATGAGCGTGGACTCGCCGAACCGGAACGCCAATGTGTCAATCGCCCGCCAGATAACTCGTTTCCAGGCGGGTTGATCTAAATGATACAGGCGATATTTCGCGGCGCGGCGCTCTTCGAGAAATGTCGCCATTTCTCCCGGTTTCATGGCGGTTTGCACACGAATGGCTTCTTCGTGGATGTCGTCTTCGATCTGCGCTCTGACCGTTTTTTCCATCGTCGCGTTGAACAGCGCGGAAAAAATGAAGATGATCACGGCGTACATCCAGAGGCCGTGTATCAGGCGTTTCAGGCAATATTTCCAATACATAGGGAACTACAGGGATGCGTGTAAGAAAGGATCGTACATTGGAACGTTAATTTTTAAGAGAACTTCGTACCGCCGACGTCCTCGTCGGCCTTTATTGGCAACGCCGACGAGGACGTCGGCGGTACGCTGTAGAGCCTTGCGAAGGCTCGCAGCCTTCGCAAGGCTGTCGCGAGCGGAACGCTATTTTTTGACTTTGCGCCAGATGGCGAGAACAAGCACCGCGCCGATAACGGCGATCAGCATGCTTTTGATATTCCAGCCGGTGAAACTGCCGATGCCGAGGAACGAACTGATCGCCCCGCCGACAAACGCCCCGGCAATGCCAAGCAGCGTCGTCACGATGAACCCGCCTGAATCTTTGCCAGGCATGATGTATTTTGCCAGTGCGCCCGCAATCAACCCTAAGAGAATCCACGATAAGATGCCCATAATATGCGCCTCCCGCGCCATTAACCTGTCAGACACCTGAAAGGTGTCTGACAGGTTCGATATTGGTTAAATTTCATTGACAGCGCGTTCGATCAGCCGCCGCGCAATCGTCTGCGTGCCGGTGTGTTCGTAGTAATTCGTCGTCATGTCAAGGAACGCGGCGACGTAATCGAGCTTGCTGTCGGAGAGTTCGACAAACCGGCTGAGACCGCTCAGCACCTTCTCCACCGTCATGTCATGACCGCGCATGAAATCGCCCATCCATCCGCTGACGGCGTTGAAGCTTTTGGTGACGAATCCCAATTTTTGGGAAGAATCGCCGCCAGGGATGTATTCGTTGATCTGCTGGAACATTTTGTTTTTTTCCAATTCTTTGGGCTGCATATTGCCGAGGCGGTCGGCGACTTTGCCGATAAAATCCGGCCCTAACGGAATCAATCCGTCAACGGCGAGCAGCGCCGCCATCCGCATCATCGCTTCGCCGCTATAATCGGCGAGCGAGCGGACGAAATCGCCCACGCTGTCGCCAGGAATGCCGTTCACAAGACAAAAACCGGCGACTTCGGCGACCAGTTTCAAGCTCACGTCAACGGTTTGCGTCGTATCGGCGGCGGGCGTCAGTTTATTCAAAAACGAGAGCAGCCGGATTTTTTCGCCGACTTTATTCGCTAACGCGAGTTTTGCCAGCGTGCTATCGACGTTGTCAACGGTCTGATAGAGCCACAACGCGCGTTGATACCCCTGCGATTTATCGTTGAATAAGGCAATGGCGCGTTCGCCGATTTTCTGGACGAGGCGCTCGTCGTTTTCGCCGCTCACTTTGCGGATGGTGTTGGTAAACCCGACCAAATTCTCCCATTGTCCGGGCGCGACGAAATCTAACGCGCGCAGCGTCTTGATGGTCAGGCCGTCGGTCGGCAATTCATCAACAATTTCATAAAACGGCTTTACGTTACCCATGTCGTAACCTCCCTTGAACGGCAAAAGCAAGCTTTTGCACTCCTAAACATTATCGTAACTATTTAGCCCGTAGGGCTTCCAGTGTTGTAGAATATTCGTATCGTGTCACGCTCTACCGCGTAGCGGTTGCGGGCACATCGCCTACGGCGAATCATCGTTCTTCGCTTGAATGTTTCTACAATACCTCAAGCGCTACGCGCTAAATATTTACCAATTCTCGTCGTTTCTGTTATGGCGTCACCACTCCGGAAAGCCCTTTCAAATCGAACTTTTGCAGCCAGGTCTGGCGGGCGTTGGCGT
>CAZMEO010000065.1:10754-11924 GCA_964565315.1 uncultured Candidatus Moduliflexus sp. | reverse complement strand
CCGGAAAGCCCTTTCAAATCGAACTTTTGCAGCCAGGTCTGGCGGGCGTTGGCGTCGAATGCCGCATCTTTCGAGCGCACCTGCACTTGCAGGCGGTTCGCGATCAACAACGCCGTGCCATTGTCGCCGACAGCGACCATCGGATACTCTTGCAGTTTTTCAGTCGCTTGCTGGTATTTTGCCGCCGCCTCTGGATTGCTCAACGTATCGAAGATGGAGAGGGTCGCCAATTCTTTGCCATTTGCGTCTTCCAGCTTGGCTTCGGCAAATCCTTGTTTTTCCTGCGTGTAAATGATTTTGAAGCCGTCGAGCGCCTGCGGGAAAAATTTATTGAATTGGCCTCCCGCCAGTGCTTGTTTTTCCGTCGCCTTCTGGCCGGTGGTTTGCTCCTGCTTCACATCCCAGCGCGACGGTTTCTGCGGTTCTTCTTTCCGGCACGCCGTTCCCCAGATCAGGAGCGCCGCGATCAGCGCATAGACGAAATTCTGCCGCATCCTTCTGCCCCTTTGCATCGCCTTACCCTCCTTGACTTCGCATTCCTTGCGTTTTTCGCAACGACGCCAGTCTTGTTCTGTATTGCTCCATGTACGTCGAAACGCCATTTCGACGAAGGCGAAAGGCTAATTTCACCTTGCAATTTACGGCCAATACTCATGCCGCCACGATGTGGCAACATCATGTTATAACAGATAGATTATTCGTCAATATTTCTTTGCTGTATTTGTCATGATAAGAACGTTTACATAAATATGTTGCGATCTTTACCGGAACAATTGGTGTTGATACGCCGAATATGAGAGCAATTTCAGCGATATCGGCACGCGATTTAGAGCAGCGCGGCGCGGCAGTTTGAGGAAATAGTCGAGCCAGCCCGCGCCGCAGGCAAGCAACGCGCCGAACGCATCGGCGGCGACATCATGCAGGCTGCAATGGCGGTTCGGAACGAAATATTGATGCCATTCGTCGCATGCGCCATAACAGATCGCGAGCGCCGCGCCAAGCAGACAGAGCCGCATCCAGGCGGCCTGATCATTCTCCGGCAAACGCCGGGCGAGCAGCGCGCGAATCAGGAGGAGCGACAGCAAAAAATATTCGAGCGCATGCAGCACGTAATCCGGCGTTTCGCCTTGAAAGGTCGGGTTCGGCATGGCCGACACGCTGAAAATCGCC
>CAZMEO010000065.1:6498-10654 GCA_964565315.1 uncultured Candidatus Moduliflexus sp. | reverse complement strand
CAGGAGCGTCAGCGGCAGCCAGAGACGGCGATAGAGCCGCCCGAAATCGGCGTGAAAATATTCCCGCGTCAGTGCAAAGCAGACATGCAGCGGCGAAAACATCATGCCGGTAAAACCCGAACAATAGGCCAGCACAAGATATGGAATCGTTTGCGGCGGTTCGAGTCCCATCGAATGAAACAGCGAGAGCAGCACGGGAAACGACGTGCCGACAAAACCGAGCGCAACGCCGGCAATCCCCCCGGCAATAAACGGAATCAGCATCACTAACAGCAGCAGCGGCACGTGCAGGGCAATGAAAAACGCGCTGAGGTCTTCGACGGCGCGGCTTTCGACCAATACGCTTTTAAAGGCGAAAATGCCGAATGTCATGTAGAGCATGTTGAGAAGCGCTTTGTTCCAGATGGCGCTCACGATGACTTGCGGGGAGGCGCAATTCATGCGCCAGACGAGCGCGATGCTGACAAGCAGCGCCGCAATCAGCGGGACTTCGGTGGGAATCTGTTCAATTGCCGGATATGAATTTTTCAAGAACGCAATGCTCAAGCTTCCGCCAATAGAGGCGAAAACAACAAACAGAATCGGCGCGACTTCTCTGAGAATCGTTCGCATTTCGGAGGAACTCGCTGTCCGGGCGCGGCCTGTTGTCGGCAGATGCAATGGTTTTAACAGGAAAAGATAGCCGAGCAGCATCGACAACAGACTGAGCGGAAAGCCGCGCAGCGCAAGCGTCCAGAACTCGAATCCGGCTAATGACGTGGCGAGAATCATCCCCGGATAAAGCGGCCAGAACAGTTCCCAGACATGCCGAAACCAGTAATTCAGCAGCGATTTGGTTTCGGCGTCGATGCCATGCTGCTTGCCGACTTCTTCCACCATCGGCGCGGAAAAAATCGCGCCGCCCGGCATCGGCAGCAGCCCGATCAGCGCCGGAAAAACAATCAACTGCGCCTTCGCGCGCGTAATCGTTCCTTGCAGCGAGGCGAGCAGGCGCTTCATCTGATGCAGCGTCTCCATCGAGCGGCTGAGAATCAAGATCAGCCCCACCATTGCGGCGACGAAGAGCGTTTTCGCATCAATCAGCGCCAGGCCGATGGTTTCGGCGATGTCCAGCGGCATCATGCGACACCACAGCCCTAACAACAACGCCCCGGAGAAAAACGCCGTCCCCAATTGCACGTTCCGCCGAATCAGCACCAGAATCAGGCTGAAGATGCCGACGATTTTGAAAAAAGTCGGAATATTCCAGAAGAGTCCCATGAGATTTTTATCCGCGATGTGTTTCCCGTGATCTTTTTAGGGCAGATCGAGGTTTTTTTACTGTTGCCAGCGCCGCAATCAGCATGCGCAATGCGGCATTGACACTTGCAGAATCCGGAAAATATTCAGCGACATCAGGCTCGAGCGTAATCGTCGCCTTTTCAGACCCCGTCAGGATATGTGTTGAAATCCCTTCTTGATACCGCGCCGCAAAGCGGTTTGGCTCGGAATGCTCGAAGTCAAATGGCGGAACTTCTATGAGACTATCATTATTCGTATGTTTCTCTGATTTTTTCATAACGTTTTTTCTCGGCAGGTTCAGCCTTTCGAGCGGTAATGATCCGAATTAAGTCATCCCGTTCAGTATAAGCGACAATAATGACACGGTAATTTTCAGACATCCCAATGATATGCCAACGCTGTTCTTCGTCAGAATGCTCGCGATCTGCTACAATTCTCGCGAAAGGATCGCCAAACACAGACCTGGCTTCTTCAAAACTTACATGGTGTTTACGTTGATTAGCTTCGGCCTTTAGAGCATCCCATTCAAATTGTAATCCCACGTGCTGCCTCTATAATATATTTATTTCGTTGCATTTATCAGTTGTCAAGCGAATTTCAATCATTTACATGGTAACGCCATGTTGGTGAAACTCACAGAAAAGTCAAGAAGTTTGGCGTGTTTGACGCGGCGGACAAAATTTCCATGATTTTTCTTGCCTTTTCTTCTGCTGATTGTTTCAGATGTGTGCAAACACCATTTTCCCCTCAACGAAAGGAGACTATGCGAGCGCAAGACATCATCAAAACCAAGCGCGACGGCGCGACGCTTTCCCGCGATCACATCCGTTTTTTGATTGACGGCTACACCGCTGGCCGCATTCCAGATTATCAAATGTCCGCGTTTACGATGGCGGTTTTTTTTCGCGGCATGTCGAAAGACGAGACGGTCGCGCTGACCGAGTGCATGCTGCATTCCGGGATGATCGCCGATTTAAGCATGATTCCCGGCAGAAAAGTGGATAAGCATTCCACTGGCGGCGTCGGCGATAAAATTTCGCTGCCGCTCGCCCCGGCGGTCGCGGCGGCGGGCGTCTGCGTGCCGATGCTTTCCGGGCGCGGGCTTGGGCATACCGGCGGCACGCTCGACAAATTAGAGGCGATTCCCGGCTTTCGCGTGGACATTCCGTTCGACCGCTATGTTGAGATTCTGCAACAGATCGGCGTCTGCATGATCGGCCAGACCGCTGAAATCGCTCCCGCCGATAAGAAACTGTACGCGCTGCGCGATGTGACCGGGACAGTGGAGAGCATTCCGCTGATCACCGGCAGCATTCTGAGCAAAAAGCTCGCGGAAGGAATTGACGGCATCGTGTTCGATGTCAAAACCGGCAGCGGCGCGTTCATGAAAACCGAAGAGGATTCGCGCCTGTTAGCGCAAAGCCTCGTGGAAATCGCGGCAATGATGGGCAAAGACGCGGTTGCGCTCATCACCGACATGGATCAGCCGCTTGGCGAGGCGGTGGGCAATACGCTGGAAGTGCTGGAATCTCTTGACGTGCTGCGAGGCGGCGGCCCGGCGGATGTGGTCGAACTCACCGTCGAACTCGGCGCGTACATGCTGAAATTCGGCGGCGGCGTTTCCGGCATTGAACAGGGGCGTGACGCCATGCGGCGCGTTCTCTCCGATGGTTCGGCGTTCGAAAAATTTCGGCAGCTTGTCGAATTACAGGGCGGCGACGCGGCGGTGATTACCGATCCGTCCCGTTTCCGGCGAGCCGCGCATCAGCATGCCGTCTGCGCTGAGCAATCGGGGTATATCGAAGCAATTCACAGCGAGCAGATCGGCGTCGCCAGCATGATGATCGGCGCAGGCCGCGAACGCCTCGACTCCGTGATTGATCATGCCGTCGGCCTGATGCTCAAGAAAAAAGTCGGCGACCGCGTGGAAACTGGCGAACCGCTTTGCGTCGTGGAATATAACGACGCGGCGAAATTAGACGCTGCCGTTGCCCTGATTCGGCAAGCGTATCGCATCGGCGGGACTCCGCCAGCCAAAACGCCGCTCATTCGAGCGATTGTGACAGCGTAACCATAGACATGACACGTTATGGAGACGGCGTCAGGCACTTTGGAAGTGCCTGACACCTATTTCCTTCACCACATTGAAGCGATGCGAACACATACGATAATCAGCCTTCTTGGTTTGGCATGGTTTTGCGCGATATTTCAAACAGCGGGCGCGCAGGCAGCCGAGATGTTTCCGCTATCGCCGGGAACATACTGGATATATGAGGGATTGGTCAAATGGCAGAACGAATCGGGCGTGAAAGAGCAGCAGATGACCTGGAAGATGGAGGTTGTCGAGCAAGTTGAGCGCGATGGATTTGTCGGCTATTTGATGAAAGGCCATCCGAGCGATCTTGCGTTTTATGAAGACGGGCGCACTCCGAGCGATTACGCGATTATTCGGCGCGGGAATAACCTGTATCACGCTGAAACCAGCGCATTTCAACGGCTGAAAGACCCCGCGGATGATTTAAAAGACCTTGTTCTCCCCGCCGATCTGATACTGAAATTCCCATTAATGCTGGGCGATAAATTCGGCGATCTTGAGATGTTGAAACGAGATGACGATTTTTATTGCTGGGTGGTGAAAGAAAAACGACCGTTTCTTGCGAAAATTACCGGGGTCGTTCCAGCCGCCTCACTGGAAGAATATCTGGTGACATTCACCTCGCTTCCTGATGGGATTATTGTGTATTTTACGCCCGGCATTGGCATCACGCGCTATGAATACACACATCACGGCACGATTTCCGAGGTGGATGTGCGCGTGATTCAATATCATTCGGGAAAACATTGATGTGTAATATTCAATCAACCCTGTCAGGGT
>CAZMEO010000065.1:3640-6398 GCA_964565315.1 uncultured Candidatus Moduliflexus sp. | reverse complement strand
CAGGGTGAAACATTGTATCGAGAAGTCATCATGAACGTTGAACAAATTCGCGAGACGGCTGACGCCATTCGCAGCCGCGTGGCAGGAACGCCGCTCATTGGCGTGATTTTAGGCTCAGGGCTTGGCGAGTATGCCGACCGGTTTCCGTCGCCGATCATTTTGCCGTATGAGGAAATTCCGCATTTCCCAAAATCCACCGTGCCGGGACACAAAGGACGGTTAGTGTTTCAGGAAATGCACGGACGGCTGGTAATGGCGATGCAAGGCCGGTTTCATTACTACGAAGGCTACGGCATGGACGCGGTGACATTCCCGATTCGCGTGATGGGGCAGCTCGGCGTGCGCCGCTTGATTTTGACGAATGCGGCGGGCGGCGTCAACACTGCTTTCGAAGCGGGCGATTTGATGCTGATGACAGATCATATCAATTACATGGGCGTCAATCCGCTGCGCGGCGAGCATCATCCTGAATTCGGCGACCGTTTCCCGGACATGAGCCATGTGTATCATCCCGACGATGCCCGCGTGTTCGAAGCGGTGGCGCAAGAGCGCGGCATTCGCTTGCGCAAAGGCGTCTATATGGCGTTCAGCGGCCCGTCGTATGAAACTCCGGCGGAAGTCCGCATGGCGCGGACGCTTGGCGCGGATGCGGTCGGCATGTCCACCGTGCCGGAAGCGATTGTCGCGACGCAAATGGGAATGCGCGTCTCCGGCGTGTCGTGCGTGACGAATCTGGCGGCTGGCATCGAAGGCGCAAAATTGGATCACGCGGATGTCATGGCGGCGGCGAATCGAGCGAAAGACCGATTTATCGCCTTGATTGACGGCGTGATTCAGGAATTTTGCCGGAAGGAATAGAACACTGATTGGACTGATTATGCTGATCTTCACTGATCTCATAAAAACGTACACAGCGGTAGCCCCGCCCTATGTGGCGGGAATCGTCTCCAATCTCCCGCCACATAGGGCGGGGCTACCAGGTGCATTCTACGGTGTACAAATTTCCAAAGTCCAATCAGTGTTCTATTCGCCATTCTTATGTATGAAGAACTGATCGAAGCGGCAAAAACAGCGCGGCTGAGAGCGTATGCGCCGTACTCGAACTTTCTGGTCGGGGCGGCGGTGCTGGTGCGCTCCGGGAAGATTTTCCCGGGCTGCAACATTGAAAACAGTTCCTATGGCGCGACGATCTGCGCTGAGCGTGTTGCGCTTGGCAATGCGTATGCGCACGGGGAACGCGACCTCGCCGCGATGGCCATCGTGGCGGATACGCCGACGCTCTGTCCGCCCTGCGGCATCTGCCGACAGGTGTTATTCGAACTCGGCGGGACTTTTGATATCGTGCTGGCAAATTTACAAGGTGACGTTCGCGTGTTTACGCCGGCGGAGTTGCTGCCGGAAGCGTTTTCACAGGCATTTTTGATATAAGAACAATAACCCTGTCAGGGGTTTCCCCTCTGGCAGGGTTATGCCATGTTTCTTCATTATTATGGAAACAGCAGCGGCCAAAACAACGCATCTCCTCAATCTGCCCAATAAATTGACGCTGATCCGCGTGGCAATCGTGCCAATTTTAGTCGTCGTCTTATTGACGAAATTCAGCAGTTGGCTGGCAGTGGCGATTTTTTTAATTGCGGCGGCGACAGATTTTGCTGACGGGTATCTTGCCAGAAGCCGCAAGCAGGTGACGGTGCTTGGCAAACTGATGGACCCGATTGCCGATAAACTCTTGATTGCCGGGGCATTGATTTCATTAGTCGAAATCGGTCATGTTCCGGCGTGGCTCGTGGTGATTATCGTGGCGCGGGAATTTGCGGTGAACGGCCTGCGCGCGGTTTCGGCGTCGCAGAATATCGTAATTCCTGCCGGGCCGCTCGGCAAAGCCAAAATGGTCGCGCAGGTCATTGTCGTGCCGCTGTTGATTATGCACCCGTATCGTTTCGGCGTGAATGTGACCTGCGTTGCGCTCTGGGCGACGGCAGCCCTGACGGTCTGGTCGGGCGTCGAATATTTTGTGGATGGCTTGAAGCGGATTGATATGTCATTATAATACCAAAGGGAATATGATAATTATTTCGCATTTTTAACGCAAACGGCGCAAGAGACGCAACGGACGCAAGCGTAAAGAAGATTGGCGTTTGCGCCTCTTGCGGCATTCGCGTCTTTTGCGTTTAGAATACGAACTAATTATGAAATATGTATGATGATTCGAGCAATCGGCATGGTGGTTCTGGCGTATCTGTTGGGCGCGATTCCGTTCGGCTATCTGATCGGCAAGCGCAAAGGGATTGACATTCGGCAGCACGGCAGCGGCAATATCGGCACGTCGAACGTCAAGCGGATTCTTGGGAAAAAGGCGGCGGCGATGACGCTGCTCGGCGATGGCTTAAAAGGACTGATTCCGGTCGTGATGGCGCGGGCGCTGCATCTTGACGGCTGGTGGCTGGTCGCGGTGGCGTTAGCGGCGATTATCGGGCATAACTGGCCGGTCTATCTGAAATTCAAAGGCGGCAAAGGCGTCACCACGACGTATGGATCATTTTTAGGGATCGCCCTGCTGCCGGCGCTGCTGACGATTCTGATCTGGGTGATTGTCTCGAAAACCACGAAGAAAGCCTCCATCGCCGCGCTCAGTTCCTCAGTCTGCGCCCCGATTCTCGCATTTACGTTCGGCGGCTCGCTGCCAATTGTCGCATTTGCGCTCATCACGATGGCGCTGATGTATCTGCGGCATATCGAGAACATTAAGCGCCTGCTT
>CAZMEO010000065.1:0-3540 GCA_964565315.1 uncultured Candidatus Moduliflexus sp. | reverse complement strand
ATCAATCTCACGATATGTTTCATACGTCCTCATTCTGCGCGAAGCCGACATGAACGCCGCATTCTCTTCCCTGTTCCTCATGCTCGTCATCTCGCGCTTGCGTCCTCCTCCCTGACAATATGCAGTATTATGCATCCGACAGCATCGTTCTCGATAACGTCATATAGTGCATTATTCACGAGGATTGAACCCGACCCTGCCAGGGGTTCTTCAGGCTCAATGCGTCTGCATAATGCGATAAAAGGCATGTTCTTGTATTTATAAGAACACAGATGTTTAAGCTTGTCAATAATTTTTTGCACGAGATCGTGAAGTTTTCGAAATTACAGGGCGTTCGGAAATGCGTCTTGCAAAGAGCATCTCCAGATTTCTCAAATAATGCCGAAAAATGTATTGACAATTTTGGGCTGATTTTACATCGTTTCATTCAAGATGTACCCCCTTTATATTTCTTGGAAAGGAGCGGGGGGAGTAGAGGCGCGTTTCCGAAGAGTTGTTGATTGCTGACAGCGAAAGCGGGCAGAAAAAATCGAATGACATGCTGATGTTCGCTTTGGAAATGATAGCCTCTCACAACACAGCGTGATGAGATATTTTATCAACTACCATTTATTTTGGGAGGTTTTTCATGGCAGGCGTATTTATTAAAGATTTAGTTAAACTGTATCCGAATGGATTCAAGGCGGTCAATTCGATTAATCTGGATATTAAAGATAAAGAATTTATCGTGCTTGTCGGGCCGTCGGGCTGCGGGAAATCGACGACGCTGCGCATGGTCGCCGGATTGGAAGAAGTGTCGTCGGGCACCATCAGCATTGGGGATCGCGTCGTGAATGATGTCGCTCCGAAAGATCGGAATATCGCGATGGTGTTCCAGAACTATGCGTTGTATCCGCACATGGATGTGTACACCAACATGGCGTTTGGCCTGAAACTGCGCAAATTCCCGAAAGATGAAATTGAACAGCGCGTGAAACGCGCCGCCGAGATGCTTGGCATTACCTCAATGCTTGATCGCAAACCGAAACAACTCTCCGGCGGTCAGCGCCAGCGTGTCGCTGTTGGCCGCGCTATCGTTCGCGACCCGGAAGTGTTCCTGTTCGATGAACCGTTGAGCAACCTCGACGCCAAATTGCGCGTGACCATGCGTGGTGAATTATCCAAATTGCAGAAACAACTGGAAACCACGATGATTTACGTGACCCACGATCAAGTCGAAGCCATGACGATGGGCGACAGAATGGTCATCATGAAAGACGGTTTCATTCAACAAGTCGGCGCGCCGTTGGAAGTGTACGATTATCCTCAAAACGAATTCGTCGCCGGGTTTATCGGCAGCCCGCCAATGAACTTCTTCCGCGCGAAACTCGTCAAAGGCGACGGCGGATTGATGATTGACAGCAGCGGTTTCCGTTTGAGAGTGCCTACTGAATACAATACTTATTACGATAAGTATGTCAATCGCGACGTGACCTTCGGCATTCGCCCGGAAGATGTTGCGGATCAACCGCAGGAAGGTCGTCGTGGCAAATGGGAAACTGCAACGGCTGTTGTGGAAGTGATCGAACCGCTCGGAGCGGAAATCATTCTTGAATTGTCGAAAGGCGATCATAGTTTCGTCGCTCGCGTTGACCCGCATTCAAAATCGCAATTGAATCAGGAAGTCAGCGTGTATTTCGATATGATGAAAATGCACCTGTTTGATCCTGAAACCGGAAAAGTGTTAAGCAGAAAGTAATTGTTTCCGGCCAGCCTTTTAAAACGCCGCTCTCGCAGAAATGTCGAGCGCGGCGTTTTTTTTTGCCAACCGAGGCCACCTCTCCATGACATTAGCATCCTCTCCCGGCGTTCGTTCGAAACAGACAGCGAAAAACCTTGACAAACGTCCTTTCCTCGAATACGTTATGGACATCCAAAACGTTCACGATGATGCTGTTGTTCAATGGATGGAGGGACGCGCCGCACATGGACTGGGGCTACATTCTTTGCGTGGATGATCATCTTGCCGAGTTGAATACCCTGGCGAATCAGATTCAGGAAGAGTTCAGCCGCACGCATATCGTCTATAAAGCGGAAAGCGCCGAAGAAGCCGCGCTCATTCTCGATATGCTGCAAGCCGCCCAGAAACGCATTGAGCTGATTCTTTGCGATCAGAACATGCCGGGCATTCATGGCGCGGACTTTTTGGACAATGTCCAGAAATCGAATCCCGACATCATGAAACTGCTGCTCCTCGAAACACACGACGAGATTTTGTCCGAATATCTCCTGTCCCGCGCCACAGTCCATGCGATCCTGCTCAAACCCTGGACGCGCGAGCAATTGATCCTTTCTGTCGAATTGCTCCTCAAGTTATATAACCTCTCCCATCATATTGACGAACTGCAAGAAATCAGCCTGCAATTCGGCCCGGTCTTCGATCTGCCGCAGCTGATTCGCAAAGCCATTCAATATATCGAAGAAATGACTTCCGCATGGAAAGTCGCCATTGCCGTCACGGATGGCAAATCATCAGCCATCAGCCTGTATATGTCGAACTCGCAGCAAGAAAGCCTGGAATCCCCGGATTATCCGAAAGAAAAGCTTGAAAATTTGATGAAAAAACTGTTCGCAAAACGCAAAGAGCCGCTGATCTTCAGCAATGCCTATGACAACGCGTATTTGCGGCAGTTCGATATTCCCGACTGGTATCGCGCGAATCACATCGTCTGCATTCCGTTGTGGCGCGACAATAATTTTTTCGGCGTGACCTACATGGCGGATAAAACGTCCGGCCTCCCATTTTTCCGCGAAGATGTTGTCGCCGTTAAAATCCTGGCGTATCAGTTGATTGCAGGGCTCGAAAGCATTCGGCTGACCGAAGAAAAATTGCGGATGGAACGCCTCTCGACCATCGGCAACATGGCCGGAGAAATTATTCATGACTTGAAAGGGCCGATGACCAGCATCCTCGGCTTTGCCGAACTGCTCCAACGGGATGATACGACCCGGCAGGAACAACAGGAATATTCTCGCGTCATTGCGTCGGAGGTCGAGCAGATGGGCGTGATGGTGGAGGAAATCCTGGAATTTTCGCGCGGCGACAAGATGAAATTGAATCTGCAAATCTGGGATGTCGAACAGTTCGTCGCCGAAGTCACCACAGGGCTGCGGCAAGGCTTCAAGTATAAAGACATTCAAGTCATCACGAAATTATCGTGCAAGCGGAAAATTTACGCCGATAAAGAGAAACTGAAGCGCGTCTTTTTCAATATCGCCAACAACGCCAAAGACGCGCTGCCGCCGCATGGCCGTTTTTCGATCAATACGTACCTGCACAAAGGGACGCACGTGGAATTTCGCCTGGCTGACAGCGGCTCAGGAATTCCCGAACATGTGAAACGAAGCATTTTCGATCCGTTCGTGACATACGGCAAAAAACGAGGCACGGGGCTGGGCATGTCTATCGCGAAAAAGATTATTACCGATCATGGCGGGCATATCTGGGTAGAAAGCGAAGAAGGCAAAGGCACGATTTTCTATTTTACCGTGCCGATTGCG
>CAZMEO010000064.1:0-14727 GCA_964565315.1 uncultured Candidatus Moduliflexus sp. | reverse complement strand
GGTAGAAAGCGAAGAAGGCAAAGGCACGATTTTCTATTTTACCGTGCCGATTGCGAGGGAATAGTGCACTGGAACGTTATTTTTTAGGAGCTATCAGGAGTGTCAAATCTTGATTTGACAGGCGAAATCAAGATTTCGCACTCCTAAAAATTAACGTTCCAGTGTAATCGGCGCGTTTCAGACCTCACCGGTTGTTCAAATCTGTGAGGCTGCATGAAAAAACAGCAGGAGGGGGAAGAATGCTTGACAAAAAACTCTTACGGGAACATATCGAAGAATTGGAGCGAGTGCGCGGAGAATTGATTCTTGCCAAATATCATTATGAAGAGGCGCTGGAAGAATTTGATAAGCTCTTTGGCAAAGGCACGGCAGACCGCGCGATTCATGCGCTGCGTTCGCGTGCGCTCTTGAAAAAGTTAGTGCTTACCCATGAAGCGCTTGATTCCGTGACCGAAGAACTGTTTGATTCCTTGCATGAGGACGAATGAGAGGAGGAACGCTGAATGATTCAGACCACGATTGCCCAAATCGAAGAAAAAATTCAACGCGGCGGCGCGATGCCCGAAGAGCAACGCGCAGAATTGCTGGCGCTGCTCAGCGCGTTAAAAAATGAGGTGGCAGATCTGTCCGAAACCCGAAGCGAAGACGCGGAAAGCATTACCCGCTTTACGGGACTCTCAGCCCATGAAGCCACTCGTCGGGAGGTCAATCCGCGCTTGTTGGCGTTATCGCTCGAAGGCTTGAAGTCGTCTGTCAGTGATTTTGAACAATCACACCCCAAATTAGCGGAAACCGTGAATTCGCTGTGCCATATTCTTTCCAATATGGGGATTTGACCGCCTTGAACGGCGGCGATGTCTCGCGCAGCGCGCGAATAACCCATCAAGCTCGTCATCAGCGGAAGCAGCAAGCACCGCGCCGCTTCCGCTCGTGGTGAGCCTGTCGAACCATGAACGGACGCCCTTCGACAGGCTCAGGGCGAACGGCCTGCCCAATCCCGGACTCCTTATCGCTTGTGGTTGCAACGGTTATCAGCCAGGCATGGCGACCACGATTCAAAAAAGCGTGCCATCTCCATTTTTCATGGCGGCAAGCCGTCACATTCGCGCCAACCATCTGTCAATAATGAAAGAAGGGCCATTGACAATGAAGAAAAAACATCAAAAAATGACGCCAAAACCGAATTATTGGTATCAACAATCTGCCGTGCTGCCGTTTCGCCGCACCGCTTCCGGCATAGAAATTCTGGTCATTACATCTCGTCGGCGAAAACACTGGATTCTGCCGAAAGGGATTATCGAACCCGGCATGTCTTCCCACGATTCCGCCGTCAAGGAAGCCTTCGAAGAAGCGGGCGTATGCGGGCGGGTCGGGGCGCAGCCGCTGGGATCGTATTCGCAGGAAAAATGGCATGGCACATGTCATATCGAAGTCTTTCCGTTCGAAGTGACGGACATCCTCGATACATGGCCGGAAAGCATGTTTCGGGAGCGGCGCTGGGTGACGCCCGATGAAGCATGCGAACTGCTGGCGCTGAAAGAAGTCGTCGCAATGGTTCGCAGCGTGCAGCGTCGCACTCCTGCCTTGTGAAGGGGACAGTGTGATGGATGAAAAAAACGCAGCCCCTCAGCATTCTTCCAAAAAAGAGGCGGAACGCTCTCTGTCGTCCATGTTTTCCGACGAGGGCGAAGAGGAATTCGACCCGACTCTCACAGGCCGCTGGACGTTTTCGCCGACGCCGCAATCCTCTTTTTCGAATGAACACGAACCCGACGAAGAGGAGGACGCCTCTTCGCATGAAGAGGTGTTTTCGTCTTTGACCGCGCCAGTCAGTCAGAATATCGAACCGGCAAGCGAATCTGCCGCGCCGTTCAATCCCTCCGCCCCCTCGTTCCGCCAGGAAGTCGAGGCGCTCCAAGAAAAACTGCACTGGAAAATCGGCGCGATTGTTGATGGAAAATATGACGTGAAAGGCGTGATCGGGCGCGGCGGGATGGGCATTGTCTATCATGTCCACCACCGCGAATGGGATGTCGAGTTAGCCGTCAAAATGCCGCTTTCCTACTCCGAAGCCAGTGATCTGTTTAAGACGCGCTTCATCCGCGAAGCGCAGATCTGGGTGAATTTAGGAATGCATCCGAATGTTGTTCAGTGCTGGTACGCCCGGGAATTAGGCGGCATTCCGTGCGTCTTTATGGATTACATCGCGGGCGGCAGCTTGAAAGACTGGATTCGCGAGGGCAAAATCAAGCCCGGCGAATGGGGGAAGATTCTGGATGTCATCATCCAGGCCTGCGATGGGCTGGGCTATGCTTACCAAAACGGCGTGGCGGCGCATCGAGACATCAAGCCCGGCAATTTGCTGCTCTCGAATGACGGCAGATTGCACGTTACGGATTTCGGCATCGTGCGGCATAAAAAGGAACAAGACCTCGACACGCACTCGCTGACATTGCCGGTCGGCGCTGCCGGCCTGAGCATGACGATTACCGGCTCGGATTTAGGCACGCCGGAATATAGCGCCCCGGAACAATGGGGAAAAGCGAAAGAAGCCGATCCGCGTTCCGACATCTATGCGCTGGGAGGGATTTTGTTCGAACTCTGCTGCGGGCGTCGGCCATTCGATGATGGCAGGCAGCGCGAACCGGCGCAGGTGATGATCGGACGCCATTTATTCATGCCGCCGCCAGATCCGCGAACGTTTCGAGCGGATGTCCCGCTAGTTCTTGCGGACATCATGCTGGCCTGTTTGCAGAAAGAGCCGAACAAGCGCCCGGCATCCATCGCGGAATTGCGGCGGCAGTGCGTCGAAGCCTACGCAAGCGCGGTCGGCAAGCCCTGCGAGCGCCCTGAGCCGCAAACAGCGGAACTTCGCTCAAGCGCCCTGAATAACCGCGCAGTGTCCTTGTTAGATTTGGGACGCCAGCACGAAGCGTTTGTGGCCTTCGAAGAAGCGCTGAAGCTTGATCCGCATCATCCTGAAACCGTCTATAACAAGGCATTAGTCGAATGGCGCAATCAGCGCATCTCTGACGAGGAAGTGATTCGACGCTTGAAAGAGGCGAAACAGGCCAACCCCCGCGTTGGGTTGTATTTAGCCCATATTTATGCCGAACGCGCTGCCGCCGACATGGCGGAACGCGAATTGATCGAGGCCATCGAGCAGGGCGCGGTCATTCCATACAGCGCCATCTGGCGGGCGTTGGGCGATGCGTTGATGGCGCAGGAAAAATTTGCCGAAGCCGCCGATGCCTATGAAAAAGCGCTGGAATTGCTGGCAGACGATCCGGCGCTTCAACAGCGGAAAACCCTGGCAAATCAGCAGACTCGCTGTCTCAATGGGCAAGTGCTCTTTCCCTGGCCGCGCTGTCTGCATACCTTCACCGGAGAAAAAAACGATGCCAAAAGCGCGGCGCTGACGCCGGATGGACGACTGGCGCTGCTGAGATACGGACATGAGTTCAAATTGTGGAATCTTGCCGCTGGTGAAACGCTCTGGACATTCGCGTGGAATGCGCCATACGAACAATGGCTGTGCAAAGGGCAGGCGCATACCACGACCGCTGCCGCGCTGACGCCGGATGGCAGGTTTTTTGTTTCCAGTCATAGCACAAGCCCGACGCTCACGCTGTGGGAATTAGAAACCGGCAATTGCGTCCGCCGATTTGTCGGACATACTGGCGGCGTGACGGCGCTCATCATGCTGCCCGGCGGAAATCATGTCGTTTCAGGCAGCGCCGACATGACGCTGCGGTTGTGGGATTTGCGAACGGGAGAGTCGCTTCAGGAATTTCGCGGACATACGAATGCGATCAGAAGCGCGGCAGTGACGCCGGACGGCCAATATCTCTTTTCCAGCGGCGAAGAATCGGTGCGGGTCTGGGAAGCGCTGTCCGGCAAATTTCTGAAACGCTTTTCGGGCAGAGAGAAGGTGACGGTGTTAGGCGTGAGCCATGACGGACAAAAGATTTTCGCGGGCTGTTTGGATGGGCTGCTGCGCATCTACTCATGGCCGTTAGGACGCAACGTGTATTCATTAAGCGGCCATGCCGACGCGATTACAACGCTCGCCGTCTCGCCGGATGGAGGCGTGCTGGTGTCCGGCAGCCGCGATAAAATGCTGCGAGTCTGGAACGTGGCGACCGGGAAAATGATCCATCTGCTGAAAGGACATACTGCCGCCGTCACCGCTTGCGCGTTCGCCAAAAACGGACGGCTGCTGATTTCGGTCAGCCGCGACCGAACGGCGCGACTCTGGAATGTTGCGACCGGCGAATGCATCCGCATCTTGGAGACGTTCAGCCATTGGATCGAATGCGTGACGCCAGTCATGAATGAAAACGCCATCATCATCGGAAATGGCGAGGAATTTCGCGTGCAGCGCCTTCAAGATGGCAAGTACGTTCGCACATTCAATGCCTGCGCCGAGGAAACCGTGCCGCTTACGCGCTATTTTTCCCAATTCCAACCCGATGAACAGACCTCAAAGCTCCCGATGCTTCCGGCGGGCGAGGAATTTGTGCTGGAAGGGCGCGATTTGAAGCCGTCCTCCGCGATTCCCGTGTCGCTGGACGGACGCTTTGCCGTGATGTTGTCGGAAAAAGAAGCGCTGCGTTTTCTTGATCTGCGAACCCAAAAATCGCTCGACCTGTATAAAGGAGCAAGCGGCTTGCAGAATTTCAGAACGTCTCGCCATTGGATGACCGCTATCGCGATGACGCATGACGAGCGCCTGCTGATTTCGAATTGGCATGACGCCAGCCTGCGCGTCTGGAAGATGGACAATGCCGAAGAAGTGCGCGTGTTTGCTGGGCATCAGGAGAGTGTCACGGCGATTGCCGTCACGCCCGATAGCGCGCATGTCGTCTCTGGCAGCGCGGATAAAAGCCTTCGCCTCTGGGAGATGCGCAGCGGCGAATGCCTACGCGTGTTGACAGGCCATGACGGGCAGATTACGAGCGTCGCAATCACGCCGGACGCGAAGTATATTCTTTCGGGCAGTTCCGATAAAACCGTGCGCGTCTGGGACAGCGCGACCGGCGTATGCTTGCGGACGCTGACGGGACATGCCGACGTGATTACCGCTGTTGCGCTGACGGATGACGGGCATTTCGCCGTTTCCGCCAGCAAAGACAAAACGTTCCGCGTCTGGGCGATAGATGCCGATGCGCCGCATTACGCCGCCGCGCTGCAAGTCTGCCGCCAGCAGGAACACGCCGAACTGCTGCTCTTCAAAGAACGCTATGCCAAATATGTGGCCCGCGCCGAAGCCGCCATGACTCACGGAAAAATCGCGACCGCCTACACCTTTTTGGCGTTAGCCCGATCAGTGCCGGGGTATGAACGCGACCCGGCAGCCTTAGCGCTGAATTCGAAATTAGCCATGCAGTTGCAGCGCAAAACGCTGCGCGAAGGCCGGTTGATTCGCAGCCTGGAAGGGCATGCCGATTTTATCACCTCTATTTCCGTCACGCCGGACGGACGCTTTGTGATTTCCGGATCGCGCGACCGCACAGTGCGCGTCTGGACGCTGGCAACCGGCACGAGCTTGCGCGAATTGAAAGGGCATCGCGGGAGCGTGTCGTGCGTCGCGGTGTCGCCAGATCGCTATTTTGCGATGTCCGGCAGTTGGGATCGCACGCTGCGGCTCTGGGCGTTAGCCACAGGAGAATGCTTGAAGGTGTTCAAAGATCACGAAGATTATGTCCGCGCCGTCGCCATCACGCCGGACGGACAATTTGCGATCTCCGGCAGCACCGACACCACGCTGCGGCTCTGGTATCTCTCGCCCGGCAAGCATGTGCAAGGCTTCGAAGGCATGATCGTGCCGTTGGAGGACGCCTATCGCGGGGCAGAGTTGACGACGGCGAAATGTTTGCGTGTCTTTCGCGGCCATGCCAGCGATGTCGTGGCGGTTGCGGTGTCCGCCGACGGGCGCTATGCGCTTTCCGGCAGTTGGGATATGTCGCTGCGCTTCTGGTCGTTGACCACCGGCAAGTGCCTCGAGACGCTGAAAGGGCATACGCATTACGTCACCTCCGTCGCGCTGTCGGCAGATGGACGCTTAGCGCTCTCCGGCAGCCGGGATGGAACGATCCGGTTTTGGAGCATCGCGCGAAAAAAATGCGTGCGCGTCATGCACGGTCACGACGGTTACGTCACGTCGGTCGCGATGACCCCAGACCGGCGCTTTGCCATCTCAGGCGGCTGGGATCGCACCATTCGCATCTGGCAGCTTGCGACTGGCGAATGTTTGCGCGTCTTCGAACGGCATACCGATGCGGTCGAAGCGATTTCGCTGACGCCGGACGGCCATTATTTAGTCTCTGGCGGACGAGATCGCGTCGTGCGGCATTGGGAATTCGATTGGAGGCTTGCTCCTGGAAAACAGGCAGAAGAATAGGCCGCGCCGCGCGGGAATGCGATGCAGAAATTCTCAGAATATGCTTGACAGAAAATTTTCTTTTGTTCGTATTATTCGTTTGACAGTGGACGCAAGATGCTACATGTATTCACACGATCAACAATGCGATATTGCAGTTTAACTTCATGCCGCCGCATCTGTCCAATACAACGCGAACGAACGAGTTGGCCTGATCATTGATGGCGATAATATCGCATGATGCAGACGCATTGCCCATGAAGAACCCTGCCAGGGGCTGAAACCCTGGCAGGGTTGGGTTCAATCCTCGTGAATAATGCAAGAACCGGCGCGGTTGTCATTCTAAGCATTTCAGAGGGAACGTATCGTATTTTCGATACTGTCGGTGCTGTATGAAAGTAGAATTATTGGTGATTTCGGGCGCGGTAAAAGGAAGACGTTTTGTGTTTACGAATCCGGACTGTTTTCTGTTCGGGCGGGCTGCCGATGCGCATATCTCGCTTCCCAATGACCTGTACGTCTCCCGGCAGCATTTCTTTCTCGAGATTTCTCCGCCCGCCTGCAAGCTTCGCGATTTGAACAGCAAAAACGGCGTCATTGTTAATGGGGTGCGGTATGGCGGCAAAACTCCGCTGCCCAAAGAATTCAAGCAAGCGCCGATTAACGAAACCTTGCTGAAAGATGGCGATGAGATTTCTGTCGGCGATACGCGCATCAAGGTGTCTATCGAATTCGAGGCCACTGATTATCAAGCCGCGCCGCAAGCTCCGGCGACGATTCGCTGCGTCCGCTGCGGCAAAGACGTGACCGCCGAGACACGCAACCTGCCTCAGCCGCCGCATGGCGCCTATATCTGCCTTGCCTGTCGAAAAAGCCAGCCTGCCAGCAAAACCCCATCTTCATCTTTTCGAGAGCAAGGGAGCGCGCCAAAAGGGCGACCGCTTTCGCCGGAAGCGAAACCGCAGCCCAAACCGCTTGCCATCGAGGGCTTCGTCATCGAGCAAAAAGTTGGCACTGGCCGGATGGGAGACGTCTATAAAGCCAGAGAAAATAAAACGGGGCAGCTCGTCGCCATCAAAGTCTTTTCGCCGCGAGTCATGGTGAATCCGCATAAGCTCAAAATCTTGCAGCGAGAATTAGTGATTATCCGCCAATTGAAGCATCGGCATATCGTGCAATTCTTAGGGCATGGCGTCGCCGGGAATTTGCTCTATTTTGTTTTCGAGTTTATTGATGGCGTGACGTTCAAAAAGTTGATCGAATCCCAGGCCGGTCACGTGCCGTTATCCGAATTTGCGCCCATTGCGCTTGGCGCGCTCGATGGGCTGGCGTATGCGCACCGTGTTCGGCTGTCCGCCCGAACCAGCAGCGGCACGATTCGCGAATGGGAAGGCATTATTCATCGCGATCTCTCGCCGGAAAGCATCCTGGTTGCGCGGGAAGGCACGTCCTGGGTATCAAAACTCACGGATTTCCACTTATCGAAAACCTTTGAAGAAGCGGGCATTACCGATATTACCACGCCCGAAGACATTTTAGGCCAGCCGATGTATTGGCCGCGCGAGCAGTTGACGCATTACAAATATTTGAACCCGGCGACGGACGTGTTCTCGATTGCAGCGGTCTTTTATGAAGCATTGACCGGGAGTTGGATTCGGGATGGGTTCAGTCAATTGATCAAGAAGAGCAAAGAACAAGGCTACCGTCCGTCAATCTCCGATTACATGGGCGTCATCGCCTCGCATCCGGTCGTGCCGATTCGCGACAAAGCCCCGCACATTCCCGAACCGTTGGCGCGCGTGATTGATCGGGCGCTTCGCGAAAAGGAAATTCCGCAAGACGCGCGCAACGTCCAGAAAGAACTGCAAACGCTTCGCTATCCCGATGCCGGCGTGTTTAGAGAAACGCTCTTCAGAGTGTTATGCGATTTGAATATCATTGATCAATCGGGGCGTTCCGTGCCGCAGCAATCGGCAGAGCGCGCGCAGCAGCAGGCGTCATCTGGCATGGTGATGCTTTCGAGCCAGCAGGATGGCGGAACGCGGGACGCCGCGCTGCTCTTGCTGGATGTCGTTCAATCAACGCAGTATGTCGTCAACAAAGGCGACACGCATTTCAGCACGTTAATTGGAAACATCCTGCGGCGAGTTCGCACCCATGCGTTATCGCAATCGCTCTTTTTCTTGAAAGGCACGGGGGACGGCTTTTTCGCAGGATTTACGTCAATGAATGATGCGTTTGCCGTTGCGGAAACGTTTCTATCCAGCCCGATAGATACACAGGTGCAAGTGCGGCTCGCCTTGCATTATGGCAGCGTAAAAATCGGCATGGATGGAGATTTGCATGGCCTGGAAGTCCACCGGCTCAGCCGCATCGAATCCGCAGGCGCTGCCGACCGCATCGAATCCGCAGCTCGCCTTCCTGAAATTCCTGAAAGCAATCGGCTGCTGATTTCCTCGGATGGCATTGAACAATTGTCCGAAGCCAGTCGCGCGCGGTTCAAGTTGGCAGGCGCGTTTCGATTGGCGGGATTTGATGAGCCAACGACATTGTGGGTGATGAGAACGCCTATCAAATAGAGCATAGGCAGAGAGATCGAGACGTTATGGAGATTCTTAGCGCGGGGATGACAGATGTCGGATATAAGCGTCAACATAATGAAGACGCCTTTTTGTGCGATGAGACAAAGCGGCTTTTTATCGTAGCGGACGGCATGGGCGGGCGGGCTGCCGGAGAAACAGCCAGTCAGGCCGTTGTCACTGTGCTGCCCCTTCTGATGAAAGAAAAAATGCGAGCGCTTGAGACGCCCACTCCCGGCCAAATCACCTTTATGATCGGCAATACGCTGGCAGAACTGAGCGAACACCTCTACCGGCAGTCGCAAGAATTTCCAGAAATCAAAGGATTAGGTTCGACCGCCGCGCTGCTTTTCATCGATCACGATATGGCGTATGTGGCCTGCGCCGGAGATAGCCGCGTCTATTTGCTGCGCCAGAAACGCCTGCTGCAAATTACCAAAGATCAGACGATTGCGGCGGCGTTGGTGCGCACCGGTCATCTCAGCCCGGACAAAGCGGTTTATCATCCGCTGAGTCATGCACTGGAAGAATTTATCGGCAAAGAAGGCCAATTGCACCCTGGCGTCTGGTGTAAAAAGCTGCATCCCGGAGACCGCTGGCTGTTGTGTTCTGATGGCTTGACGAAAGGCGTGATGAACGAAGATTTAGCCCGCTTTCTCTCGGCCAATGTGCCGCCTCAAGAGGTCTGTCAGAATTTGATCGTGACCGCAAAAGAGAATGATGGCTCGGATAATATCACAGTGATTGTCGTTGACGTGGCGGAAGCCCGCGAGAACAGTCATCAGCAGCAAGGCAAAGGGTGAGATCATGCCGAAACAGCATGAACATGATGATGAAAAAAAACAACCTGCCGCTGATCACACGATCACCAAACCCTCCTCTTCAGGAAAAGAGCAGCCCGGACAGGACGGCGTCACGCTGACTTCAGGCGCAGGAAAGCCGGAATCGCACGATCAAACCTTGTCAGTGCCAGCGAAATCGGGGCAGGACGGGCATACCCTGACAGCAGGCACGCCGCGCGAAGCCACCAAAAGCAAACATACCATCACGTTTACCAGACGTGGCACGATTTCTGACCCGACCTTAACGCATGCGTCTCATCATCTGCCGCATCAGGACACCGAAAAAATCAACTGGGAAATCGGCGATGTCATCGAAGGACGCTTCGAAGTCATCGATGTCATCGGGCAGGGCGGCATGGGCATTGTGTATCGCGTCAACCATCGCGAATGGAAGATGGAGATGGCGGTCAAAATGCCGCTGACCTATTTAGTCTCAGATGAAGCGTCGAAAGCCCGGTTTGTCCGAGAAGCGCAAACCTGGGTCGATTTAGGGCTGCATCCCAATATTGTTCAATGCTGGTATGTGCGCGAACTCGGCGGCGTGCCGCGCGTCTTCATGGATTATATTGATGGCGGCAGCTTGAAGGACTGGATTCGCGAAGGCAAGGTCAAACCCGGCGAGTGGGATAAAATTCTCGATTTAGTGATTCAGGCGTGTGACGGCCTCGGCTATGCGCATGAACGCGGCGTGGAAGTGCATCGCGACGTGAAGCCGGGCAACATGCTGTTGACGAATAAAGGGGATTTGCTCGTGACTGATTTCGGCATCGTCAAACGCGCCGGAACAGAAGAGGCTGCTCCGAAAAAGGACAAGCCGTCGGACGCCAAACGCCGCGCCGGAGAGGATATTACGGAAACCGGCTCAGAATTGGGGACGCCGGAATATGGCGCGCCGGAACAATGGGGCGGCGCGAAAAATGCCGACCGCCGCGCTGATATTTACGCGCTCGGCGTGATTCTCTATGAATTGTCGTGCGGACGGCGTCCGTTCGACGATGGCAGCCATACCGAGCCGGTGCATGTGATTATTGCCCGGCATTTATCCATGCCAGCGCCGAATCCCCAGACGTTCAACGCGGACATTCCGTCGCCGTTAGTGGAGATTATCCTGCGCTGCTTAGAGAAAGACCCGAACAAGCGCCCGCAATCGATGGTGGACCTTCGGCACGAACTTGCCAGAATTCATCGCGAAATTGTCGGGAAAAATTATCGGCGGCTGATTCCGCAGGCCGCTGATTTGCGGTCGGATGCGCTGAATAACCGGGCAGTGTCGTTTCTCGATTTGAATAAAGAAACGGACGCCTTTGCGTCATGGAACGAAGCGCTAAAGCTCGACGCCTATCACCCGGAATCGTTGTATAACCGGTCGTTATTGGATTGGCGCGCCTGTAAATTGACGGATGACGACGTGATTCATCTGCTGGAAGAAGCGAAACACGTCACCAAACGCTCCAGCGTCTATCTCGGTTTTATCCATTTGGAACGCGCTGCGGCGGATGAAGCGGAGCAAGAATTTCTCAGTGCGCTGGAAGATCAGGAATTGCGCAGTAATGCCCCGGTCTGGCGGGCGCTCGGCGATGCGCGGTTAGCGCAGGAAAACTACGCTGGCGCGGAACAAGCCTATCAGCAGGTGTTAGACCTCGTGCCGCGCGACAAGGAAAGCCTGGAACACCAGCATTTGGCGCAAGCGCATACCCGCATTCGGAATGACAACGTGGCCTTTGGCTGGCAGCATTGCTGCCGCGCCTTTGAAAGTGGGCATCACGGCCCGATCACCTCGGTCGCGATGTCGCCGGATGGCCGCTATGCCGTCTCCGGCGGCGAAGACAAAACCGTCCGGGTCTGGAATCTCATTACGCATGAATGCCAGTGGATTTTTCGCGGCCATGAAGATGCCGTGCTGTGCGTCGCCATTACGCCCGATAATCGTTATGTCGTCTCCGGCAGCCGCGATAAAACCGTGCGGCTCTGGGATGTTGCCGCCGGAAAATTCGCCAGAAGCTTTCGCGGCCATGCCGACTGGGTGACGGTGCTGAAAATGACGCCGGATGGACGAAGAGCGGTCTCTGGCAGCCGCGATAAAACGCTGCGTCAATGGGAAATTCCGACCGGAAAATGCTTCTGGATTTCTGAAAAATTCGCGAATGAGATCAATACGCTGGCGATTACGCCTGATGGACGTTTTGCCCTGTCAGGCCACGAAGAAGAGAACCTCTTCCTCTGGGATCTCACGACCGGCAAGCGGACGGAGCGCAAATATTACGGCGGGTCCTTAGAAACATTGGGATTGATTTCGAATGTGGTGTCGGCCTTAGCAATTGCCCCGGACGGCTCGTTTGCGGTCGCTGGGAATCGCAACGCGTCCATGCAATTATGGGACGTGAAATCCGGGCAGGAACTCCGACGCTTGAAAGGCGGCCATGATGAAGCGATTACGGCAGTCGCCGTGACGAACGATAATCGCTATATCGTGTCGGCCAGCACGGATGCGACGTTAGGATTATGGGATTTGCAAGTCGAAAAGAATACGCATGTCTGGACATTCGAAGGGCATCGCGAAGCGATTACCAGCCTTGACATGAGCAAGGACAGCCAGATCGTCATCTCAGGAAGCCGCGACGCAACTGTTCGCTTGTGGAATCCGATGACTCGTGAAAATTTCTGGACGTTTTGGGATGATCACGGGCATAAAGACGTGGTAACAGCGGTCGATTTCGGCTTAAATGGGCGTTTTCTCGTGTCAGCCAGCCTGGATATGAGCTTGCGGATGTGGGATGTCGAAACGGCGAAATGCTTGCGAACCTACGAGGGACATATCAAGGAAGTCACCTGCCTTGCTGTCACGCCCGATGGCCGCATGGCCGCGTCAGGAGGAAAAGATGAAGTCGTGCTGCTCTGGGAACTCGGCACTTCCCGGTGTTTCCTCACCTTCAAAGGGCATGAAGGAAGCGTCCTGGCTGTCACGATGACGCCGGACGGCCAATTCCTGGTTTCAGGCGGAGAAGACCGCACGGTGCGTTTATGGAGCCTTAAAACGGGCAAATTGCTGCGAACGCTCAGCGGCCATGCCGGAAGCGTGACCTCGTTAGCCATTACGCCGGATGGACGTTTCGTGGTGTCTGGAAGCCATGACAGAACGCTGCGGCTGTGGAATCTTTCGACGGGCAATTCGGTGCGCATGTTTGCCGGGCATAACGAACGCATCAACACGGTGTTTGTCCTGTCAGATGCGCGATTTGCGGTGTCGGGAAGCCATGACAACACGATTCGGCTCTGGCATCTTGGCACGGGCAAATGCGCTCGCGTGTTTTCCGGGCATAAAGATGGCGTGAATGGCGTGGTGGCGACGGCTGACCGACGCTATCTCGTTTCCGGTTCAGATGATCATACCGTGCGCCTCTGGGAATTAGCCACCGCCAAATGCCTGCGCACGTTCAAAGGGCATAAAGACAGCGTGACCAGCGTCGCCATTACGCCTGATGCGCGATACGCCGCATCGGGCGGGCGAGACGCCTCCTTGAAATTGTGGGATTTGGATGTTCCCGACGCAGGGCGCTATGACGCGGCATTGCAGGTGTCGCGCCAACAAAATCACGGCGAGCTTCAAGTCTTGAGCGAACGCTTTCAGAAATTGATGGAATGGGCGAAAACCGCCTGGGAACATAGCAAAACCACAGCCGCCTACCGCTATTTGATTCAGGCGCGTTCGACGCCTGGCTATGAGCGCGCGCCCGAAACATTGGAGTTGAACGCCGTTATTGGAAAAGTGCTGCCCAGAAAGCGGCTGCGCGGCGAATGGGAAGTCTGGATCGGTAAAGAGCATCATGGCACGGTGACGGGGGTGGCCGTTACGCCCGACGGACGGATTGCGATCTCCTCCAGCACCGATATGACGCTTCGCGCCTGGGAAACAGACTCCGGTAAGTTTCTTCGCTTGTTTGACGGGCATTGGCTGGCGGTGAATGCCGTCGCCGTCACGCCGGACAGCCGCTTTGCGGTCTCTGGCAGCGAAGACACCGCCTTGCGCCTTTGGGATATTCATTCTGGCCGCTGCTTGCGCACGTATGAAGGACACGCGCAAGAGGTGGCCGCCGTCGCCGTCTCCTCGGATGGGCGTCATCTGCTTTCCGGCAGCGCTGATGGGACGATTCGCGTCTGGAATCCTGCGTCAGCCAAATGCGTGCAAATCTTGAAAGGGCATCGAGGCGTCGTGACTGCTATCGGCATGACGGAGGACAGACGCTATATCTTCTCTGGCGGAGAAGATCGAACCGTCCGGTTATGGGACAAGACCAGCGGGAGAATGCTGCAATTGCTGAAAGGCCATAAACAGCGCGTCACCGCAGTCGCCGCGACGCCGGACTGCCGCTATCTGCTCTCCACCAGCGCGGATAGCACGCTGCGCCTGTGGAATATCGAAACAGGCAAGTGCCTCTTTGTGCTGAAAGGCCATGACGGGGCGGTGCTTTCTGTCGCCCTAACGCCTGATGGACGATTCGTGTTTTCCGGCGGAGATGATAAAACCGTCAGATTATGGGATTTGGTTTCCGGGCAAAATATCTGGACGTTTCGCGGCCATAAAAAAGGCGCGACTGCCGTCGGCATTACGCCGGATGGCCGCTTTCTGTTTTCTGGCAGCGAAGACCAGACGCTTCGCGCCTGCGAGCTTGACTGGGAATTGGATATCAGCGAACATATCGTCACGCTCGGAGAAGACCACGAAAAAACGGCGCATGGAACAGGCGTGTTTCAGCGCTTGACAGCATTTTTCCAGACAGGAAAACATACATAGTACATGATTTCGTATTCATGAGTTTTAAGAGCGTTTCGTACCGCCGACGTCCTCGTCGGCGTTTGCCACCAGAGGCCGACGAGGACGTCGGCGGCACGATAGGAGTGCCAAAGCTTGCTTTGGCCGCTGTTT
>CAZMEO010000063.1:12881-14806 GCA_964565315.1 uncultured Candidatus Moduliflexus sp. | reverse complement strand
CCGATAAAAATCGCGGCGGATTTGGCGCGAGGAATCGCCGTTTGAATGACCTCTTTCACCCAGCTTCCCGGCGAAATCTGGTCGGTATCGAGCCAGACTGAGATGCCGCGCTGTTTCAGGGCGTCGGCGATAATATCAACCTGCCGCCGTTCTTCGGCGTTGTACGCAAAAAAGACATCATACGGCGCGTCCGTCCGCGCTGCGGTAACATTGCCCCCGCCAACGGGCGGCGTGGTCGTTGCGGAGTCTTTGGGCGGCATGGCGCGGCGCTGATTGACCGCGCTCTCAATTGTTTCCGCCAACTGTGCGCGATTGAATTGGGATTTGATCAACACGTCGCTGACGCCGAACGGCGCAAAGCGCGAAAAAATCGGGCCGCCAGGTTCGCCTGTGATCACGATGCGCGGCAGCGCGGGATACTCGCGCTGAATAAATTCCAGCACTTCCAGCCCTAATTGATCTTGTTGAAAATCCGGGTCGCCCATGAGATTCATGTTGACGATCACGACGTCGAACGTTCCGCGACGGATAAGAAATTCAGCGTCTTCTTTCGTCTGAACAATCTGCAACTCGTATTTCGGCGGCGACAGAATTTTTTTCAGAATCGTTTGCCAGTTCGGTTGATCTTCAACCGCTAAAATCCTTGTGGTCATGCGCCCTCCGATCAGTGTTCTCTGATGTTGCCATTAACAATTCTTTGATGCGTTTTTTGAACGCCCGGCTGTCAAAATGCGCGCCCTGCGGCACTTTGAAAATAAACGCATCCGCCTCAGGCGGCGTCAGGCGGATGCTTTCGGGATACCCTGTCAAAATCACGGTTTTCGTCTCCGGGCTGGCGGCGTGAATCAGATTCAGCAAATCCAGTCCCTCGACATTAAACTCATCTTGATCCACGAGCCGCACGTCAAGCACGACTAAATCAAATCGCACCGCCGCCAGCATGCGTTGAGCTTCGGCGAAATCCGGCGCAGCCGTCACGCGAGCGCCGATTTCTTCAATCAAGGTTTTGAGCGCAATCCGCCAGTTTTCCTGATCATCAACAATCAACACTTGTTTCTCCGTCATTTCGTTACTCATGCACGTACCTCGCTCTCTGTTCATGAATCCGCTGGCGTCAGTTGTCCATTCGCCTGCGGCAGCCAGATCGTAAACATCGCGCCAGCGCCTTCTTCCGACTCCACGTCAATGCGTCCGCCAAGATTTTCGATCACCGATTTGGTGCGCCATAATCCATAGCCGCGCCCTTCCCCTTTGGTGCTGAAAAAGGTCGTAAAAATGCGCGGCAAATCCTCTTTCATAATGCCAACGCCGGTATCGGCAATTTCGACTTTCACCCAGCCGGTTTTCCCGCGTTCGGCCTCATTCGCCGCAGTGACGGTCAATGTGCCGCTCCCTTTTTCAAAAATCGCCTCAAGCGCATTCGAAATCACGTTATACATGACGTTTGCCAAAATCGGCGACCGCCCCCAGACTTTATGCAAATCAGCCTGTATCTGTTCAGCAATCCGCAGATGCCCGGATTTGATCTCGTGATGATATTGAATCCGCACCTGCCGCAGCATGGATTGCAAAACAAAGACCATGTCGATCTCGGTTTCGCGATAGGAGATTTTTAATTGCTCGGCAGCCCGCAGCAGCTTGTCGGTATCGCTGGAAATATTGTGGAGATAATTGCCGATTTCTTTGGAATTGCATGGGTCGTTCTGCAATTCTTCGGAAATCATATCGACCCAGATCGGAATTGTCCCGGCCAGATTATTCAGACGATGCACGAAGTCGGTCGCAATAATCGAGCGCGTCAGCATGTCCTGCGTTTCGGCAATGCGCCGGTTTGCGGCCTCCAGATGTTCCACCTGCTGCTTCACCTGCTCATACAGCCGCGCGTTTTCAATCGCCACCGCCGCCTGCGCCGTCAGCGTGAACAG
>CAZMEO010000063.1:10726-12781 GCA_964565315.1 uncultured Candidatus Moduliflexus sp. | reverse complement strand
CATACAGCCGCGCGTTTTCAATCGCCACCGCCGCCTGCGCCGTCAGCGTGAACAGCACGTCAAGATCATCCTGACTGTACGCATGTTCCCGTTCATCGTTCAGCAGCGTAATCACGCCGATGACTTTATCTTCCGCAATCATCGGCACACCCATCCACGATTTCGGAATCGGCGGAACCGGCAGGCGAATCTGCCGTTCCTGGCAGAACGCTTCGACCTGGCTCAGATTCAGCGCGGTGCGCGTTCGAATCACTTCTTCGGTCAAGCCGCCTTTTTGCGTTTCCTCCAATTCGACGGTGCGAGACGGATATTTCTTGCGCGTGCCATTTTCCACCGCAAGCGGAAATGTCAAGATTCTTCGGCTCTCATCGTATAGCGCGATATACATCGTGCGGTTGTCCATCAATCGCCCAATCTGCGCGTAAAATAGCTCTAAAATATCCTTTTCATCCCAATGAATTTTCGACGCTAATTTTTGCCGTATTTCATTGACCACGCGCAGATTTTCGGCATGTCGCTCGGCGTCGTTCCGGGCAAGTTCCAGATGCTTCCGCGCCCGATTCTGCATGACACTGTATCCGATGCTCAACGCCAACAGCATGACTAAGGCGAACATCGCATGCATCAACCCGGTCCGCCACCAAACCGGCGACACTTTGACATGCAGCGCCAGACCGGTTTCATTCCAGACGCCGTGATTATTCGAGCCTTTGATGGAAAAGATGTATTCGCCTGCGCCTGCGTTGAATTGCTCCACCGAGCGTTTCGCGCCGAGCGGCATCCAGGCCATGTTGCCCCCTTCCAGCCGGTACGCATACTGATTGCGCTCAGGGTCGGCATAATCCAGGGCAGCAAATTCGAAGGAAAAACCGGAATCGGAGGAGAATAATTCAATCGTTTTTCCGGTCGGAATGATCGGCTGCGGCGTCCCATTTTTAGCAATCCGGGTAAACGCCGTCAGCGCAATCGGCGGAATATTGGCGTTCGGCGCGACGCGATCCGGATAAAACGACATAAGCCCATCGTTTCCGCCTAAAAACAAGTCGCCCTGCGAGCTATATGCGCCGCTGAACCAAAATCCGCTTTTGGGGAAGCCCTCATCCTCGCCATAATTCATCACTTTGCTGCTTGCGCGATCCAGGCGCGACACGCCTTGATCCGTCGCAAACCAGAGATTCCCGGAACGGTCTTCGAAGATTTTTCTGATGTTTCCGCTCGCTAATCCATCCGACTCGCCAAAAGGCAGGCACGTTTCATGCTTTTTGTCGAATCGGCACGTTCCCTGCCATGCCATGATCCAGAGCCGGTCTTGCGAATCTTCGAAAATCCCGGTCACATTGTCTGAAATCAGGCTGCTCGGTTGTTGCGGATCATGGCGATAATGCGTAAAGGTGTGCGCCGCGCGGTCGAATTTGCTCAATCCGCGCCCTGTGCCGATCCAGAGGACGCCCTCGCGGTCTTCATGCAGCGCGGAAATCCGATTATCCGCTGGCCCGGAGGCTGAATTCGCGGAACTGTTGAAATAACGCACAAACGCATCCTGCTCGCGCTCAAGCCGATTCAATCCGTTGCGCGTGCCAATCCACAGAGTACCCTCGCGGTCTTCAAGCAGCGCGGAAATGCTGTCGTCGCTTAGGGAATTAGGACGAGTGAGATCGTGTGCATAATGCGTGAACTGTCCCGTCTGGCGGTCAAACCGATTCAGACCTTTTTGCCGCGTGCCGACCCAGAGATTCCCCTGACGATCTTCACGCAGCGCAGAAACGCTTTCATCGCTTAAACTAAAGGGGTCGCCTTCCCGATGATGAAACTGCGTGACGATTCCGGTCTGGCGATCAAGACGATTCAACCCTTTGTCAGAGCCGATCCAGATGATGCCGTCGCGATCTTCGAGCAGCGCCGCGATAAAGCTCCCGCTCACGCTTTCCGCCGGATGCTGCGGGTCTGGCGCATATTGACGCACAAATGTACGCAGCGCATTCGGATGAAACGTGTCGAGTCCTGTGCCGTCCGCGCCGCCTGCGCCAACCCAGATGACGCCGCCGCGATCTTGAA
>CAZMEO010000063.1:8420-10626 GCA_964565315.1 uncultured Candidatus Moduliflexus sp. | reverse complement strand
CCTGTGCCGTCCGCGCCGCCTGCGCCAACCCAGATGACGCCGCCGCGATCTTGAAACAGCACGCGGATGGCATTGCCGCTCAGACTGTTCTGACGGTCGGCGGAGTGCGCGTAGGAGGTCACGCGCCCGGTTGCTGCGTCCAGGCGGTTTAAGCCGCCGTTTTCCGTGCCGATCCAGATGATGCCATCGCGATCCGGCAGCACGCAGCACACCTGATCTGTCGTCAGGCTGTCGGGATTCGCGGCGTCATGCCGGTAGCTCTGCCAGGCGTTCTTCGCCGGATCAAACCGATTGACGCCGCCGTCCGCCGTTCCGATCCAGAGCATCCCCTGTTCATCCTGCCGAATCGCGGTAATCCGGTCAGAACTCACGCTGTTCGAATCGGCCAGATCATGCCCATAGCGCGTAAACGTCCGGCTTGCTGCATCAAAGCGGTTGAGGCCATCGACTGTCCCCACCCAAAGCGTTCCGTCGCGATCTACGCACAAGGCCGTCACGCTGGAATGACTCAAACTCTGCGGGTTGTCCTGTTCGAAGGCATAGCGCGTCCAGGCCATGTTGAGTGGATCAAGCGCATTCAAGCCGTTGGTCGTGCCGACCCAAAGCCGTTGTTGATCGCCGGCAAGCGCGGTGACGTGGTCGTCGCTCAGGCTGTTCGCCTCGCTTGAATGATGGCGGTAGGCGGTGAAACGCTCCTGAATCTGGTCGAACCGATGCAGTCCGCCGCCATCCGTCCCCGCCCACAACACGCCGGAAGCGTCCTGAAACAGCGCCGTCACGGACAGATGCGCCAGCCCATGCGTCTTGTCATACGGCGTGACGGTATAGCCGTCGTATTTCTTCAGGCCATTCGTTGTTCCGATCCAGATAAAGCCGGTTTCATCCTGAATCACGACTTGCGGAGCGGAATCGAAAAACCCCTGCGCATCGAGACGCCGGACGGTCAGCGTCTCCTCTCGCGCCTGCGCAAACAGGCTGACGCAGGTGATGATCATCGTCAGCAATCCCCATCTCTTCGTTCGTTTCATACGCCGATTTAATCGAACACTGATTGGACTGATGAGGCTGATTATCACTGATCCTATCCTTATCATGCCTTTCCAAAATCAGTAGAAACCAGCGTCATCAGTCCAATCAGCGTTCTATTCTCTCAGAATCATCGCTGCATCGCTTTCCAGGTACGGTATGCGTCCTGATATTCTCGCGGGTTAAGCGTCATGCGCATCTGCGCGATTTTCGCCTCAAGCAGCGGCAGCGGAATGCCGTGCCGCTTGACGCATTCGACCGCCTGCGTTCCGCTGATTCGCTCAGGCGTTCGCTGATACATCAATTGTTCGAGATACCGTTCTCCCGCTGACAACGTGCGTTCGAATCGCTGCTGTTCCTGCCGAAGATACGCCATCACCTGCGAGCGGGCGCGTTCGAGTTTCGGAAAATTGCGGCGCGGCGCGGCACTGAACACCTCCAGCAGCGGCGACAGGTCAGCGGGAGCAATGCCAAGCAGTTTCGCATGAGTCAACGCGCCGCGCATCAAGACTTTCATAATCCGCGCCCTTCCGCCTTTGCCCGGAGGCGGAGCGCCGTCGGCGACTAAAAAGAGCGCGGCGCGAAGATGGTCGGCAATAATCCGCGCACCGATTTCGAATCGGGCAGGCTCGATCTCAGGCGCAGCCGCGTGGCGCAACGCCGCAATCGCAGCGGCATGCGGCGGCAGATCAAACAGCGATTCAAGCCGCTGCGCCACCATCGCCACGCGCTCGACGCCGATCACGGTTTCGGCAAACGGCGTCACCAATGGCCGCATTTCCAACGTCTCCTCGTCAATCTGCGCATAAATAAACAGGATATTGGCGACTTCAACAAATCTGCCGCAGCGACAGCCCGGTTGGCACGACGCACCGCAGCCGGGCGACGTCCCGCAATCAACGAACAATTCCGTTGTTGGGCCGCATTTGCGAAATCGGTCGCGGCCATGCAGCCCGCCGCCCTGTTTCCAAAAACCAGCCTCGCTGCCGACGCCGATAAGCTGCGCAGGCGATACGCCGAGACGCTCCCAGACATCGCGGGTTTCGCGGTCTGCGTCAAACTGATGGCCGTCAATCGTCCCACCGGAAAAATAGGTCGCCCAGATCGAAGACGGATCAAGCCCGATCTCTTCGGTCAGAAAACGCCAGATATGCCGCAGCGTCGCTTCGCGGCGGATTTC
>CAZMEO010000063.1:0-8320 GCA_964565315.1 uncultured Candidatus Moduliflexus sp. | reverse complement strand
TCTCTTCGGTCAGAAAACGCCAGATATGCCGCAGCGTCGCTTCGCGGCGGATTTCACCGAACGCAAATGCGCCCGCCATGTCGAACAGGCTTAAATGCGCGGCGCTCGCCCCGACCTGCTCAATATCGAAATGCCGAAAACAGGTTTGCAGCAACACATACCGTTCGTTCGCGCGGTCTTCTCCAAGCTCAATCGCCGTTTCGATCTGCGACAACCCGGCGCTGCCGACAAACGTCATCGGCAAGGCGGGATCAAGCAGCGATCCACGCGGCAGCGCCTCGTATCCGGCGCGTTGATAATAGCGGAGAAACGCTTCTCCGGGGATGTTGGCGGCTTCTCTCATGCGTTCGCATTTCACGCCCTGTCAGGGGAAAACCCTGACAGGGATCTTGCTCGATTCTTCTGCGCATCCTGGAGGATCAAATCTTGATTTGACCGGCGAAATTGAAATTTCGCACTCCTAAGAATTTATGTTCTCATTTCACTCTGACTGTAATCAATGTTGACAAAAATGGGGGAATGTTGTCAAATGTTTTCTGCATCAGGAATGGCTGGAAAGAAAAATTCAATCAACTTCTAAATCAACCGCGCCGATAAGCAATGGGACGGCTACTTGCGCGACGAATTGATTGGTCATCGTATGCTTGTCTCAATCTCTGGGCAGATATGCCTCAGAGCCTCAGCATATCTGTCGGAGCGTAATCCCGCCCTACCATGGCACGAGATTTTGCTGAGTCCTACCTTAGATCGCAGCGCTAATCGCTTCCATTTGAAAATCGGCGATTCGACGGCTTAATTCTTGACAATCGAGTCGCCTCGCCGGAATGGTGACTGCATGACCAGCATGAACGCGCCGCAAGAATTTCTCGATCAGAAAAAACGCCGCAGCCGCCGCATTATCACCGTCACGCTGATTGCGCTGGCCTCGTTGAGCGCCATTCAATTGCTGCTACAGCAGTTGAAACGCCCGGTGCCGATTGCCAACAACTTGCTGGTCTTTGCGCTCGTCAACCTGAATATCATTCTATTAGTGGCGCTGATGCTTGTGGTTGTTCGCAATCTCGCCAAGCTCTATTTCGAGCGGAAACAGAATCTTTTAGGCTCGACGTTTCAAACCCGCCTGATTGTTTCATTCATTGTCATCACGATTATTCCGACCGCCCTGTTGTTCGTCGTGGCGAGCAATCTGCTGACCCAGAGCATTCGGCGCTGGTTTGACGAGCAGATCGAGCGATCTCTGCAAGAATCGCTGGAAGTGGCGCAGGCGTTTTATCGCAACTCGATCAATAATTCGGTCTATTTTGCGGAGCAGTTGAGCGAAATTTTGACGGATAAACGGATGTTACGGGAACAAGAATTGCTGACGACGTTCTTAAAAAATAAACAGCAGGAATTCCGCCTCGGCGAAATTGCCGTCTATACGCTTGAAGGCGAGGAATTAACACGCCTCGTGAATCCGAATATTTCGCTCGGCCAGTTCAACCTGACGCATGACGAAATCCTTGATGTCGGCAAAACCGGCAAGCAGCGCTCGGTCACGGCGTCGATGGCGGATGGGGATTTGATTAAGTCGTTAGTTCCGATTCATTCCAAGTGGGAGCCAGATCAGATCATCGGCGTGCTGTCAGTCGATTATTTTGTTGAGGCGGGACTGGCAGTCAAAATGAAAAGCATCCGCAGCGCCTTCGAATCCTACAAACAGATTAAAATCCACAAAAGCCCGATTTTAGGGAGTTATCTGCTGACATTCCTTCTCGCCACGCTGCTCGTGCTGTTTTCAGCGATCTGGTTCGGCATGCATCTCGCCAAAGGGATGACCGTCCCGATTCAGCAATTAGCTATCGGCACGCGCATTGTTGCGGAAGGAAATCTTGATTACAAGGTCGAAGTCGTGGCGAATGACGAGGTCGGCATTTTAGTGGACTCGTTCAACCAGATGACCACCAATTTGAAGACGATGACCGATGACGCAACCAAACGGCGGCGCTACATTGAAACCGTGCTGGAAAATATCGCGACCGGCGTGGTTTCGATCACGCCTGAAGGCGTCATCACCACGTTCAACCGCGCGGCCTGCCGGATTTTGGAAATTCAGCAGGCTGACGTGTCAGGGCAACATTACCGCGTCTTGTTCGACAGGCCGGACATGAAGCGCATTATCAGCATTCTGCGCCAGATCGGCGAGCAGCATCATGAGAGTTACGAAGACCATTTCGAGATCAAAATCAATGACAAAACACTGTCGCTGTTTGTGAACATCAACCGGATGTATGATGATCAGGAGAATTATCTCGGCATGTTGATCGTGTTCGACGATTTGACGCAATTGCTGCACGCCCAGCGCATCGCGGCCTGGCGCGAAGTGGCGCGGCGGTTAGCGCACGAAATCAAAAACCCGCTGACGCCGCTGCAACTCTCGGCGGAACGCCTGCGCAAACAAGCGCAGAAGAAATCGCCGCGCTACGAGGAAATTTTCGAGGAATGCACGCAGACGATTATCGCCGAAGTGGACGGCCTGCGCCATCTTGTGGATGAGTTTTCCAAATTCGCCCGAATGCCCGCCATCGTGAAAGCGCCGACTGTTTTGCATGACCTATTGAAACAGACAATCTCGCCGTATGCGCAGCATCACAAACATATCCGCTTCAGCGCCCGCTTTTCGAAGGAAATCACAACCATTCCGGCGGATGCGCGGCAATTAAAGCAAGTGTTTGTGAATCTGATCGAAAACGCAATTCAAGCCATGAATGAAGAAGGGGAGTTGTTCGTGCAAACCGTGCATGACGCCCGGCGGCGTATTGCAATCATCAACGTGGCGGACACCGGCCCCGGCATTCCCGACGATCAGAAAGAGCGCCTGTTTATTCCGTATTTTTCCACCAAAGGGAGCGGGCGCGGCCTCGGACTCGCGATTGTGCATAATATCATCCGCGAACATGGCGGCGCGATTCGGATTGAAAATAACCAGCCCAACGGTGCGGTATTTGTTATCGAACTGCCCGCGCCGAAGGCAATCACGTAACCAAACGTCACAGGTTTTAAAAACCTGTGACGTTTTGATCATTTCTTATGACCGCAACCCAAATTTTAATTGTTGATGATGAAAAACGCATCTGTTCCTCGTTGAGCGACATTTTCGAGGATGAGGGCTACAAGGTTCATGCTGTGCGGGATGGGCAAACGGCATTGCAATTTCTTGAACAAGAGCAGCCCGATTTGATGATGCTCGATCTCTGGATGCCGGGCATGGATGGGCTGCAAGTGCTGGAAGCCGTGCAACAGCGTTATCCCGCGCTGCCGGTGATTGTGATTTCCGGACATGGCAACATCGAAACCGCCGTCAAAGCGGCGAAACTCGGCGCGTATGATTTTCTGGAAAAGCCGCTGTCGCTCGAAAAAACGCTGATTATGGCGGAACGCGCCATCAATCAGGGGCGGCTGCTGCGGGAAAACCTCGACCTGAAACAGCGCGTGGAACGCAAATACGAGATGATCGGCGTCAGCAAGGCGATGCAGGACATCCGCGAGCGTATCGCCACCGCCGCGCCGACGAATGGCCGCGTGTTGATTTACGGCGAAAATGGCGCGGGGAAGGAACTGATCGCCCGCGCTTTGCACCGCCAGAGCCTCCGCGCCGACAAGCCGTTCATCGAGGTGAATTGCGCCGCGATTCCGCAGGAATTGATTGAAAGTGAACTCTTCGGGCATGAAAAAGGGGCGTTCACCGGCGCAACCGCCCGCAAAATCGGCAAAATCGAACTCGCGCACGAAGGGACGCTCTTTCTCGATGAAATCGGCGACATGAGTCTTGCGACGCAGGCCAAAGTCTTGCGCGTCTTGCAAGAGCAGAAATTCGAGCGCGTCGGCGGCACGGAGACGCTTGAGGCCGATTTTCGCGTCTTTGCGGCCTCGAACAAAAACCTTGACGAGGAAATCGAAGCAGGGCGTTTTCGGGAAGACCTGTATTATCGCCTGAACGTGATCCCGTTTTACGTGCCGCCGCTGCGGGAACGCAAAGAGGATATTCCGTTGTTGGCGCGGCATTTTTTAGCGGAAATTTCCGAGGAAAACGGGCGGCGGCTGAAAAGCCTCACGCCGGACGCGCTTGAGGTGCTGATGCAGTACGACTGGCCGGGGAATATCCGCGAATTAAAAAACGTGATGGAACGGCTGATGATTATGGTGTCGGCGAATACGATCCGCGCCGAACACATCCCCAACAGCATATTGGGCGGGCGGCGCAAACCTGCGCAGAATGGCGGATCACCGCTGTTTGCGCCGCCCTGGAAGCCATTGAAAGACGCCAGAAATCTGTTTGAAAAGCAATATATTCTGCAATGCCTGAAAGCGCACGACGGCAACATCACCAAAACCGCGCAAACGCTGGAAATCGAGCGCACCTATTTGCACAAAAAAATCCGGCTGCTGCAAGATGAATAGCGGCATCTCGCTTACTCGTTTTTCATTTCGAACGTAATCCACTCGCTCGGATATTGCGGGTAGTCTTTCGGGACGATGCGGAAGCGCCAGGGATTATACAGCGGCAGCGCTTGCCAGATGTCTTCCGGGAACGGGCCGAACCATTGCTCCGTGCCGACCGCTTCCAATTCGCCGGTCATGTGGTAGCCGCCTTCGCCGACTTCGTATTCGATCAGATACTTGCCGGTGTTCTCGCCGATCCACGAAACGAGAATCCGTTTTTCGTGCGTCTTCGGCGTCACGACCGTACCGACTTTCGGGAACGTCACAATCGGGCGGACTTCAACATCCGCGTCTAAATAATGTTTGTCCTGCAATGCCGCGACCTGATACGGAAATTGTTTCGGCTCGTCCATCCAGCGCTGCATTTCATCCCGGAATAACGCCGCAATCGTCGGATTTTCGGCCAGCACGTTCGTCGTTTCGCCGCGATCTTCCTTCAAATTGTAGAGTTCTTCGGTGGTTTCGCCGGAATCGTCATGATAGATTGAAATAAATTTCCATTCATTCGTGCGCACTGAGCGCAGGCGGTTTTTCGCGAGCCGCGACGGGCAGCTATACCCGCAGGGCGTGGTTTCGGAAAACGCCGTTTCTTCGAATTCGCCATTTCCGCGCATCAAACCGGCATATGATTTCCCCTGAATCGGCTTGTCGAATGGAATGCCCAGAATCTCAAGCACAGTCGGCATCACGTCAATCGTCCGCACCTGCGTGTCAATCCGTTTTCCTTGCGGAATCGTTCCCGGCAAAACGTAGAACAGCGGAATATTCACCAAATCATCGTACACGGTGGTATCCCATGAGGTCGACGCGTGACCGACAAAGCCGTGTTCCATCAATTCGTCGCCATGATCCGCCGTGATGACAATCAGCGTATTTTCCCGCAGCCCCAATTCGTCGAGTTTCATCAGCACTTTGCCGATCTTGGCGTCCTGCTGCCGCAAGGTCTGGGCATACAAGGCGCGAATCGCGTCGGTATGACGCGCGTTATCGAATTCGACTTCCCCCTTCCGCACGATGAGGTTGTTTTTGACGAATTGCAGTTGTTCGTCTTGCAAGACTTCCGGGTTAATTCCTTCCAAAAAGAGCTTATTATAAGGCGGCGTGGCGCGATACGGCAGATGCGACGTGTGGAAATGCACCCAGGCGAAAAACGGTTCGTTCCGATGCGTTTCCATCCATGACAGCAGGTACGATTCCTCAGAACGGCCTTCCGACAAGGCGACTTCCGGCGAAATGTCCGTTTTCTTGAAGACCGTATTGATGGACGGCTCAGTCAGCACGTAACCGGTATCGCCGATGGTATAGCCATGCTGCTCCAGCGCTTCGAAGAGCGTCGGAATGCGGGCGTCCATCAATTGGCCGCGATTTTCGATGCCGTGCACGTTCGGATTGACGCCGGTCATCAACGATGTCAGGCTTGGAATCGTCCAGGAACAGGGCGCAATCGCGTTTGTGAAAATCGTCCCCTGCGCCGCAAGCTGTTCGGCAAACGGCGTCGTGCGTTTCGGATAGCCGTAGGCGCTCCAATAATCCGGCTGCGCACTGTCAACAGTCAGAATCAGCAGATTGACATGCCGAGGCTTCTGATCGCGAGCCGCCGCGTAAAAATTCGCGCCAACAATTGCCAATAATGCCACGAAAAAGAGCGGACGCAGCGCCAACGTCTCAACGCGGCGGAGGCTGTCGCGCCCGACGCGGGGCGACCAGAAATGCGCCCGTTTTTCAACGGGAATCGGCAGATACGTAGCAGCCAGGCAGAGCAGCGCGGCGCTCAGGCCGATACTCAGCCACATCGTCCGCTGACTGAAGGCCAGAATCGCGAGTTCATGGCTGCTGCGATAAAAGACCGACGCATTCGGGTCAGGCGTCACGCTGAATGTGTCAGGCTCATACTCGAAAAGCTGCACGCTCCCCTTGCGCAAGATGGAGCGGTAATAGGTTTTGAGGATTTCCTGCTCGCAATAACTCTCGAAATATTGCTGATTCCGGTCGAATTTATTGCGAAGTTCATGATGCCGCCTCGCTTCATAATTGTATTGTTCCATGTCAAGATAGGGAATATCCTCGGCGGGTTCGCTTTCATAACGTTGAATAATGCGCCGATCCAGGCCGAGAAGCTCGCGTTCGCTGAACGATGACACAAACTCCGTGCCGCTGTCAGGCATGAAAATTTTGTGGCCGAAGCCATGCACGAACTGCAAGAAGACGCCTGTATAGACCATCGCCGCCGCCAGCGTATAGCAGACCGGGCGCAGCGATGAAAGCCGGGCATGCCCGTGAAACGCGCGGGGACGAATCACCAACAACACCGACAGAATCGCGAGACCGCCGGACGTGATATTCATCCAGATGTCGCGATATTCGCCGACGCGGCTCGGCAGCGCCCATTGAATCCCTTCATCGGTCATGCCGATCAGATACACAATCAAAAGCGCGAGCCAGTAGGCGCTGCGGTCTTTGATGCGATAGCTCAGCGTTTTGCAGAGCAGCAAGCCTAAGAAGCCGTATTCGAGAAAGTGAATTTTCTCCCCCGCGTAAATCGGGAAGATTTCCAATGCTTCGAAAACGGCGGTATTCAGGCCGAACCAGCGCAACGCCGCGTAGATCTGTTCGCGCAGCGGTTCATGCAGAAAAAAGGCATACAGCGCGACAATGCCGATAAACGCGATAAACCGCGAGACGAGATGCGTTTTGACGCGCAGCAGATAGAGCAGCAGCAGCACGGCGACGACTAACAGCGTCACGACGGTGATGCGGGAAAAGATATCATCGCCGAATCGTGCCATCATAAAATTGGAGAATTGGCGGGCATACGAAAGCGTGATAAAAATAATGGACGAATAGATCGCCACAATTCCCCAAAAATAGACTTCCGGGCGTCTGATATTTTCTGCGGCGAATGCAAGCGGCTGAACAACAGCGCGGCGCAGCGTCACGCCGAGCAACGCGAACAGACCGGCGGAAGGATACGCATGCCGCGTCAGGCGTTCTTTGCTGGCAGCGCGAAATTCGCGCCATGATGCGATACACAGCCAGATCAGCGCGAGCGCCCAGAGGCCGCCTACATACGGCAGCGCCGCCAACGCCTGCCGATATATCCAGAAGCGCTCAAGGCTTGTGCCTTCCGGCAGGAGCAGCGAGGAATCCAGCGGCAAGCCCGACAGCGGGTCTCTGCCGTATCGGACTTTGAGCGCGGCAAATCCGCCATGCTGCTCGAAACGGATGCGGAACGGATGAACGCCTTTGATCAGATGAATTTTCCCTTCGCGCTGCTGTAAGCCATGCGGCCCGCCGTTCTCCACGACCATCGCATCGCCGATATGCAGCAGCGACCCATCGTCAGATTCGGTGGAAAAGACGTACCAGCCGGTTTTCGGCGCGACAAAATAGCCTTTCCATTCGACCGAATAGATATTTTGCGGCAATTTTTCGCGAATCGCTTTCAGCGTTTTCGTCGAGAAATCAGTATCAATGCCGGTGGCGCGCTCCGGAGCGCTCCAGGTGACGTTATCGTAATAATAGCCGGTCAAGCCGTGCGACGCTGGGCGGCAAAGCCAGAGCGCAACGGCGAGCAACAGGCTTAATAATAGAAGATACGTGAGCGCAGTATTGAGTTTTCGTGAATTTTCCATAAATGCAAGCTCCTGCTGTCAACCTGTCAGACACATTGAACGTGCCAGACAGATTCTCGAATATTCTCTCCCGGCGAGCTAACAGGCCAGCACGAAAATGAAGGTGCTGCCTTTGCCGATTTTGGATTTTAGCGTGATTTTGCCATTGTGGGCTTCGATGATGGTTTTTGCGACGGTCAGGCCGAGGCCGGTGCCTTGATGTTCCC
>CAZMEO010000062.1:12290-15015 GCA_964565315.1 uncultured Candidatus Moduliflexus sp. | reverse complement strand
TGAATTTCGTTTCAATTGGCCGATACAAGACATCGTCCCAGTCGGATTCAGCAAGACGCTTTGCCTCGCCTCTAATGACGACCGTTCCGCCTAAAAGATTCTCATCAAACGCTGCGGTCAGTTTTGCGTTCTGGCTCAGGCAAATCGCCGATAGATTGCTGCCGTTATCCACTTCTTCGATGCAATAGACGACCGGCCCGCGCATGATCGCGACTTTCCCGACATTGGCGCGGACTTGCGGGTGCGCCTGCATGATTTCAACCGGCATGTCGAAATTCAATGCAATCGTGTCGCCATCGTTCCAGGTGCGCGTCACTTTTGCATAGCCCTGCTGCATCACGCTGCTGTTTAATTCGACGGCTTCGCCATTTACGGCAAGCGTTGCCGCGCGACACCAGCCCGGAATGCGCAGGCCGATGGTCGCCTGACACGCCTGATCCATCTTGAGAGTAAGCGTCACCTTTCCATTCCAGGGATAATTCGTCTGCTGCGTCATTCCGATGGAATGACCGGCAACATTGACGGTCGCTTCGCCGCCGATATACAAATGCACGAACAGCGCGTCGCCTCTGACCGTGTACATGTATTGTCCGAGCGAGGTCAGCAGACGGGCGAGATTCGGCGGACAGCAGGCGCAGGCATACCATTTTTGCCGCACCGGTTTTACATGCCTTTTGATCGGGCTTTTCGCGCTTGCTTCCGGCCAGACTTCCAATGGATTGACGTAGAAATAGCGCGTGCCATCCTGGGACATGCCGCTGAGCAGATTATTATACAACGCCTGCTCCATCACATCAGCATAGCGGCGGTCTTCCTCCATCAGCAGCATCCGCTGCGCAAACATCATCAAGCCGACAGAGGCGCATGTTTCCGTGTACATCGTGTCATTCGGCAGATCGTAATCGAAGGTAAACGCTTCGCCATGCGACGTTGAGCCGATGCCGCCCGTGATATACATCTGGCGCGTCGTCATGTTCTGCCACAGGCGTTTGCAGGCGTCGAACATGCCCTGATCATCGGTTTCGCGGGCAACATCCGCCATCGCGGAATACATATACACCGCCCGCACGGCATGCCCGATTGCCACCGATTGTTCGCGCACAGGGAGATGCGTCTGCGCATACGTCCGCCCCAAATCTTTGAGTCCCGGCCAGTGTTCGGTTTTGCCGCGTTTCTCGTATTCGAGGTCGAAATAAAACGGCTCCTTGCCGCGTTCATTTAAAAAATACTGGCTCAAGCGCAGATACCGCTCTTCGCCGGTGGCATGGTACAATTTCACTAAGGCCAGTTCAATTTCCTGATGCCCCGGATAGCCATGTAATTTTTCCGGCTCTGTGCCAAAAGTCGCGTCAATCAGATCAACAAAGCGGCACATGACATCTAATAATTTCCGTTTGCCGGTGGCTTGAAAATACGCGACGGCGGCCTCAATAAAATGCCCGGCGGTGTAAAGCTCGTGTTCTTCGCGCAGATTTGTCCAGCGGCGTTCGGGCGCTTTCACGATGAAATAGGTATTCAGATAGCCGTCGGGCTGCTGCGCTCTGGCAATCAGATCAATCATCTCATCCGCCGTCCGTTCCAATTCCTGGTTCGGCTCGACAACGAGGGAATATGCGACCGTTTCCAGCCATTTGGCAATATCGGTATCTTGAAACACGAATCCATAAAATTCACCGCTCTCATCGCCAGCGGCAATTTTGAAATTTTTGACAGCGTGGCTCGGTTCGGCGTCTGGCACGCGATCATTTAAGGCGTCCCACTGATACGGCAGAACAACCTCTCTGACCAATTGAATGTAACGTGACCAGAACGCATCGGCGATTTTGACGTTTTTGAGCGGAACAACGCTAACTTTGGGCTGTTGTGACATCTTGAGTTTTCTCCGTAATATGCTATTTCAGGTTAGCCGGATTGTTAAATTCTGTCGGCAAACTACTGTTTTGACCCGTCAATGAAATGTTGTAAAAACGGTAATTCTATCAATTTCTATGAATCACGCTCTTTGTTACATTCAATTATCACTTTTCTGCCTGTCGCTGCGCTCTCAATGGCTGCATGTACCATCGCCAGGCTTTTCATATTATCAGTGCAGACGGTTTGAGGCATTTTGCCAGCCTTCACGCAATCGAGCATGTCATAGATTCCCCCGGCATGGCCGACATGAGGGAGTTTTGAGATTTCAGAAATTGGCGTCGGACGCTGCTCTCTGATAAATCCTTCTGTCCCAATCACGCATTCGGCGTTCATGCTGTCATGCCCATCCCACAACGCCGTGCCTTTTTCTCCGACGGCTCGCCAGGCGCATTCCCACGACGTATTCAGCCCTTCAGCACACCAACTTCCCCGGTAATTAAACACCACGCCATTGCTCATTTCGAAAATCGCCATCGCCGACGCGCCATGACGATACCAGGAGCCAGACGGATTCCATTCGTGGCAATAGACCGACACCGGGTCAGCGCAGGAGAGGTAGCGGGCTTGATCAAAGGAATGAATCGCCATATCCAACAGCAGCACATGTTCCATCGTGTCGCGAAAACCGCCGAAATGCGCGCCGACATAAAAATCGGCATTAATCGTGGTAAGCGCGCCAATCGTCTGCGAGCGCAGGAATTCACGAAAGCGCACAATCGGATCGACATCGCGGCGATGTTGTATGACCGCATAGGTTTTTTCAGTCTGTTGAGCGGCGGCAAGCATCGTTTTCGCTTCGGATGTATTCATA
>CAZMEO010000062.1:10764-12190 GCA_964565315.1 uncultured Candidatus Moduliflexus sp. | reverse complement strand
TGTCGTGCTGCTCGATACAATCACGCTGTTGCGCACGCTCAGAAGAAAGGGATTATGCCACACCCATTCATAATACCCCCAACTGATCGGATTCGGAATCAACTGGGGCGGCACCATAAACGTATTTTCGCGCGTTTTTAACGAGGTTGCCACCTGCCAATACAGCGGAAACAAAAAAAACGTTAAAAAACAGATCGTAAACAGCACGATCAGGACATTGAATCCGGTGATCCGTTTCTTGAATCTGGCAAATTGCCATGAAGAGTTCGTCATGGACGCGCCTCCTGTTTCTCTGATGGCCCGGAAAGGATTTTAATATAGAACACGCTTAATGCGGTGGTGATCACGGCCATTACGACGGTAATTGCCGAGCCTTTCCCGAAATCGAGATATTGAAATAAATTTTTATAGGCCAGAAGCGATAAGATTTCCGTGCTACCGCCAGGGCCGCCCCGTGTCAGCACGAATAAGAGGTCAAAACTGCGAAACGCATCAATCGAACGAAACAATAACGCGACCAGGATGGCATGTTGCAATTGCGGAATCGTGATGTGGAAAAAACAGGCGCGTTTGCCTGCGCCATCAATCCGCGCGGCTTCATACAACTCCGGCGGAATGCCTTGCAGACCGGCTAACAGAATCAGCGCCATAAACGGCGTGTTCCGCCAGACTTCCACCCAGAGCACGCTTAAAAAGGCGGCTAAAAAGGTTGTGCCGAGCCAGTCAATCGGCGCTTCGATAATGCCTAACGTCAACAGCAAGGTATTAATAAATCCCAGCACCGGGTTATACATCCATTTCCAGAGCATTCCAGCCACAACGAACGCCATAGACCATGGCACTAACACGGAGGCTCTGAGTAACGCGCGGCCTTTAAATTGGGCGTTCAGGATGAGGGCAACCCCCATGCCGAGCAACGATTGCAGCACGACCCAACTCGCCGAAAATAAAAAGGTCAGCCCTAAGGAACTTTGAAAACGGTCTGTGCTAAAGACTTTTAGATAATTTCCGAATCCGACGAATGGTCGTCCAGCATTCGGAACATTCAGCCGGACGTTATGCACGCTGTACCAGATCGTCATCAGGAACGGATAAATCGAGATAAATGCAATCAACAGGAGCGCTGGTATGATTAGGAGATAGCCCAACTGGCGTTTCGTCAATCCTTGCTGCCGTATTTTTTGCAATGTCATGGACATGATTTTTCTCCTTGCCTATATCCGAAGACCTCACAGGTTTCTAAAACCTGTGAGGTCTCCCGCGAAGCACTTAATTACTCGATAATCGCCTGGATTTCTTCCGCAGCCGTCTTCATGGCATCTTCAACACTTTTCTTCTGCACGATAGCGGCTTGCAATTCTGTCTGGAAAATATCCGAAATCTGGGTATAGAATGGGCTTTTCGGACGGGATTTGATAAACTGCGC
>CAZMEO010000062.1:3898-10664 GCA_964565315.1 uncultured Candidatus Moduliflexus sp. | reverse complement strand
TCGCCAGCGGCCAACATTGTCACTTGCTTATCATGCACCACGTTGGCGCCGCCTTCAGGCACATTTACCATTTCAAGCTTGATTCCCGGATTTTGTTTCTCGAACAGAGCGATAATCTCCGGTTCATTCCCGAAGTGATCCGGCAAACTCATATAGCGAATCGTAATATCTTCGGCATTCGCAAGCCCTCCAAATAGGCTCAGCGCCACGATGAACATAGACAACATCCTACTCACATGTTTTTGCATGCGAACATCCTCCGTTGCTTGCTGGCAAGCATATTGGCGGCGGACTTCCGCCGATATCCCTCCAGCCAATTCTGAATAGGTGAACATGTTATTGTGATCTGCAATACAACGACATGACATGCGATCCATCGAGACACTATTTTGGGTCGCCTGCCTCGCGCGTATGAAGATGCAATAGAAAGTGGTATAAAAATTGTCAATCGGAGGTTTTGGGGATAGTTGACGATTTTCCGGATGGAATAATGTGATGAGGCAAGCGCTTTTCCTATAAATAAAGGTACGTATAGCCTTTTAATTTCGGGCAATAGATACTTTTTACAGTGATTGACGATTTTCAGGTTATCAGCAATGCTCGTTCTGTTCTCAATCTCCTGTGACGGCGTGTTTTCGATACTTGCCGGGACTGGTGCCTTCAAGGCGTTTAAATGTTCGAATAAAGGTTTCCGTGTTAGCAAATCCGACCCGCAGACAGATGTCGGCAATACTCAGATCGGCATCTGAGATCAACAGTTCTTTGGCCTTTTTCATGCGCAGCGCTGCGAGATATTCAACGTATTTCAGGCCGGTGCGCTCTTTAAAATATTCGCTGATGTAGGAAGGCGTGAGTTTGAAATGCTCGGAAAGACTGATCAGCGACAAGCCGGAATCGGCGTAATGCTGTTCGAGATAGCGCAGGAGCTTTTGCAAGAGCATGTCGGCGCGCTGCTGGCGATATTGGCGATAATAGCCGGAAATCTGCGTGAAGATGTCGAGCAGCCGTTCCTGCAATTCCGTCAGCATTTCCGGCTTATGCGCCCGAAAGAATCGCAGGAGTTCATCATTTTCCACAATCTTTTCGGGGAGCGGATGCTGCGCTAACACTTTGCTTAATATCCGCAAACAACGCTCATACAGGGCGCTCCCTTTCTGATAACGCGCCTGCTCCAGCGCGTTTTTTTCGAAAATCCGGCATAAACAGGCGGCTGCCGTTGTTGGCTGCCCGGCGGTGACTGCCGCAATCAGTTGATTTTCCTGCTCGACCGGCAGCCAGAACAACAGCGCCTCTTGCTTGCTCCGTTCGGCATCTTGAGCCGTCAAAATTTGAGTCGTCCACGCATTTTGACGGGCGAACAGCGCTTGCTGCGCGGCTTCATACGATTCATGCAAATCTTCCAGCGCAGCGACTTCTTTGCCAATGCCAATCACCAGCGCCGCGCCACAGTCCTGCGTCAATGCCTGACTTTGCTCCGCGAAAAACGCGCAAAGCGGAGGGATCTGCGCGGTGTCCGAGACATTCAGAATCAGCACTGCTTCGTAGATGGCTAATTGATGAAACATCCCTGAAAGCGGATGAGCGCGGGCATACTCTTCATATTGGCCGCGCAAATTGGCGAGAATTTTTTCGGCGGCAGAGTGATTGTGCTTGTGGCGCTGGTTCGGGAAATAGAGCCTGAACAGCACGATAGAGAGCCAGGGCGCTGTCCACGTTTCTTTCACCATTGCGCGAATGCCGGTCAGCGATGTTTCGAAGGGCATGCTCAAAAGCGAGGCTTTCATATAATAGCGCAGATTTTCCTCACGGAGTTGAGCGTTCAGCGTTCGGATTTCTTCATACGCCCGTTCTAACGATGTCTGAGCGTCTTTCAGCGCCGTGATGTCGCGCGAAATGCCGAACGTGCCGATGATCGCGCCATGCTCATCCCGCAGCGGCATTTTCGTCGCCAATGTCCAGGAATCATGCCCGTCAAATCGCGTGCGATGTTCTTCAAAGCCAATCAACGGCTGGCCGGTTCGCATCACCTCTTGTTCCTGCATGTAACGCAGTTGCGCGTCATCTTCGGAAAAAAAATCAAAATCTGTTTTACCAACCGCCTCAGAAGGATCGGACAGGCCAACCCTCCGGGCATGCGCTTGATTGGCGCGGATAATGCGGCTGCCCTGATCTTTAAAATAAATGGCATCCGGCACGTTTTCCATGAATGCGTCCAAAATATACTGTTTTCGGGCTAATTCGGCTGAATGCGCTTGCACTTGCTGCACTAAGAGCGCCCCTTGCAATGCGCTGCTCAATACGTCGCGCAGAATCGCATAGACGCCTCCGTCTGTCGGGCCGATTTCGAAAACCACGAAACCGATCTGATCCTGTTGATGATATAATGCTTCCACGACCATTGCATAGCGCCTTGCGGCAGGCCAGAATTGCGCGGGGAGAATGTCATTGACCGGGAAACGCAGCCCATCCGGAGGCAGTTCGACGAGGCCATTGTCGTATGCCATCAACAACCGCCCCCATTCCAATGGCGCTTCCGGATGTTCGTAAAGCGTCAGATAACAGGCGGGGATATGCAGATACGGCAATTCCTGCGCTAATGTCGCCAGAAGTTTTTGCACATCAAATGCGCTCATCAATTTCGCGCCGATCTTGCGCAGCGTATCAGTCTGCTGTTTTGAGCGCAAATTCCGGAATCCTTTATGACGCCGAACGACTTCGCCAATCAGCACGCGCGCCTGCCCAAACAGGTTTTCAGCGCGAAAACGGCCATCGTCATCAAGAATGCCGAGTATCTGCTGGCGCAGGGCGGAGATCACGTTTTGCCATTCAACGACATCGCCATTCATCGCGATCACGCGCCCCAACATAGCATCAAGCGTTGATAAAAATATCGCGGAAGATGGCTGGCAGAGTTCCATCAAAAACGCCTCGACAACCGGCGCGATCAATTCCTGCAATGCGGCATTGTTCAGGCAATGGCGCATTGCCGTCAGCAGGCCTTCTTTCTGCGCCATGATCTCGTGAACTCCGGCGCAGGTTCGCGGACGCGCCGTTAAGGTAAGGCCGGCGCGAGTGATGGCCGGATTGGCGCATCCGCACGACTGCCGAATCACTAACGAGGGCTGAATGTCGCTGTCCGTTTCAATTGGATCGGCGTTGATTTTGCCGAGAATGGCTTTTATCGCCCGTTCTCCCATCGCATCGGTCGGATAGGGCACAGTGGTCAGCGGCGGGGTAATATATTGCCCGTCTGTATTGTTGTCAAATCCCACCACCGCGACATCATACGGCACGCGGATGCCCCATTCCTGAAGCGTCTCAATCGCGCCGATCGCCAGGCGATCATTCGCCGCCGCAATCGCCTCAAACGTCATGCGGCGTTGATCCAATAATATCCGCACAGCCCGGCGGCCTGACGCTTCGTCCCAATAATCCGACGGCGCGACAAGTCGCGGATCAAGAGGAATGTTATGCGTGGAAAGTGCGTCAAGATAGGCCTGATAACGATAATGCGTTTCCGTGTTGCCCGATGCTCCCGGAATAAAGGCAACTCGACGGCATGCATGCGTTTCGAGCAGATGCAGAACGGCTAAATACATTCCGCGATAGCCATGACTTTCCGCGACCGATTTCGGCAAGCCATCAAGTTCAACGAATGGCATTCGGACAAAACGGGCGCAGAATGTCTCAAACGCCTCCGAGCCGATAAAGTTCCGCAGCGTGCTGCCCCAGAGAATTAAGCCGTCAAGATGGCGTGAATTGGCAAGTTCATAGAGCACGTTGGCCTGATCCTGAAATTCCTGGTGCGAACGCAATTCGCCGCCAACAAAGCAGATCATGTTGACATCATATTGTTGCGCGGCCTTCATGACGCTATTCCAAACGCTCATCCCTAATCCGTCGCCAGCAATATGAGGCGTTAAAAACCCGATGGTTCGCCGCCCGTTTCGAAATGCCCCTGAATGAATCTGCATTGCGTTGTTCCTGTTTCAATGATTTATAACGTCGCGTTTTTCTACATGGGGTTGTTCTTTAGCAAAAACCATACACATTCGTAATCAAATGCAAACATTTCTGAATAGAATGACAAGCGTATTGAGCATCTGTGTTGCGAATAACTGACTTTATCAAAAGGAGGGAATGAATGCACGCTCGTCAATCACGCAAAACTCGCCGCGTCATCAATGATTTTCCAATGGCCTATTTGCAACTGAATTCGCGCGACATGGACGAATTCGGAGATCATGAACCGACAGAACGCATTATTGAATTTTATAAACATCATGACGATCCGGTGATGGAATTAATGGATCACGATATTTTCAGCGATGTGGATGTTGATTTCGAAGAAAAAGGTTATTTTTTAGCGCGCGCTTGATAACATTGACGCGCAGCCAACGCGCTGCGGCCTCAATTGAAGATACCCCCGCCGCACTGCGGCGAGGGGATTAAAATATTACCTCCCCAGACACCCGGTCTCAATAATTCGGAGAAGCACATCCTGATAAGTCAACCCGGCGCGAGCGGCAGCGGCGGCGAATCCGGCGTCCGGCGCGAGGCACGGATTCGCGTTGACTTCCAGCACGAACGGCTCGTTTACGGCGCTCACCCGAAAATCGACTCTGGCGTAGCCCCGCAGCCCGAACGCATACCAGCAGTCAAGCGCAATGATTTGCAAGCGCCGCCACAGCGGATCATCTTCCGGCAGCGTGTCGAAGGTTCGAACGGTATGTTGATATTCAGGCGACGATTCATCCCATTTGGCGCGATAATCCACGATTTTTACTTTGCCGTCGTCATACCCCTGAAACACGATTTCCGCTGGCGGAAGCACCATCGGTTCGCCGTCGCTATCGGCGAGCAGCGACAGATTGAATTCGCGCCCGTCAATGTACATTTCCGCAAAGCCCTCGCCGCCGAGCGCCGCTTGCTGCTGTTCTAACGCCCGTCGCAATTCATCCGCCTGATTCGTGTGGATGATAGAAGCATCGGACAGGCCGATTGAGGCATGTTCCCAGACCGATTTGATGATATAACGCTCAGGCGGAATCTGCCCGCCGGAGCGCAGTTGATCGAGCGTAAACCATTGCGGCGTCGGGATGTTCGCCGCTTGAAGCCGCTGCTTTGCCAGCAATTTATTCGAAGTCATGAACATCGCGTCCGTATGCACGCCGGTATAGGGAATGTTCAGCGTGTCGAGCAACGCCGTGCCGAGATGAATTAAGCGTCCATGTCCGGCGACCGATTCGACAAGATTGAAGACCATGTCCGGCTGAAGCTGCCGCAAGCAGTCGCAGGCGGCTTGCAGATTCAGCGACAGCGGCACGGGCGTCACGTCATGCCCCACGCCGCGCAGCGTCTCGGAAATCGCGTTGACCTGCGCAAGCGTGTCTAAGTCGTCTTTATTCGCATTGTGAGGCAGTTCACCGTAGAGAATCGCGATATTTTTCATAGGGAGAAACCAGCCCTGCCAGGGTTTAAAACCCTGGCAGGGCTTCGATGGAAGTCAAGCAACCGCCGACGGGAACGGCAGGCCGAAGCGCCGCAGCGCAGAACGGACGATGGTTTCGATCATCTGATTATAGGAGATGCCGAGCAGATTGCAGATGATGCACAAATCGGAATGCACCGGGCGGATTCCGGCGAGCGGATTCACTTCGATAAAATTCGGCACGCCCTGTTCGTCTTCCCGCACGTCAATCCGTCCGGCATCGCGGCAGCCCAGCCCGCGCCACGCCGCGAGCGCGACCGCCTTCGCTTTTTCGCCTGCTTCGCCTTCAACAAGGCGATATTCAACCAGCCCTTCGTAATGTTCTTTATTATGATACGAATAGACATCACTTTCGGCGTCAGCGTTTAAGACGACTTCCATTGCGCCGAATGCCCGCGCCTCGCGGCCTGTGCCGAACAAGCCGACGGTGTATTCGCGCCCCGGCAGAAAGCGCTCGATCAGTACCGGTTGGCGATACTCCGCTAACAATCGGCGGCAGACGACCTGCAATTCGTCGCGGTTCGCGAGTTTCGACGCGGCAGTAATCCCTTTGCCCGTGCCTTCCGCAACCGGTTTTGCGAAGAGCGGAAACGGCATGTTCACCGCCGCAATATCATGTTCGCTTTCAATGACGGCAAAATCGGGCGTCGGGATGCCGAGATGCTTGAGCACATGCTTCGTCATTCCTTTGTGGAGCGTCAGCGCCAACACCATCGAATCGGAAAAGGTACAGGGGATGCGATACGCTTCTAAGAGGGCGGGAACAAGCGCTTCGCGCCCGATGCCGTACATGCCTTCAGCGATATTAAAGACCCAGTCCCAGCGGTCGCCCTGCGCTAACCGTTTCACTAAGTCTTTGGCGTGACCGATGCGGTCGGTTTCGAATCCGAAACGGCGCAGGGCGGTTTCAATCGCTTCAATCGTTTCCGGGCGGTCAAATTCGGCGGTTTCTTCCTCGCCATAGCCTTCGGCAAGATACTCATCCCGCAGGTCATATGTCAGTCCGACTTTCATGAAGATATCTCCTCCATAGGGGGAAACACCTCACAAGTTTTGAAAATCTGTGAGGCGTCAGTTACGTGATTGTCTTGTGTTCGTAATTCGTCATGCAACCTCTCGCGTCATTACATGCGACAGACGATTGGCCTGATTTCTTTGGAAAAGCGGCAGCCGGTTTCCGTCAAGAAAATAGAGGTGCGGACGATGGTTTTTCAACACATTGCGCGTTCCGTCAGATTGCAGAAAGGCGCGTTCATCAATATTTTTTAACGCAAA
>CAZMEO010000062.1:0-3798 GCA_964565315.1 uncultured Candidatus Moduliflexus sp. | reverse complement strand
TATGGAGGTTATTCGCAATAATCGGGATATCGGTAGGTTTTGCCTTCGTAATTTTTCAGCAGCAGGTCTTTGCCGTCGTATCCGGCGACATATTCGGGCAACAGCGGAATTTTGCCGCCGCCGCCAGGCGCGTCAATCACGTAGTTCGGCACGGCGTACCCGGTGGTATGACCGCGCAAGCCTTGAATGATTTCCAGCCCTTTCGAAACCGGCGTGCGGAAATGCGCTGATCCGCTGATCGGATCGCATTGATAGAGATAATACGGACGGACGCGCGTTTTGACTAAGCCATGCACGAGCCGCGTCATCGTTTCGACCTGATCGTTGATGCCTTTCAGCAGCACGGTCTGGCTGCCGAGCGGAATCCCCGCGTCAGCAAGACGCCCGCACGCTTGCTGCGTTTCCGGCGTCAATTCGTCGGGATGCGTGAAATGGATGCTCATCCAGAGCGGATGATATTTTTTTAACATGCGCGTCAACGCAGGCGTAATCCGCTGCGGCAGCACGGACGGAACTTTGGTGCCGATGCGGATCATTTCGACATGTTCGATGCGCCGCAGCCGCCATAAAAGCCATTCGATTTTGTCGTCCGTCATGGTCAGCGGATCGCCGCCTGAAATCAGCACGTCGCGGATTGTCGGCGTGTGTCGGATATAGTCAATCGCCTGTTCCCAGTGCCGCATATTGATGCCATGCGCTGCGTCGTCCCCAATCATGCGGGACCGGGTGCAATAGCGGCAGCAGACGGAACAAAAATCCGTCACGAGAAACAAGACGCGATCCGGATAGCGATGCACTAAGCCCGGCACGGGGCTGGTATGCTCTTCGCCAAGCGGATCGGGCGATTCTCCCGGCGATGTCAGATATTCGCCGGTCACAGGCACGACACTGCGGCGCAGCGGCTGCATCGGGTCAGACGGATCGAGCAGGCTGGCGTAATACGGCGTGATGCTGACGGGCAGCGTCCCATGATGTTGGGCAATCGCCTCGCGTTCGTCCGGCGACAGTTCCAGCATGGCCGCCAGCGTTTTCAGGTCGTGAATGCGATGTTGAATCTGCCAGCGCCAGTCATTCCACTCGGATTGAGTGGTTTGCGGAAAATAGCGTTTGCGAAAATCCGCCGACCGCTGACTGTGAATAAAGCGCGGCTTTCCGCCTCGAATGACGCGAATTTGTCCTAATTCCGGGCAGGAAAATTCAGAAGGAGAAGTTCTGCGTAGAAGTGGTTCTTCCGATTGAGGGTCAAACAAAGGTTGCGATGGAGGCTCAAGCTCTTCGCTTAGCCCCCGAAGCTGCTGTGCAATAGCTCCCGGTGTTTTCATTCGTGTTTCGCTCCTGAGCGAAATGCCCGGCATGCGTGGGCTTAGTCATCGTGGCCGGACAGTTTAACAAGTAAACAGTTGATACGAAATGATCATTCATGCTCGTAAAAAGATTGTACAAAAAACATGCCAGCCCGGTAATGCCCGGCGATTCCCATGAATCAGGCGAATCGCTCTTCACGCGCATTGTGTCAAAGTGGCACAATTTGAAAGAAAATGCCGTGAAAATGCCTGAATAACAGGGAATGTTCTTGAAATGTGTGCCATGTATAGTCAATCTGTGTCATTTTTCAATGGGTTTGGCGTCTAATTGGCCGGAGTCAGGCTATCAAATTTTTAATGATTGACTTTCGAGATGTCTCTGAATATGTGGCTGCCATGTATGAACATGGAATTCACGAAAAACCCAGCCAGGGTTTGAAGCCCTGGCTGGGTTGGAGGGTATCATGGATGCGCTGATTGAATTCAGGCGGAAAATGCAGGATAATCTTCATGTGACGACCGCGATTGTCAGCCACATGAATCAGGATGAAATCATCACGCTGATCCACGAATTATGGGTGCGGCAGGTGGAATTGGACATTGAAAACGAAACGCTTCGCCACGCGCAGCATGATCTGGAATCATCGCTTCAATATTACGCCGATCTCTATGATTTTGCCCCGGTCGGCTTGTGCGCGTTTTATAAAGATGGCGTGCTGCTGAACGTGAACTCCACGCTGGCCGAATTATTGGGCGTGTCGCGGGAGAGCGTGATTCATGCCTCGATTTTTCATTATGTCGTCTCGGATGATCAACCGCTGTTTCAGCAGTATTTGCAAAAATTATTCACGACGAGACAGCCGCAATACTGCGAACTTCGCCTGATTCACGTCTCCGGTTCGCATATTTACGTGCAATTAGAAAGCCGCCTCAGACACGACGAACGCTATACCGGGCAATGCTGGATGACTGTCAGCGATATAACAGAGCGCAAGCAGGCGCAGGAAACGCTGGAAGGACTGGTGAAGCAGCAGAGCGCCGAATTGAGCATGACCGCCGAGCAACTGCGCGAAGAGGCGGAGCGGCGCAAGCGGGTGGGGGAAGCGTTGCAGGAAACCGAGCGGCAATATCGCATCTTAGCGCAGAACGTCGCGGACGGCATCGGGATTCTTCAGGAACGCAAGTTTGTGTTTGCCAATACCGCGTTGAGCCTCTTATTCGGCCTGTCTGACGGGAAATTGCTGAATATCAATCCGCTGGAGTTGATTCATAAGGAGTATCAGGCCGATGTCGAAGAAATCCTGAAAGAGGTCGAAACGTCCGGCGCGTCCGAGCCATTTTTAGCGCAAGGTCTCCCGGCGACCGGCAAAACATTGTGGATCGAAGGGGAATTTCGCGCAATGGATTGGAAGGAACGCCCGGCGATTTTGCTGACGGCGAAAGACATCACCGAACACAAGCTGCAAAATATCGCCTTAGAACAGGAGCAGACGCGGCTGAAGAAAGAGATTACCGCGTTAAAATCCTCGATGAAAGAGCGCTATCGGTTCGGCGAAATTATCGGCAAAAGTGCGGCCATGCAGGAGGTGTACGAACAGGCGATGAAGGCGGCGGCAACCGACGCCAGCGTGTTTATTTACGGCGAATCCGGCACGGGCAAAGAATTGATCGCCCGCACGATTCATGACATGAGCAAGCGGCGCGATCAGCGCTTCGTGCCGGTCAACTGCGGCGCCATCCCGGAAAACTTGTTCGAAAGCGAATTCTTCGGCCATCGGCGCGGCGCGTTTACCGGCGCGATTCGCGATAAGCTGGGCTTATTTGCCGTCGCGCACAAAGGGACGCTCTTTCTCGATGAATTGGGCGAATTGCCCGCCGTGATGCAGGTCAAGCTGCTGCGCGTGCTGGATGAAGGAGAATTCACGCCGATTGGCGAAACGAGCGTCAAAAAAACCGACGTGCGCATCATTGCCGCCACGAACCGCAATCTTGAGGATTTGCGGCGGCGCAGAATCGTGCGGGAAGATTTTTTCTTTCGGATTCATGTGTTTGCGATTACCGTTCCGCCGCTGCGCGAACGCAAAGACGATATTCCCCTGCTCTTAGAATACTTTGTCCGGCATTTCTGCGGCAAAGACGCGCCGCCCGTGATTCCCGGCCACGTGCTGGACGCGCTGCAACATTACGATTGGCCGGGCAACGTGCGGGAGTTTCAAAACGTGATTCAGCGCTATTTGAGCGGGCAGCCGTTGAATCTGATCGAATCCAAAAAAGAGGAGACGCCTAAACCGCGCGCGCTTCTCGACGCAAAGGCCAAACCCAAAGCCGGAGAGTTTCATGAAGTGATGGATGATTTCGAGAAAAAAATGATTCTCGAAATGTTGGAACAACATCGCTGGAATAAGAGCAAAACGGCGGCCTCGCTTGGCATTCCGCGCCGGACGCTGTATCGAAAAATGGAGCGATACGGCATTATGTAAGCGGTCGCGGACAG
>CAZMEO010000061.1:1518-15118 GCA_964565315.1 uncultured Candidatus Moduliflexus sp. | reverse complement strand
ATCAAGGTGTCGAAATTACTGGCGCTTTCATACTGCACATCAATCCCGGTTTCCTTCTCGAATGCCGCGATACATTCATTGAAACGCGCTTCTTCCTGTTTCCCGAACGGGCCAAGAATTTTTACGACTTTCTCCTGTGCGCTTGCGCTGAGAGACGCAACCATGACAATGCCTGCGGCGAGGCTGATGATACGACTGACCTGTTTCATAAGACAATCCTCCGTGTGATAAAGAGTGAGTAATAGAAACGTAACCTGCTACCTGCGCGGCCAAACACCTGCTGCCGCTCTCCGAATCATCGGTTTTATTTATGAATCTTATGTATTCGGATACATAAGATTCATAAATAAAACCGATTTCTGTGTCAAGAAAAATTTTAAAAAAATCAGCGTACACTCAAATTATCAGAATCTTGACGGGACAAAGAGATGAAATGGTGAATGATGAATTTTCGACGTGAGGCCGGAGGCGGTTGCTTCAGGAACAAATTGGGGGGCAGATCGCAGGGCTGTTAAGTGCTGAATTTTGCGAGAGGTAAAGAGGCCTCTCGTTCCACGCGGAGCGTGGAACGAGAACGTAACAGCCCTGGGGGCAGATCGTTACGACTCACTTTTTCTCCGCGTTGATTCTCTCACAACTAAAGTCGGCTCTAACTCAAGATGCGAGAGCGCGCTTGTTTTGGTGCCGGCCATCTTTTCAAACAACAGATTAACGGCCAGACTCGCCATTTCTGCAATAGGCTGCGCGACGCTGGTTAATTGCGGCTTCATTTCATTCGCCAAAAACGTGTTATCAAAACCGGCAATGACAATATCCTCTGGAATCCGGTAGCCGTGTGCTTGCAGAATGCCCGCCGCCGAAAATGCGGCGAGATCATTATAGGCAAATAACGCCGTCACGTCTAATGGGCGGTGGCGTTCAAGGTACTCGTTCAGACGCCGATGCACCTCGTGAAAGCCCTGCCATCCGTGATAATCCTCCAGGAGAATCAGGCGTTCGTCAGGCAGCAGAACGCCTCGACTGGCTAAGGTCGCGCGGAAACCGGATAATTTTTCGTCAGTCGCCACTCCAAGAAACGCGATGTTGGTATGACCGCCCTCTAAAAAATGATTTGCCACCAGGCCGCCGCCGCGCGTATGCGAGACGCACACGTAATCAAGCGCGTCCAATTCCTGCGTGATAACGACCACCGGCATATTCCCGGACATCCGCCAATCTTTCGGGATATTCAGCGGAGATTTTTCTTTGTCGATAGGCACAAGCAAAATGCCTGCGACTTGATGCCGACGCAGCACATTCAGACATTGTTTTTCTTTTTGAAGATTGCCGCGTGAATCGCAAAGCACTAAATTATAACCGTTCAAATCCGCCGCCTGCTCTACCGCTTTCAAGACTTCGGAAAAATACGGATTCATCACGTCAGGAATAACCATTCCTAACAACGAGGACTGTTTTTTGGATAAACTTCGCGCCGCATGATTCGGCTGATAATCCAATTTGCGTACCCACTCCATCACGAGCTGCTTTGTTTCTGCGCTGACCGCAGGACTGCCATTCAAAACTCTCGAAACTGTCGCCTGAGACACACCGGCCTTTTCGGCAAGATCATAAGTTGTTACCATCGTCAAACCCACCAAATCGTCTGAAATATTTGTGTTATGTACTCATGTTACGCAGTGTCTCCGATGATTCCCCTCCCAGGAGGGGAGTTCGCGGGAATTAACCTCGAATCTGCGGCGTAACATGAATTATGTCTAATGAATCCGAATACATAAAATACATGAATTTTTTGAAATTTATTTTGTCAACTGAATTATTCACAACCGCTTCGAAAATCTTAACCCACCCAACCCCCAGGGCTGTTACGTTTTATAAACACGTGTCGTCCCTGTTCCCCAACAGGGAGCGGAGTTTCCCTCTTTCCTTCGGAGAGAGGCCGGGAGTGAGGTGAAAAAGACTGTGACCGAAATAATTTTTTCATGTTCATTAAGACCTCGAAAGTCTCTTCCTCTGGTAATAATACAGCGTTATTCAGAATGGTTGAACAGGGAAGAAACCTCACAGGTCTTTGAGACCTGTGAGGTTTTGTGCTCACTGTGACAGAATGCTTCGACTCCGCTCAGAGTGACCATCATGGTGAGGGGAACCGAACCATTGGACGGGGCGCTTGCGCTAAGGCCGCTTCTAATTGGGCGCGAATGTCGGCCATCTGGAATTGCTGCGCAAGTTGCTGCAAGGTTCTGAGAAACGGCAGCCATTCGGCGTTCGTTTCTGCCAGCGTCGCCAATTGCTGCCGCAGTTCGAGAATATCGCCCATTTGCGCGAGTTCAAGCAACGCGCGCAGCGTACCGGCTGGCGGGTACGCGATATGAGCGAGATTCGCCGCCGCATTTGTCGCATTCAGTTCCTCGCGATACACCCATTTGATCCCTAATAATTCATGAAGTTGGTGATATAACTGCTCGATGCTGATCGGCTTCGACAAAAAAGCCTGACTTCCCGCCTCGCGACACGCCTGTTCATCTTCAGCATAGGCGCTGGCAGAGACGGCAAGAATCGTCATGCTGCTCAATCCCGGCGTCTGGCGCAGGCGGCGGATCAATTCGAGACCATCCATGTCCGGCATGACAATATCCGTAATGACTGCCTGGGGATGATACGCCTGCGCGAAGGTCAAGCCCTCGCTCCCGCTGGCGGCCTCGATGACGCGGAGGCCGACAGCGGTCAGCGCGTCGCACAGATAGAAGCGGCTGATCGGTTCGTCATCCACCACCAGAATCGTCGGCGGTACGCCAACCATGCCGCTGATGCGCGCGGTCGGCGGCAGCGTGGATGCTTGCGGCGCGACTTTCGGCAGCGAGAGATCGAACCAGAAGACGCTGCCGACGCCGAGTTGACTCCTCGCCTGCAATTCGCTTCCCATGATCCGCACAAAATTGCGGCTGATCGCCAATCCTAAGCCCGCGCCCTGCATGCGATATTCATGCGCGCCCGCCTGACGGAATGGCTCGAAGATGTTCTCTAATTCATCCGCGGCAATCCCGACGCCGGTATCTTCGATTTCGAAACGAATCATATCAGTCATTTTCGGCAGCACGGAAACACGCAGCGTCACTTGTCCGCGGTCGGTAAATTTCACGGCATTGCCTAATAAATTCAGCAGCACCTGCCGCAAGCGGTGTTCCGCGCCATGCACGACGGCGGGCAGCTCCGTATATTCCAGATGAAACGCCAGGCGTTTCGCGGCGCCGCGCATCTGAATCAGCGCGGCGATCTCCTGCAAGAACGCAGGGAGCGCAAAATCGGTTTCAATGAGATCGAATTTGCCTGCCTCGATTTTCGCTAAATCGAGAATGTCATTGATGAGGCTCAGCAAATGCTGACCGCAGCGCTCGATGGTGAGAGCCTGCTCCTGCTGTTTCGCCGTCAGCGAAGGATCGCGGATCAGGATTTGCGCATACCCCAAAATGCCGTTAAGCGGGGTGCGGAGTTCATGGCTCATGCTGGCGAGGAAGCGGCTTTTGGCGCGATTGGCGGCTTCTGCGGCTTCTTTGGCGCGAAGCAGTTCCTCTTCGGCCTGTTTGCGTTCGGTGATGTCCATCCCCTGCGCAATCGTCGCTTGCAGGCTGAGGCCGTCCGCCGTATAGATATTAGAGGAATTCCATAACACGACCCGGATCGCGCCATCTTTCCGTTGAATCGGGATTTCAACCGTCTCCCAGTATTCGCCGCCCAGGGCGCGTTCGATTTTCGCAAGCGACTCTGCGCGGCTGGCAACGGGAAACAGCATGGACAAATTCGCGCTGATGACTTCGAACGCTTGATAGCCGGACAGACGTTCGAAGGCCGCATTAAAGCGCGTAATGCGCAAGCGCGGATTCCAGACGATGATCGGCGCGTTGGCGTAATTGAGCAAATTTTCTAAATAGTCACGAGCTTCTTGCAATTCCGTTTCCGTGCGCTTGCGGGTGGTCATGTCGCGAAACGTGGCTGCTGCGCCATATAATTGCCCGTGTTCGTCAATCAGCGGAACGGCATTGACGGAGAGCCATTTCCATTCGCCATTCTTGGCAACGATCCCATGCTCTAACGATTCGACCGCGCGGCGTTCGCGCAAGGCAATCGCTAATGGCAATTCTTCAAGCGGATACGGCTGGTTATGTTCGTCAATCTGCCGCCATTCGCGGCTCTGATAATAGGCGCCGAGCAGATGAGCTCGACGGACGCTCAAAATGCGATCCGCGCCGCGATTGGCGTAGGTAATCTGGCCTCTCAGATCAACCACCACCACGCCATCGGTAATAGATTGCAAGATGCTATCCAATTTGCGCTCCGATTCTCGCAGCGCCTCTTGCGCCCGTCTGCGCTCGGTCATATCTCTGAGCATCCCTAAAATATACAGATGTTGATTGATATACAGGGCGCAGCCCTTCATTTCGACATAGAAAATCGTCTCATCCTTCCGACGCATGGGGAGGTTATCCAGCGTTGTGCTTTCCCCGTTGCGCAGCCGTTCGAAGTTCTCAAGCGCAGCGGGGAGGTCTTGTTCGATATGAGTGTCATCAATGCGAAGTTGCAGCAGTTCTTCCTGTTGATAGCCGAACATTCGGCAGGCGGCGAGGTTTACGCAATAAAATTGCCGCGTGTCTGCGTCGGCAATCAGAAAGCCATCCGGCGCGTTTTCAAAGATGGCGCGGAAGCGCTCTTCGCTTTCGGTGAGCAGGCGTGTGGCAGTGACGAGATGGTCGTTCGTCTGGGAGAGTTCTTCGTTGATGGCCTGATACTGTTCATTGAGCGTCTGCAAGGTCTCGTTTTGGGATCGCAAGATGCTTTCGTTGTTGCGCAGCGCGTCTTCCGCCTGTTTGCGGGCGGAGATGTCACGAGTAACGCCATGCACTTCGAGCCGTCCGGTGCGGGGATTTCGCATGTACTGGGTGGCGACTTCTGTCCAGACCAGCGTCCCATCTTTGCGTGGCTGCTGCACTTCTTCGAGGTAAAATGGGATATTCTGCGCGGCTTCGCCGTTCAGAAACTCCGCGCGGCGCTCCGCCATGCGCTGGCGGACGTAAGCGGCGTGTTCCGGCGTCAGCGCGGCATCCATCGGCTCGGCCATGATTTCTTCGGGAGTGTAGCCGCGCAGTTGTTTTACCGATGGGCTGACATACGTAAAGCGCAAGGTGTCAACATCGAGCGTCCAGATGACGTCATGAATGGTTTCCGTGAGGCGGCGGTAACGTTCTTCGCTCTCTCGCAGCGCTTCTTCGATCTGTTTGCGGGGAGTGATATCAAGCATCGTGCCAAACATTACCAGAGGCTGCCCGGCTTCATCATAACGAATTTCAGCCTGATCATGAATGTAATGGATGTCGCCGTTGGCGCCTATCACGCGAAAATCTATATCAAATGACTGATGACTGTAAATGGTGTCATTAGCCGCTTGCCAGACCCTCTCGCGATCCTCTGGATGAATGACTGTGTTAATTGCCTCAAGGGTCGGCGTTTGAAGCGGAAGATCAAGAATCTGATACATTTCATCTGACCAGTACACCTCATTGGTGCGCAGATTCCATTCCCAACTGGCAAGATGGGCGACCCTCTGCGCTAAACGCAGGCGGTGTTCGTTGACATGCAGCTTTTCCTCGGCGTGTTTGCGCTCAGTAATGTCGCGCCCTAACACGGTCACGCTGACAATGCGTTCTCCTTGCCGGATTGGACTCAAACGGTATTCCATCCACCGCGATTGCTCAATGAATTGCCGTTTGACCTCAAAACTGAAGCGCTCTCCTTGCAACGCCCTGTCATAGTAACCTTTCCAGGCGATGATGGCGTCTGGAAGGCTCTGCTCCAATAACACGCACTCGCCTTTCGTGAGCTCGCGCCCGAACGCTGTGCGGATATCCTGGTGAAATACCGGATTGCCGAGAATAAGGCGATATTCGGCATCGACTGACCAGATTGAACTGTCGGTATTTTCAATCAGCGCCTTGAGATTTGTTTCGCTCTCGCGCAATGCCTTTTCGATCTGCTGCTGCTCCGCAATTTTTCGGTGAAAGTCGGCGGCATGCGCCTGGGTTTGCTCATGCAGGGCAAGACGCGCCTGGCGCAACTGGCGCGTCAGCCGTATGAACAATGCGACCGCCAGACAGAACACGCAGCCTCCAGCAAAGAGAGGCAGAAGAAGCGTCTGATAGTGGGGCGTCGCAGCATCAGGCGATTGCGCGGAGCTTGACGCGGTCAGGCCGAGAAGCGCAATCACCATGAAGGCAAGGCGTCTCCAAGTGAATGTTCGCGTCGATTTCAGGGGAGAAGTCATGCCGTCTCCGTGATGTGTGATGCGCCCTGTCAGAATTTTAAATCCTGACAGGGCAGAACAGGTTTTAAATATCCGCGCGCGCTGTTCCATCTGAATCCGGCAGCGCTAAGATCGTTTCTAATTTCATGCGAATGTCCACGATGCGGAATTGCCGCGCAAGTTGCTGTAACGGAGAGAGAAACGGCTGCCATGCCGCATTTGCCTCCGCCAGCGCCGCTAACTGCCGCCGCAGTTCGAGAATATCTCCGATTTGCGCAAGTTCGAGCAGAGTATGCAGCATCTCGTTCGGCGGAAGCTTGCCATCAATGATATTCGGTGCATCAGCGTCCGTGTCAAGTGCGTCTCGATATATCCATTGCACATTCAGCAATTCGTGGAGTTGCGCAAACAACTGTTCGAGGTCAATCGGTTTGGAGAGAAACGCCTGACTCCCGGCATTGCGACATGCCTGCCGATCTTCAGGATAGGCGCTGGCAGAGGCCGCAATAATCACGATGTCGCGCAGTTTCGCCGCTTGACGCAGGCGGCGGATCAATTCAAGGCCATCCATCTCCGGCATGACAATGTCCGTAATGATCGCCTGCGGATGCTGCGTCTGCGCGAGCGTCAAGCCCTCGCTGCCGTTGGCGGCTTCGATGACGCGGAGGCCGACAGAGGTCAGCGCATCGCGCAGATAGGCGCGATTCACCGCTTCGTCATCGACGATCAAAATGGTCGGCGGCGTTCCGACCACGCCGCTGATCTGTTCCGTTTTCGGCGGTGATAACTTTGACGACGCGGCCACTTCTTTGAGCGGCAGATCGAACCAGAAGACGCTGCCGACGCCGACCTGACTCCGCGCCTGCAATTCGCCGCCCATCAGACGCACAAGGTTTTGGCTGATCGCTAATCCTAAGCCCGCCCCCTGAACGCGATATTCCTGCGTCCCGGCCTGGCGAAACGGTTCGAACACGTTCGACAATTCGTCTGCCGGGATGCCCACGCCGGTATCTTCGACCTCGAAACGAATCAGTGGCGAAGCCGTGAACTCCTCTCCTGGGAGGGACTGGGGGGGGATGAGATGCGTGCAATCTGCAAAGTCTGCAACCCACCCCTTGCCCCTTCCAGGAGGGGAGCCCAATACGGACGCCCGCAGCGCGATCTGCCCGCGTTCGGTAAATTTGACCGCATTGCCTAATAAATTCAGCAGCACCTGGCGCAAGCGGTGTTCCGCGCCACGCGCGACAACGGGGAGCGCGGCATATTCCAGACGGAACGCCACGCCTTTGGCCGCGCTGCGCATCTGAATCAGTTCTCCCACTTCTTGCAGCAGCGCTGGCAGCGCAAAATCAGTTTCAATCACGTCGAGTTTGCCCGCTTCCACTTTGGCTAAATCGAGAATATCATTGATCAAATTCAGCAAATACTGGCCGCTGCGTTCGATGGTATGCACCTTTTCGCGCTGTTGGGCGCTTAATGACGGGTCGCGGGACAGGATTTGCGCATAACCCAAAATGCCGTTAAGCGGCGTGCGGAGCTCGTGGCTCATGCTGGCAAGGAAACGGCTTTTGGCGCGATTCGCGGCTTCTGCGGCTTCTTTGGCCTGAAGTAGTTCCTCTTCGGCCTGTTTGCGGTCGGTGATGTCCTCTAAACTCCCCTCATATCTGACAATCTCTCCCTGTTCATTTCTGATGGCGCGTCCGGTATTTTTGACCCAGAAGATATTGCCATCGTCGCGCCACCACTGCGCTTCGAAATCGCGCACGATGCCTTCCTGCGCCATCAGGTTCTTCCAGACTTCGCGGTCTTGCGGGTTGACATAAAATTCGGGCGAGGTATGCGCGAACAGCGCCTCCCGGGTGGAATATCCCAGCAAATGCACGAATGCCCAATTCGCATCAAAAATCTGGCCGTCAGGCGTGGTGCGGAAGAGGCCGACCGGCACTTCATCGAAGAGGCTGCGATACCGGACTTCGCTTTCTCGCAAGGCGTTCTCGACTTGTTTGCGTTCGACAATTTCAGCGCGTAACGAGTCATTATAGCGCGTAATCGTCTCAAAATTTTCTTTTAATTGGCGGCTCATCGTTGCAAACGTCTGGCTTAAAAATCCGATTTCGTTGCGGGATGTCGGAAGCGAAACAACGTCAAAATCGCCGGATTGCATGGCATTCATGGCGGCGGCTAATTGAGCAATCGGGCGAAGCAGCCGCCGTGAGGCATAGCTGGCGCCCGCGAGAATCAGCCCAATCCCAATGGCCACCACGCTAATTGCTGTCAGCGCAGAGCGGATTGTCACATCGAGATTATGCTGAATTGCCGCCGTTGCGCCTGCGGTGTTCGCATCCAGCATGGCAATGGCGCTGTTCACCTGTTCTTGCGCGGCTTTTAATTCGAGGAGCCGCGTTTGAAACATTGTTAATGCCTGATGCAGCGTGGTCATCTGGGTGACGTAGCGTTGCGCGGCCTCCAGTAATTGTTGGTTAAACGCGACAAAATATTGTCCCGAAAGAGTCAACATTCCCAGGTTTTCCGTCAATTCCTCCAGAAGGTGACGTGTTTCTTCAAGATAATTGCGCTCGACTCTTACCACGCCTAAATACGCATTCGTCATGTCATCCGCAAGAATAATGAGTCTGAATAAGCTTGCCCGATACCAGGAGACCATGCCTTCTAAAGGGGAAAGCGTCTCCAATTCTATCTTATGCCCTTCTAATAAACGATCTACCATTTTTCGCTCGACGTCGTCTAAGATTTGGTTCATGCGTTGATCCATGGCGCGAATCTCCGTCAGCACGCCGTTGACAAACGCGCTCTGTTCCAAAATGGAGCGCAGGCTGTGTTCATACTGCTGAAGCGCAGTCGGCAGCGTCTCATCGTTCTGGCTGAATGTCTCGAGTTGTTTGTGTAAGATCATCAGCAGGCGATCATGTTCCTGCTGTAAAAACTCGTCTTTCTCGGTAAACGTGCCAAGCAGGAGATTCGCGTCAGCAAAAACTCCGCTCAATTCTCGGCCTAACTCCGCGTTTTTGATCACCTGAGAGACGTTGGAATCGATCACGGTGTTCATTCCTTGCTTTACGTTATGAAATGAATAAAACACCATGATGATAATGCCGCCGACTGCGGCTAATAAGACCAGATTCATCGTTGTCAGCCTGCTAACAATGCTATGCTGCAAATGAATAGATGTGACTGTCTTCATATTCTTCATCTCCCGTGAAATTCAATTTACGGTCAATGGTAGCCCCCGCCCGACGTGGCGGAAATCATTGCCATTCCATGCCACATAGGGCGGGGCTGCCAGGTGTTTCTATGTACGTATTTCCGAAACGCTGTCCTATCGTCACTCGAGTTTTTTTTGTGATTCTATCGGCAGCCAGACGCGGAACGTCGTGCGTCCGGGCTGACTCTCAAATTCGATTGTACCCTGATGCTTCTCGATGATTTTGCGCGAAATGTCGAGGCCGAGTCCGCTCCCTTCGCCCGCCGGTTTCGTCGTGAAAAACGGCTCGAAGATGCGCGGCTTGATCGCGTCGGGAATGCCGGGGCCGGAATCGGTGATTTCAATCAGCACGCCTGAAACCTGTGAGGTCTCTGAGACCTCACAGGTGTTGACGCTGATCTCCAGCCGCCCGTTGCCGCGCATCGCCTGCACCGCATTATGAATCAGGTTGGTCCAGACCTGATTCAACTCGTCGGGATAGCAGGGAATCGGCGGCGCGTCGCCGTATGCTTTCACGACGTCGATGCCGTGTTTGAGTTGATTATGATAGAGCGTCAACACGCATTCGAGGCCGTCGATGACGTTCGCGCTGACCTTTTCGTCGGATTGGTCATAATGGGCGTAACTTTTCAGCGCAAAGACGATTTTGGACACGCGCTCCAGTGCCATGACAATATTGCCGCTGTGACGGTGCTGAATGGCGAGATTATAGGCGGATTCCATGATGTCGGCGGCGTGAGGATGCGTCAGCAGCGGCAGGAACGGCTCGACCGTTCTCCGCAGCCCCATATCCACAAGGTTATCGGCGACGGTCTCGGCATCAATAACGGCATGGCGTTCCAGCGTCTCTTCCAGTGTCCGGCGCATCTGGCGCTCTTCTCTGGCGGTCAACGGCTGCGTGTCTTGCAACGCCTGCCGCACTAACTCGAACATGTCGCTGAGTTCCTGCGGCGACAGCAGGCGGCACAACTGCGGCAAACGTCCCAAGACTTCCTGCATGGCGCGGGTAATGTTCCCGATTGAGGCGTTAATCGCGCCGAGCGGCGTATTGATTTCATGGGCGACTCCGGCGATCAACTGGCCTAACGCCGCCATTTTTTCGACTTGAATCAACTGCGACTGCGTCTGCTTTAAATGTTCCAGCGTCGCCTGTAAATCGGCATTCGCGGTGCGCAGTTCGGCGGTGCGCTCTTTGACAATTTCTTCAAGCGTCTCGCGGTATCGCTTTAACTCCTCTTCTTCCCGTTTGCGAACGGTAATATCTTCGCAGGTGGTGACAATCGCAATCGGCTCGCCGTCGGGATTGCGCACGACTTCCGAAATCAGCCAGACCGGAAATTGCGAGCCATCGCTGCGGATGTTGACGTGTTCATGCACTGAGCCTTTCCATTCCGCCGTCCGCGCTAAATCCATCGGTTTCGCCGCTTGCTGCAACGGCGCAAAAATGCGCACATCTTTCCTGAGCAATGCTTGCACCGTGTAGCCGTGCATTGCGGCTTGCGCCGGATTGGTGTAGATAATTCGGCCTTGCAGATCGGTAATCGTGACGCCGAGCGGCAGGGTTTCGACCGCTTTGCTGAGTTGCAGCAGTTGTTCGGCAGAGCGCTTGAGTTCGGTAATATCGCGGCTCATGCCGACTAATCCGGCGATCTTCCCGTCGCTGTCTCGGAATGGCACTTTTGTGGTCAGCAGACAGATGTTCTGGCCGTCGCAGTTGGAGGCGATCTCTTCCTGATTAATCATCGGCTCTCCAGTGGCGAGAATTCGTCGTTCGGCTTCATACGCGGCGCGAATCCCTTCGAGCGGAAAGATTTCGAGATCGGTTTTGCCGACAATCTCTTCCAGCGTCGAAACATTGGCCGACGCCAACACCTGTGAATTCGCGAGCAGAAAGCGAGACGCGGTATCTTTGACGTAAATGAAATCCGGCAGCGTATCAATCAGCGTTCGCAGCAGATTGCGCTCTTCTTCCAACGCTTTTTCGACGCGCTCCCGCTCGACGATTTCGGCGCGTAACGCTTCGAAATTTTCTTTTAAGCGCCGGCTCATCTGCATGAACGTTTTGCCTAAAAATCCGATTTCGTCGTTGGATGCGAGCAGGCGGGGAATTTCGAAATTGCCGGAGGACAACTGCTGCGCCGCTGCTGTCAGGCCGTGCAGCGGGCGGATGATGATATGGCGCACCATGAGCGCGACACCGACGCCAACCGCCGCAATCGTCAGCAGCGATAGGGCAATCAGCACGTCTCTGGTGTGCTGCACGCTGCGGGAAATGGATTCCAGCGAAAAAATCATGACAACCTTTCCGACGGGTTCAAGCGTTCCGGTGGGGGAAATATAGACGCAGGTCTGCTGCTTTTCGAGCCAGTACTCCGGCGGCGCGGAAATCGCGGTTTTATCGATGCTGTCGGGCGTCAATTTCCGTCCGGCAAGGTCATGCACCGTGACTGACAGGATTTCCGGATCGGATTGCAGCTTGCGGACGTTTTCATTCAGCACGAAAAACGTGAACGCTTTGATCGGCGTGGCGCTCATGTTTGCGACCTGTTTCAGCAGCATGTCGGTGCTTTTTTCCTTTTCTGCCAACAGCGCGTCTTCCTGAAATCCAATCAATAGAAGCGCGTTCGCGAAAAAAATGATGAGCAGCGTGAGCGAACTGATTAAGGTGAATTTGACGAATAAACTCCAGGGGCGTTTGTGTTGCTGCTGGTCGTGATGAGATGTGTCAGGCATGAATGCTGCTCTCCGCGTTTGATTCCGTAGAGACGCACGGTCGTGCGTCTGAGAGAACAAAGACGCACGACCGTGCGTCTCTACGGATTGCATTCGTATGGCGATTATTTCGGTTGCGCTAACAGGTTCGTGACGGCAATTTCGCCGCTGATGATTTTTTGCTCGATGTCCGCAATTTTTCCCAGCGTCTCCGCCGGAATGTTGTCTCTGGTAAATTCCATCGGCGTCAGGCTGATACCGCCGTTACTATACGCATATTCATACACGGTATTTCCTGCGAACTCGCCGCGCATGAATTTCTCGCCAATATCCAGCATGGAAATATCGAGGCGCTTCATGATGCTGGTCAGGACGAAGCCCGGCGCGAGGTAATCCTGATTGGCGTCCGTGCCGATGGCGTATTTCTGATGTTCGACGGCGGCCTGAATAATGCCGGGGCCAGAGCCGCCCGCGCCGTTAAAGACAATATCCGCGCCCTTTTCGATCATGCTGCTGGCAATCGCGTAGCCTTTTTCCGGGGAACTGAAGCCGGAGAAATCAGGAAACTTGGTGCAATATTCCACCAGCACGCGCACAGAGGGATCGATATAGGCCGCGCCTTGTTGAAAGCCGCTGATGTAGGCTTTCAGAATATCAATATCCACGCCCGCGATAAAGCCGACAGTTTTCGTCTGCGTGACGAGCGCCGCGATGACGCCTCCGATAAATCCGCCTTCATGCTGCGCATAGATGACCGAACTGACATTTGGCGCAGGCTCAGCCACAATATCAAACAAGACGAATTGCGTGTCAGGAAAGGCTTTCGCCGCTGCGTTCAATCCGGCTCGCGCCTGGAAGCCGAGCGTGATGACCAAATCGACCTGTTCTGCCAGCGTGCGCAATGCGCGTTCGAATTCGGCGTCCGTATCGGCGGTAACGGTTTGATACACGAATTCCACGTCGTATTTGGCTTGCAATTCAATCGAGCCTTTATACAGCATGTTATTGAACGACAGATCGCCGGGGCCGACGGCGGTGAAGCAGATGCCGATTTTTTTTCTGTCCGCTGCCTCTGCGTGGTCTCCCAAAATGCACAGCATAGTGAGCGCGAAGATGATCATCATTTTCCACAATCTATTCATGACGTTCTCCTTTATCAGCAGGATTCAATAGGTAGTCTGTGTTTCTTAAATTACAGCATTATTTATGACAATTGAGCGTAAAATGAGGAGTGCGAAATCGTGATTTCGCCGTCACATCGAGATGTGACACTCCTGTCAGGGCGGTCAATGCTTACTGAATAATGCGATAATTACGGAAATTCAAAGATATGATTTGCAGGTCTGCTGAAATTAGCAAGCTTTTTCGTTTTA
>CAZMEO010000061.1:0-1418 GCA_964565315.1 uncultured Candidatus Moduliflexus sp. | reverse complement strand
AAATTCAAAGATATGATTTGCAGGTCTGCTGAAATTAGCAAGCTTTTTCGTTTTAGGAATAATCATCGTCAAAAAGACGTGAAGGGCAGCCATCATCGGGATCGTTGAGGAGAAACGCTAAATTTTTTTATTTTTTTCATATTTTCTATTGACAAAATCAAGAACGTTATTATGTTAATAACACGAGTTAGTAAAGCGAGAAATTTTATGACGCAACCACGAAAACCACATAAGAAAAGACGCCCCTCGATGAGCGATGTCGCCCGGTTAGCCGGAGTGTCGCGCACGACCGTATCGTTCGTGCTGAACGACGTGCCATACGCGAACATCCCGGATGAGACGCGGGAACGCATTAAACAGGCGGTCGAGCAGTTGAGTTATCGCCCGAATGCGATAGCAAGAGGGCTGCGTTCCAATCGGTCATATACGATTGGATTTATCTCTGACGAAATTCTGACGACGCCTCATGCCGGGCGCATGATTCAAGGGGCGCAGGATGCCGCCTGGGAACATCAAAAATTGCTGCTGCTGGTTAATACCGGCTTGAATAAAGAGCTTGAGGCGATGGCGATTGACATGATGCTGGAGCGCCAGGTTGACGGGATCGTCTATGCCACGATGTATCACCATCTCGTGACCGTCCCGGAGCAAATCCGCGAAGTGCCGGTGGTGCTATTGGATTGCTATTGCGCCGACCATTCGCTGCCGTCCGTCGTGCCGGACGAAGTCGCTGCCGGGCGAACCGCCGTGACCGCGCTGCTGCAAGCCGGACACCGCCGGATCGGATTTATGAATAACGTGGACGATATTCCCGCCACGCGCGGGCGTTTAGAAGGATATAAACAGGCGTTGGCCGAGCATCACGTTTCGTTTGATGAATCGCTCGTGTGTGCGGTGGAGAGCTCGTCGAACGGCGGGCGAATCGGCGCACATGCGCTGCTGAGCCTGCCGCAGCCGCCGACAGCAATCTTTTGTTTCAGCGATTTCATGGCGATGGGCGCGTATCAGGTCATTCAGGAACGCGGCCTTGTCGTGCCGAATGATGTGGCGATTATCGGGTTCGATAATCATGAGTTGATCGCCCCGGCGCTCACGCCCGCCTTGACCTCGATGGCGCTGCCGCATTATGAGATGGGGCGCTGGGCGATTGACCATTTGTTGCAGCTTATCGAGCATCCTGAACAGATTGAGGACAATGCGCCAGTTCAGAAGATGCTGACCTGTCCGCTTGTCGAACGTCATTCGATGGGCGGGTGTTAATTTTTTTTTGCATATTAAGTAACTCGTGTTATTAAATTGAGTTATCTTTTCAAGGAGGCGATGTCCTGGGATACATGGAGAGAAAAAGAGCAGGGGGTATCTGGTCGCACTGAACATAATAGAAAACATCTGATTCGACGGACGTGCGTCGGCGTTAT
>CAZMEO010000060.1:10505-15204 GCA_964565315.1 uncultured Candidatus Moduliflexus sp. | reverse complement strand
TGATCCGGATTTCATTCGTCGAAGGCGCGTCGGGGGTATGCGTCGGAAACGCATATTTCAAGCTATTCGACATCAGTTCATTGATAATCAGGCCGCACGACACAGCGGTGTCCATGTCAAGGCTGACAGGGTCAATATTAATCTGCAAGGCGATGCCGGTTTTGCCATAGGATTGCAGCAGCGTATGCGCTAATTGCGTAATATAGGCATGCACGTCGAGTTCGGCAAGATTGCTGGATTGATAGAGTTGCTCGTGAATGTGCGCCATCGAGCGGATGCGATTCTGGGCTTCCAAGAAGATGTCACGCGCTAAGGAGTCTTGAATATCTTCGGATTGCAAATCCAATAAACTGGAAATGACTTGTAAATTATTTTTCACGCGGTGGTGAAGTTCTCGAAGCAAGACTTCTTTTTCTTTCAGCGACGCCTGAAGTTCTTCTTGCGCCCGCGTGCGATCCTGAATTTCTTTTTGCAGTTCTTGCGTCCGCTGCGCGACCAATTCTTCGAGGCGTTCGCGATGTTTTTGCAGTTCAAGTTCGTCGTGTTTGCGCCGAATGGCATTTTCGACCGTTAAGGCTAATGTTTTCAAATAGTTGCCGTCCTGGTCTTTAATCAAATAATCATACGCTCCGGTCTTCATCGCTTTGACGGCGACCTCTTCATTGCCGATTCCCGTGACAAGAATGATCGGGATGCCTCTCAAATCGTCGAACAGATCGAACGCGACGCCATCCCCTAAGACATAATCAACGACAGCGGCGTCAATGGATGTCGTTTGCAGCAGTTGGCGCGTCTCTTCGACTGACCCGGCAATAACATACTCATACGGAAAATGCTCGCGTTTGGCAAACCGCTCAAACGCTATCTGGTCAATGGCATCATCTTCAACAAATGCAATCTTGTAAGGAGCAGATTCCATAAATTTATTCCTCGTCGGGCATCTCGCTTAGTGTCCAGTAGAGATTGATCGTGCGAACGACATCGACGAACTGCTGGTAATCTACGGGCTTAATCATGTATCCGGCCACGCCTAAATCAAAGCTTTCGAATTTATCCTGATCATTTTTCGAGGTGGTCAAGACGACGACCGGAACTTTTTTGAACGCAGGGTCTTTTTTGAGAACCTGGAGGAGTTCCAGGCCATTCATTTTCGGCATGTTCAGGTCTAACAAAATAATGCAGGGACATTCCGCGCCCGGCTGATGCAAGAACTGCAAGGCTTCTTCGCCATTGCCCGCGACAACCACGTCATTCGTCACATGAATCTCGCGCAGCGACCGCTTGACGGTCATCGCATCCACTTTATCATCTTCAACCAGTAAAATAGGCTTTTTACTATTCATCATCATATACTCCTTCATCATTCGTCATGTGCGGTCTCACTTGAGATTTCACGCATCGGGGCGGCCTTGCGAGGCGGCTGCGTTTAAGGCTGCCCCCGCTGAACAATCCGACAGGCTTTTCGGCAGCGTGAACACAAATTTGCTGCCGTGTCCGATCTCTGACTCAATCCAAATCCGCCCTCCGTAAAACTCAATAATTTTTTTCACGACCGATAGGCCGATTCCTGTACTTTTTCGAGCGGCATTCACATCTAAGGTTTGAAACAGTTGAAAAATCTTTTCGTGGTATATCGGCGCAATGCCGGGGCCGTTATCTTCCACGCAGAATTGCCAGCACGTTGGCGTGTCATCGCAGGAGACGCGAATCATTCCATTCGTTTTATCTTGAAACTTGAGCGCATTTTCCAGCAAATTCTGAAAGACCTGCGTTAATCGCGCGTGATCCGCCCTCAGCGTTGGCAGCGTCGAACTGATCGATATCGTCGTCTGCGCTGGAACGGAAAGCGTTCGAATAATCTGCGTGACCAGGACGTTCAGGTCAATCATTTCAGCCGCATGTTTCGCCCGACCGATCCGGGAATATTCAAGAATGCCATTGATCAGGTGATCCATGTGATTCGAGGTGTCAATCAGCAGCGCCATCAATTTCTGACCTTCTGCGTCAAGAGACGCCCCATAATCTTCGACAAGCCAATGGCTTAATTGGTTAATATTCCGCAGCGGCGCTTTCAGATCATGAGAGACGATATGCGCAAAATTTTTCAATTCCTGAATGGCGGATTCTAATTCTGTCGTCCGCTGCCGAACTCGTTCATCGAGTTCCGCGTTGAGGCGCAAGATTTCTTCCTCGGCGTATCGGCGCTCGGTGGTATCGATAATAAACCCTTCAATCCCGATAACTTCGTCGTCGTGCCGGACTGGCCTTGCCGAGAACAAATGATAGCCGATGGTGTCATCTTTGCATTTCCGGCTGAACTCGCCTGTCAAGTATTGCGGATCACCGCGCATGATGCCCGTCACGAATGCGGCGGCTTTTTCCACGTCATCGATTTTTTGCACGTCCGTAAAATGCTTGCCGATCACGTCTTCCGGCCTGTCGTACTTATACAGTTTCAGCCAGGCGGCATTCACATTGCGGAAATAGCCGTCCGTATCGATAAAAAAATATCCGGCCTGCGTATTCTCGATCACCGAGCGGAAACGCTCTTCGCTCTCATGCAGGATTTGCTCGGAATGTTTCTGCTCGGTCACATCCTCGAATATCGTCGTAAACCTCCCGTGTTCAGGAGAAAACACCGAAATATGAAAATGCTTCTTTAACGGAGGGAAATAGGCGTCAAACACGACTGGCGTTCCGGTTTCCGCCACCTGACAATAGATGTCGAAATAGGGCGGAACGTCCGCGTCATACGCGACAGTCGAGAATTTTCCCCGTACCGTGTCGGCAGATATCCCCGTTTGCGCCTCAAACGCAGGGTTGACATCCTCAACCACGTAATTTATCGGACGCTGTTCGTCATCATACACGAGATGATGCATCGCCACGCCTTCAATCATGGAGGCAAACAGATCATAAAATCGCTGTTCGCTTTCCCGCAGGGCGTTTTCCGCCTGAATGCGCTGCGCGATGTCGCGGCGCAATTTGAGGTTCGCCGCCCCCATCTCAGAGAGGAGACGCACGAAACCGAGAGCATGCGCGGCAATCTGTCGCACCTGCTCGCGCGAAAAGCTCGGCGTGTTCGGCAACGCGTCGTCATAACAAAACGGCCCAAGACGCAGCGCGGCAGCGGGGTGCTTGTCAATAGCAATTGGCACGACAATTTCCCACAGCCCGGACTGTCTCTGATATTCGAGCGGCGACGCCTGCCGAAAAGACGCCTCCATCTTGTCGGCAGGACAGGCGCAGCGTTCGCTGGCGACAGCGGAAACGGCAGCCGCGAATTGATAACCGTTCCGCTCAAGGAGCGTGATCGGCATGCCCGTCAGCGCGAACTGTTGTTCCAATAATTCCTGAAGATGTCGAACATCAAGTAATTGCTCGACATTGACATCCTTCGGCGCCGTCGCGGCGTCATGCTGCTGATGTGCCAGGCATCTCTTCGGTGTCATTGATGAATTTCGGCAGCGTGAAAAAAAATCGGCTTCCTTTTTTCGGTTCGGATTCCAGCCAGATTTTCCCGCCGTAGAGCGTGATGATTTTCTTCGCAACTGCGAGCCCAAGCCCGATTTGCGTATATTCTTCATGCGTATGCAGCGTTTGAAACAGATGGAAAATTTTGTCGTGATATTCCGGCGCAATTCCTGTCCCGTTATCGGCGACTTCGAACGTCCAGCAGTCGCCGCCGTCGCTGCTGGCAATCGTAATCTCTCCATGAACGCGCCCCATAAATGAAATCGCATTTTCCAGCAGGTTCGCGAACACGTCCATCAGATGCTCGCGCTGCCCCATCACCGACGGCAGCGTGTTCACAATGCGGCATTGAATCGTTTTCGGCGGGTTCAGGCTGACAAGAATCTGCTGAACCAACTCGTTCAGATTGATCCATTTGATTTTTTCAGGCCGCCGAATAATGCCAATATATTTCACCATGCCGTTAATCAGGCTGTTCATCCGCTTGACGCGCTGAATCAGCCAACACAACATTTCTTGCGCATCTTCGTCAAGGGCATTGTGATAATCCTCTTTCAACCATTGCGCTAACTGGCCGATGCCGCGCAGCGGGGTTTTCAAATCGTGCGAGGCCACCGAAATCACGTGACGCAAATCATCATTGGCCGCCTCCAATTCCGCCGTGCGTTCCCGCACCCGCTGCTCAAGACGCGCATTGCTCTGACGCACCGCTTCTTCCGCCTGCTGTCGTTCGAGAATTTCATGCTGCAAGGCCACATTCTGTTCCTGGAGCGTGCGCTGCAATCGGCTGAGTTTCAAATGCGTCTGCACGCGCAGCAGCACCTCTTCAGCGTGAAATGGCTTGGTAATATAGTCCACGCCTCCTGATTCGAATGCGTGCGCTTTATCTTGGATTTCATCTTTGGCGCTGATAAAAATGACCGGAATGTCGCGCGTCGCCGAATCGGCCTTGAGATGCTGACAGACTTCGTACCCGGACATTTCCGGCATCATGATATCGAGAAGAATCAAATCCGGCGGCTGCGTCTGGGCGCTGAGGATTGCCAGCCGCGCATCCGAAACAGGCCGCACCGCATGTTGATGAATTTTTAAAATATTCATCAGCAAATGAAGATTCGCCGGAATATCATCCACAATCATGATCATTCCCGCTAACATCTTCTGCGAATCTATTTTCTCGTCATCACTCATGTTTCCCCGCAGCCTGCATCGCGACTAATACAGC
>CAZMEO010000060.1:8246-10405 GCA_964565315.1 uncultured Candidatus Moduliflexus sp. | reverse complement strand
GCGCTGAAAAATTTATGGATCACCCCATCCAGTTTTCGCAAATTGACGGGCTTGCCCATATATTCATTCGCGCCCGCCTCGATACAGCGCTCTCGATCTCCGGGCATAGCGAGGGCAGTTAACGCGATAATGAACGGCGAGATGTCAGGTAATGTCCGAATCTGTTGAATCGCTTCGATGCCATTCATGACCGGCATCTGAATATCCATGATAATCACGGCAGGCCGATCCTGAATTGTCCGTTCGACAGCCTCTTTGCCATTTTTCGCGATGATGATGGCATATCCTTTGAGTTTCAGATACTCCGCCAGCATTTCCGCGTTGGTTTCATGATCATCAGCCACAAGAATCTGCGGTGTCGTTCCCGCAGAGATCGGCGGCGGCGTCTCTTCGACACCAGGGCTGGGCGGAACGTCCGCGTCTTCCGGCATCGCATCGGCGTCCGCGACGGCGGCGTTCCTGAGCGGCAGGGAAACCGTAAAGCGGCTTCCCTCGCCGACGTTGCTTGTCACGCTGATCTGCCCGCCGTGCATCTCGACCATGCGGGAGACTAAGGACAAGCCTAATCCCGTGCCAGGATGACGGCGCGTGAACGTGCCGTCTAACTGGACGAACGGTTGAAACACGCGCTGAAGATCTTCCGGCGAAATGCCGATGCCGGTATCCCAGACAGCCAGGATGACGGCGTCGGATTGGGAACTGACCTCTAAGCCGATTCGCCCGCCTTCCGGCGTAAATTTCACGGCGTTGCTCAGCAGATTGACGAGAATCTGTTTCAGCCGCCGTTCATCCGCGTCAATCATCAGCACGTCCGAATGAAAATCGAAAACGACTGTCATCCGCTTTTTTCCGGCATCTTGTTTAATGAAGCGCAAACTCGCCTGACAGACGCTTTCAAGATTGACCGGCGTAATCAACAGTTCCAATTTTCCGGCGCCGATCTTGGCTAAATCCAAAATATCACGAATCAGCGCTAACAAATGCCGCCCGCTTTCGTCAATGCTTGTCAGCGCGTCTCGCTGTTTGGGCGTCAGCGTGCCGAACGCTTCTTCCGCCAGCGCTTCGGTCATGCCGAGAATCGTATGCAGCGGCGTGCGAAATTCATGGCTCATGGTGGCGAGAAATTCGTCTTTCATCCTCGCGGCGCGGGCCAGTTCCGCGTTGGCCTGCTGCAATTCGAACGTGCGCTCTTCCACCCGCTTCGCCAGCGATTCTCGCTCTTGCTTGACGGCTAATTCGCTCTCTTTGCGTTCGGTCACGTCTTGCACGAGGCCATCATACGCGATCAGCGTGCCTTGTTTATCACGATGCAGCACTGACGTATTTCTGACCCAGCGCACGACGCCGTCTTTTCGGATAATCCGATGTTCGTACGGTTCGACGCTTTTCCCTTCCAGCAGGCGCTCCGACCGTTCAATCACCATCTGGCAATCCTCATCATAGACCATCTGAATCCAGAGATGCGGGTTCTTGTCGAACTCTTGCTGCGCATAGCCTGTCACGGCGACGCAGGTGGCGTTATGTTCTGTGGAGACGATGCGGCCATTTTGGATATGGACGGTGTAAATGTAATCGGTCACTGCCGCGATTAAGCGGCGATAGCGCTCTTCGCTGTCTTTCAGCAGCCGCTCCAATTGATGGCGGTAAATCGCCATTTCGATGCAGCTATGTAATTCTCTGGTTTGAAACGGCTTGATCAGATAGCCGAACGGCTCGGCGAGTTTGGCGCGTTGCAGCGTTTTTTCATCCGCATACGCGGTCAGGTAGATGATCGGAACATCGTAGAGCAGATGAAGATGTTTGGCAGCGTCAATTCCATCAATCTTCCCTTCCAGTTCAATATCCATCAAGACCAGATCGACTTGATGCTTCAGCGCTTTTTGAATCGCCTGTTCGCCCGTGCTGACGACATCAGCGACAATGTAGCCTAAATGTTCTAATTTGCTCTTGATATTTTCAGCGACAATGACTTCGTCTTCGACCACAAGAATCCTGGTTTGCGCCATAATGCGTTGAGAACATCCGTCACCCTGCCAGAGCTTTCCTCAGACAGAAGCGATGTCAGGCTGCGAAAGGTTGATTGTCCTGCGTTCCAAAGAATCACAGAAATCAGAACAAAACGCGGCTGTTCTGTCAATGGGAATTTGCGCAAAGGAATA
>CAZMEO010000060.1:0-8146 GCA_964565315.1 uncultured Candidatus Moduliflexus sp. | reverse complement strand
AGAAATCAGAACAAAACGCGGCTGTTCTGTCAATGGGAATTTGCGCAAAGGAATAGAAATTGCTTGCTGCTGAAACAGAGAGAAAGACTTCCGAAGTCTTCAAGACTTCGGAAGTCTGGGGACAATCTTGAGGCAATCTTTTTGAATAAGCGGCGAATCGTCTTCAGAATCGCTCGAATTCGCTGTCATATTCATCCTGCTCAGGCAGGGCAGGAGCACGCCCATTAGAGCGACGGTCTCGACGGATTTCCTCCTGCGGAAACTTGCGTTTTTTCGGCGCGATCTCTTTGATGGGCGGCGTTTCGTCGAGTTCCGCATGTTCCTGAGTTTCCCAGCCGGTGTCATTGACGGTAAAATAATTCATGGCGATTTGTAATTGGCGTGCCTGGCTGGTCAATTCTTCCGCCATCGATGCCATCTCTTCGGCGGTCGCCGTATTTTGCTGAATCACCTGATCCAATTGCTGGATGGCGTTATTGATTTGCGCCGATCCGGAGCTTTGCTCGTTGCTGGAGGCGGTGATTTCCATGACCAGTTCCGATGTTTTGCGAATATCTGGCACAAGCTGCGCTAACATCTCCCCGGCCACGCCGGAGACGTCGAGACTGGAGCGCGTCAATTCGTTAATTTCTTCGGCGGCGTCGTGGCTGCGCTGCGCTAAGGCACGCACTTCAGCCGCGACCACCGCAAAGCCCCGCCCCTGCTCATGCGCTCTGGCGGCTTCGATGGTGGCGTTCAGCGAGAGCAGCCGGGTTTCCTGGGCAATCTCTTCGATAATGGTGATTTTTCGCGCGATTTCCTGCATCGCCTGCACCGTATGCGCGACCGCTTCGCCGCTTTTCTGGGCGTCTGCCGAAGATTTGATCGCGATTTTTTCCGTTTGCAGCGCATTCTCCGCGCTTTGCCTGATATTGGCCGCCATCTGCTCCATTGAGGCGGAAGCTTGTTCGGCGGCAGCAGATTGCTGGCTTGCGCCGTCCGCCACTTCCTGAGCGCCCCGGCTCATTTGCAAGCTTCCTTCGGCGACATTCCGCGCGGAGGCTTTGACGCCAATCACAATCTCATGCAGCCGTTTCACCATCGAATTCAGCGCGATCATCAAGCGATCCTGTTCGCCGCGCTCGCGGATATCCACCGTCAAATTTCCGGCAGCGATTTTTTCCGCCATCTCCACGACGTCATTCAGCGCCGAAATCATCCGGTTCAACGCCATCATCAGCCGATCCTGTTCCGAGCGTTCTTTGGCCGCGACCATCAGATTGCCATTCGCAATCTGTTCGGCAATGGCGGCGATGTCGTTCATCGCAGCAATCACTAAATTCACATTCGCCTGAATTTCGTTAAAATCCCCGGCGTATGGGTGCGCAAGCAGATCGGGAATATCGCCTTTTGCAATGCGTTTCAGGCTGTCCGCCGTCACCTGAAAGGGTTCCATAAAGGCGTCAACCATTCCATTCATTCCAACAATCAAATCTCGCCAGCACCCGTCAAATTTCGAAGCGTTTCCCCGAACATTCAGCGTCCCGGCCTGAATGGCCTGCGTGAGTTGTTCGGTTTCTTTCAGCGCGTGTTGAATGCGGGTTTTCATGCTTTGCAAAGCGGTCGCCAGCGCCCCGATTTCATCGTTCCGGCGGACATTCAATTCGACGTGAATATTCCCGTTGGCAATCGCTTTGGCAAATTCCACGCCTTGCACCAACGGGCGCGTTAAATTTCTGACGACCAGCCAGATAATCAGCGAGACGCTGCCGACCATCGCCAGCGTGAGCGCCAGCATCGTGCGGCGCAAACGAAAGATCGGGCTGAACATATCGTTATTATCCGCGCCGACCGCCACGATCCAATCGGTCAGCGAAACGCGTGACATATACACTTGCTTGGGATGCCCTTTCCAGATATACGCGAATAACCCGTCTTTTTTGTCTAACAAGCCCTGTCCGAAGTCAAAATCAGTAATTTTTTCGTCTAATATCCGTTCTTTTTCAGGATGCGAAATGAATGTGCCATCGCTTTCCAACATGTAGGCGTAGCCTTTTTCCCCGATATGAATCGGCGAGATAAACGCATCTGTCACGTCGCTTAAACTGATTGACATGAGAAAAACGCCGATCACGCGCTTGTCGGAGAAGACGGGCGCGGAGCAGGCAATCACCGGCTTGCCGGTCGTGCGGCTGCGCACGACTGACGAAATTGCTGAAGACCCGGCAAGGCTCTTTTGAAAATAGTCGCGGTCATCATACCGGATTTTCCCGATATTTTCAGGCGTTGACGAGGCCAGCGTCATTCCATCCGCACTCACGATGCTGGCGACGACGTATTGATAGCGCTCCTGCATCCGCTTCAATTCAAGGTTCGCGTTCTCGATGTTTTGCCACTCATTCGGATTGTTCAACACAGTGATCATCATCTCCTGTTCGCTTTGCTGCAACACATCACGCTGGACGTTTCGCACCCATTCCTCGATCTGCCGCGCAAGCAGGGCGCTGGCCTGCGCCATTTCGCGCGTGATTTCTGCTTGCAGCGCCGATCTGGCGGAGGTGTAGGCGACAGACATCATCACGCCTGCCCCGAGAATCACCGCGCTCAACGTTGGGACAAAAAATCGATTAAACATATTCCATCGCATACAGTTTCCTCCCCGTGATGTCAGACGTTTCTCGCAGCATTCATGACTCACGCCGCCTGATAAACGACCAATCTTATCGGGTTTTCAGGAGCGTCACATCTTGATGTGACTAACGACATCCAGATGTCGCGCTCTTCGAAATTCACGTTTCTGTGTATTGTTGCAAGATGGGCGTGACAGGGAATGCGTACCGGCGAACACGGTTGGCTGGTGCGCGTTACCCGTCAAATCCAAGACTCTTCTGTAAGATCAGACTCTCAAATCCGTCAAGAGATAAAAAAATTTTCATAGAACGTTCTAAAAGGAGAGGGCGTGAGGTCGCCAATGCTTCAGAGTTTTGCTTGACATCAGAAGAACAACGCATTTGGCGGCGTGTCTGTATGCCCTGCGATGGATTCCTGCCTGATAGATAGAGGAGGGGATGACGCTCAATCGCTTTCCTCAGACCTCACAGGTCATGGAGACCTGTGAGGTCTGGTATGATTTGCCAAAAAAATTTTCTTCCTCGTCTTGACTTTCTTTTGAGAAGCATGATGTGATAATTATGTTTACAATCACCGTATACACCCAAACACATCATGCGGGCGTTGCGACGTCGAACGACGTCGCAGCGTTGGCAATAAGGAGCATATTATGAAACTGTTTATCGTGTTTTATTCGATGTACGGCCACATTTATCAGATGGCGCAGGCGGCGGCGGAAGGCGCGAAAGAAGTTGAGGGCGTGCAAGTGGAACTGCGCCGCGTCCCGGAGACGCTGCCGGAAGATGTCTTGCAAAAAATGGGCGCGGTCGAGGCGCAAAAAGCGTTTGCGCATATTCCGGTCGCCACAGTCGAAGAATTAGCGGACGCGGACGCGATTATGTTCGGAGCGCCGACGCGCTACGGCAATGCGGTCGCGCAGATGCGGCAATTTTTAGACGCGACCGGCGGACTCTGGGCAAAAGGCGCGTGGGTCGGCAAAGTCGGCAGCGTCTTTACCAGCAGCGCCACGCAGCACGGCGGGCAGGAATCCACGATTCTCTCGTTCCACACCATGCTGCTGCATCATGGCATGGTCATCGTCGGGCTGCCGTACAGTTTTGCGGGACAGATGCGGATAGACGAAATGACCGGCTGCTCGCCCTATGGCGCGTCAACCATTACTGGCGGACGCGGCGAGCGGATGCCATCGGACAATGAATTAGCGGGTGCGCGTTTTCAGGGCAAGCATGTCGCGACCATCGCCAAAAAACTCGCGGGATAAATGCCGGATACCTCACAGGTTTTTAAAACCTGTGAGGTGTTTGCTTTCATAATAATATGGCAACCACAATTCGTTCGATTCAGGCAAGCTGGCGCAGCGTTCCGACGACGGAAGGCGCAGGCGTCCGGTTGCGCCGCGCGTTTGGCTTTCAGCATGTCCTGCAATTCGATCCGTTTCTGTTGTTCGATGATTTCCATTCCGAACACCCGGCAGATTATCTCGCAGGCTTTCCCTGGCATCCGCATCGCGGCATCGAAACCGTGACGTACATGCTGCATGGCGTCGTGAAACATGGCGACAGCATGGGAAATCATGGCGTGATTGAAGGGGGCGACGTGCAATGGATGACGGCAGGCAGCGGCATCATTCACGAAGAAATGCCGCAGCAGTCCGATTCCGGTTTGCTCTGGGGAGTGCAGCTCTGGGTCAATCTCCCCGCCTCGCATAAGATGATGCCGCCGCGCTATCGCGATGTGCGCGGGGCGACGATTCCTGAAGTCGCGCTTGATAACGGCGTCCGCGTCAAAGTCGTCTGCGGACGCATCGGCAGCATCAACGCGCCTGTGTCGGATATTGTCGTTGACCCGGAATATCTCGACGTGACAATTCCGCCGCATGTGACGTTTATTCATCCGGTCAAAGACGGTTATACCGCGTTTACCTATATTTTAGACGGAAGCGGCCACTTCATCGGAACAGCGCCGCCGACGCCGTTTGAAAAAGAGATGCTGACGCTTTTTGAGCGAACCGGCGATCACATTCACATCGATGGCGGCAATAACGGCGCGCGGCTGCTGCTGATTTCCGGCAAACCTATCGGCGAGCCGGTAGCCTGGCATGGCCCGATTGTCATGAACACGAAACAAGAATTGCAAACCGCCTTTCAAGAATATCAGGACGGGACGTTTATCAAGTAAGTTGAATCACTAAGGCCGCCTGGCAACTCTCTGATTTTCCCTGCCCCCTTGCGAAGGTTCGGTTCGTGACCTTTGCAAGGGTGGTTTTTTTCACGCCATTGATCTTGCATTTTTGCGTTGACACCACAAGACCCCTGGAAGGAGTGTGTTCAATCCTGATGGATTCCGTTGTCGTCCATGAACTCAGCGACAATATGATGCGGAAATTACCCCCGCCAGCGTGTCACATCCAGGCGGGTTCTGCGAGGACAATCCTCGTGAATAATGCGATAATAAGGAAAAGATTATGTCACACACACAGACATTTATCATACAGGGTGAACGCCAGTTATCAGGCGAATTGATTGTTGACGGCAATAAAAACGCGGCGCTGCCGCTGATTGCGGCGACGATTGCGACACCGGGCGCGGTGCTGCTGAAACGAATTCCTCAGATTCTCGACGTGCAGCACATGTGCGACGTGCTGGTCCACATGGGCGCGGACGTGACGATTCCCGAACCGGACGCGCTGCTGATTGACACCGCCAACCTCGATCCGACTCGCGTCAACAGCCATGCGTGGGAAGCGATTCGCGCCGCCATTCTCTTTGTCGGGCCGATTCTCAGCCGGTTCGGCCAGATGACGTTCCCGACGCCCGGCGGCGACGTCATTGGCCGCCGCCGCCTCGATTCGCACTTTCTCGCGTTCAAGGAAATGGGCGCGACGATTGACGCGCACAATGGCGAATTTTCCATTATTGCTCCGTCGTCCGGCTTGCGTCCCGCGCAGATTTTTCTCGATGAAGCGAGCGTCACCGGCACGGAAAACGCGCTGATTGCCGCCGCCGCCATTCCTGGCACAACGATCATCGAAAACGCCGCCTGCGAGCCGCATGTGCAGGATTTGACCGACTATCTCTGCGCCTGCGGCGCGAGCATCGAAGGCCGCGCCTCGAACCGGCTGACCGTGCATGGCGCGTCCGCGCTGACGCCGCCCGCGTCGTTCGTCTGCGGCGCGGATTATACGCAGACCGGCGCGTTTATCGGCATCGCGCTCTGCACCAATTCCGAACTCCGCATTAAACAGGCCGGAACGAAATATTTGAAGCCGATTCAGATCGGGCTGGAAAAATTCGGCGCAACGTTCCGCATTGACGGCGACGATGTGATTGTGCCGGGAAATCAGCAATTAAAAGTCGTAGAAGACATCGGCTCGAATCTCGCCAAGCTCGACAGCCAGCCCTGGCCGGGCTTTCCGTCCGACATGACCAGCACGGCGGTCATCCTTGCCACGCAGACCGACGGCGCGATTCTGATTCATGAAAAACTCTACGAAAGCCGCCTTTTTTTCACCGATAAGCTGGTCGCGATGGGCGCAAGAATCACGCTCTGCGACCCGCACCGCGCCATCATTATTGGCAAGACCAAGCTGTTCGGCACGCGCCTGACCAGCCCGGACATTCGCGCCGGAATCGCGCTGCTGACCGCCGCGCTCTGCGCTAACGGCACAACCCACATCAGCAACGCGCAACAGATTGATCGCGGCTTTTTCGAAATCGAGAAAAAACTCGCCTCGCTGGGAGCGCAGATCGAACGCCTGCCATGTGAGGAGTAAGTTGGGGAGAACCTTGCGACGGCTCGCAGTCTTCGCAAGGTGATTCGGTCTTATCGCGGATGAATTTTGACAATCGCGCCGATGCGTTCGAATGTGAATCTTTCTTCTAACTGAGAGATAAAATAGTATGGCTCATAAGTGTCGGCAAAATACACGGAATGCGCCTGATGTTGATGAATCAGCGCGGTCAATTCTTCGACCGGGTTGTTCGACGAAAAATAAATCGCGTCAATGACCGGCCTGATCGAAACATCTTGTCGAAGATGATAGATTTCTTGATAATATTGCAGCGCCATTGCCGTATTAAAATCGGCAAAAATGATGGCATGGTCGTCAACGCTGTCAAAGACTTCTTGCGCATATCGGGACGCGCCGAACTCATGCCGTTTGCTTGGGGTAAAAAAATACGAGATCGAGTCTCGATATGGCAATTCTCGAATCGTCAACAGGCGCATCCCGGTCATCTTATAGAGGTGCGGAAACACAGCGTAGAGCATCATCGGGCTGAGAACAATCATGAGAAGCGCCGCAATCTGCTTCTCCAATGTTCGAAACTGCGGGCGTTCGAACAGCGCCTCAAGCCCCGCCGCAATCCATATCGCACACACGAGATAGGATGAAATCAGCAAGGCAAATTGTCTTTGAATAAAATAGGTCATGGCAAACGCCGCATTGCTGACGCATAAGAATGCAAGGCTGACGCTCAGGAGTCGATCTTTTTTCCAGAGCGTTCGAATGCCGACGAATCCGCTGATAATGGCGCATGACGGAAATTGATACAGCAGATAAAGCGGCAATTTCACGCTTTCTCTGAACATCTTCTCGACCTGCATAAACAGGTTGAGATGTCCATGCGTATCGTCAAATATTTTCGCAACGGTGGCCTCAATCCCTAACTTATACATCGGGACCAAAAACAAGGGCGAAATGCCGAGCGCAAAGGCGACGAGCGCATACCCGACATGTTTCATGCGGACAGGGACGCAAAAAAAGATGAGCATGCCGACCGGCGCGAGAAAAAAGACGCTGACCGAATGATTATAAAATGACAGCCCTGAAACAAAACAGGTGAGGAACAGATATGAAGCGCGTTGAGTGTTGCGATATTTTTGGGCAAGCCACAACAGCAGCGCTAAAAAAAAAGCATGCAATGAATAGGTTTCGGTAATGACGGCATACAGCCAAAAGGAATGCGACACGCTCAAGGCCAATGCCCCGCATAGCGACGGCATGTCGCGATGCCCGGCTTCTTTCAGGAACAGAAACAGCATCACAATTGCCGCCGCCGCGAAAACAGCCGACAGGATATGCTGCGTCACGGCTAATTCGAACGGAAGGGATGAAAAAACGATTCCAATCACTGTATGTAACGGATGATACCCATGACTGAAATCGTAAATATCTCGATGGTGAACTTCAAGCGCAAGTTTCGAGCTATCCGACCAGAGAAATGTCGGGGGAAGCGTATAGAGATACACGCAGCACGAAAACACGAACACGGCACCTGCAAGCAAGCGTTTTTTGTTCTTCGCATTGATTAACGACGTCACAGTCGTTCCCTCCAAACTATTCATCAACGCTCGTACACCGGGGCATTAATTTTTAGGAGTGCGAAATCTCGATTTCGCGTGTCAAATCAAGATTTGACACTCCTGATAACTCCTAAAAAATAACGTTCCAGTGTACTCGTATGGCGCTGAAGTAGTACACTGAGTCAGTAATTTTTCATGGTACTTCGTACCGCCGACGTCCTCGTCGGCGTTT
>CAZMEO010000059.1:6865-15252 GCA_964565315.1 uncultured Candidatus Moduliflexus sp. | reverse complement strand
ACGTACAGGTTGACATCTGAGAGCAGGCTCAGCATCACGACTTTGATATACTTTTCGTCAAACCGTTCATAATCCCGATTCGACAGGCCGCGCAGCAAATGTTCGGTCAACTCGACCAACTTGTCAATGTTGCCATCTACTAACGCTTGCCACATCTCCAATTTTTCGCGGTCGCGGATCGTGATGGCGGCGCGCGTTGTCAGCAGATGCGCCATGTAATCGAAGTACAGGCTTTCCAACACAAGATTCGGCATCCGCAGCGTGATGCCCACGCCGCGTCGCGCGTGAATCGTCAAATAGCCCATGTAAAACAGCAGGCTGATCAGCCGCTCGTCATCGAAACGAAATTCGGTTTCGTGGGTGAGAATGAATAGTTGCGCAATTTCTTTGATCTCGACCTGCCGCTCATGCACGATGCGCGTCAGAATCTCTTCTTCGACGGCACGGTCGCCAATCGAAAGAATAGCGCGGATTTTGCGGTAATCGCTGACCACATTGGGATCGACCATGTTGTCCACCCGTCCGGCGGCGGCGATTTTCAGGCCGTAATACCAGATCATGTCGCTGTTATAGACCGTCTGCGCGGCGCGCGGGCTGAAACGGTAGCCGTTGTAATAGACGCGCACGTCATCGCGGTTGACGCCTGTGCCGAGCGCCTCCAAGACCGGCGAAATCTCCGCGTCGGTAAAGCCGAACATCTCGTTGAGGCGGACATCCGTCGAAAGATTCGAGCCGATATTGAAGCCGCTGGTCAGCGAGTCGAGCAGAATCGGCAGCACGCCGGTCACGAACATCCGGTCAACGACCTGCTCCGTTCCGGCTTTAAGCGCTTCGTAAAACGGGCGCACATAGCCGTCGGTGCGCACCAATTCCTTGAACATCTCCTTGCCTTGCGAGAGGATATTGTTGGCAAAATGATCGTATTCGTCAATCACCACATAGACGCATTTCCCCAATCCTTTCGTTCGAATGACATCAAATAATCCGCCCAAAATATCATTCGGCCTTTCTCGTCGTTCCACAATCCATTCCCACTCGTTCTCCGAAAAATATTCGCGATAGATTGTCGCAAAGCTTCTGATGCTTGATTGGACGTGAAAGGCAAATCCTTGATTGGCGTTGTCGAGCGTTTCGGTGTTGATGCCGCTGAAATTGAACGCCAGCAGCAGATACGTTCCGCGTTTCGGCGTCGGATGGGCGTGAATGTACGTCCCCGCGAAAATTTCGTCGAACTCGTCGGCATGGCATTGATCGTAATAATAGCCGAGCATGTTGGCGAACAGCGTTTTGCCGAAACGCCGCGACCGCAGGATGATCGGGTATTTTTCCGGCAACGCTTCTAACAACTCGATATAGCGGGTCTTATCCACATAATAGTACCCTTCAGTGCGGATTTCTTTGAAATTCGAGAGGCCATACGGTAATTTCAGCATCTTGCGACTCCTCTAAAAATAACATGTTCATCTGCTGTGGCGCGGGTTGAAACTGGGATTTCGACCTGCATGATTTTTTAGTAGAACGCCGTCGGAATGTCAATCTTTTCATGCGGATATTTTCTTTCGAATGGCAAGACGCCCCGGCGGGGGCGTCTCTACGGAAATGGGATCGTTATGCGGCGGCGCGGGCGAACAGCGGCTCGACGACGCTCAAGCCCTCGTTCGCTTCGGCTTCTGTGATGGTCAATGCGGGGAAAATGCGGATGACGTTGCCTTGCGTGATGTTCAGCATCACGCCCGCGTCCAGCGCGTCAAAGTAAATCTTCGCGGCGGTCTCCGGGCTGCTGATTTCCAACGCGAGCAGCAAGCCTTTGCCGCGCACTTCTTTGATGATATTCGGATACCGCGCCTGCCATTCCCGCAGGCGAGCGAGCAGTTTCGCGCCAAGCGCTGCGGAATGCGCGGCGATGTCGTGTTCGATCAGATAATTGATCACGGCGTATGCCACAGCGCAGCCGAGCGGATTGCCGCAATACGTGCCGCCGTGATCGCCCTTTTCGACCTTTGCGGAAAGCTCTTCGGACATCGCGAACGCCGCAAACGGAAAGCCGCCTGCGATCCCTTTCGCCATCGTCAGAAAATCAATATGCAGATTGAGGCCGTCCACCGCAAACATCGAACCGGTGCGACAGAAGCCGGTCTGGACTTCGTCAATAATCAGCAATGCGCCGCGCTGCTGGCAAAGCTTCGACACGCCTTCCAGATAGCCCGGCGACGGCAGATTGATGCCGCCTTCGCCCTGAATCGGCTCTAACACGACGGCAGCGACATGATCGTCAAGTTCGGCATCCATCGCGGCCAGATCGCTGTATGGCACGAAGCGGTAATTCGGCATCAGCGGATTGAAGCGCTCGCGGTGTTTCGTCTGGCCGGTCGCGGAGGCGGTGCTGATCGTGCGTCCGTGAAAGCTTTTCAGCGACGAAATCACGTCGAGACGTCCGGTAATTTTGCGAGCGAGCTTAATCACGGCGTCGTTGACTTCCGCGCCGCTGCTGCCGAAAAAAACGCGCGTCAGGTTCGACGGCAGAATCGTCGTCATCAGTTGCAGCAATTGCGCCCGCGCCGGAGAATAGGTCAGGCCGGAACTCGGATTCTGCACGATTTTCTGGCTCTGTTCGACGAGCGCTTTCGTGATGACCGGGCTGGCGTGGCCGATGCAGGTCACGCCCCAGCCTGCCGTTAAATCAAGGTATTCTTTCCCCGTTTGATCCCAGACGCGCACGCCCTCGCCGCGCTCGATGGCGATGAGCAATTTCTGGAAAAACGGCGGCGTATGCGTATCTTCAATTCTTATTGTTTCTTGTTGCGAGTTCATGAGTTCCCTCTATTTTCAATATATTGGTTTACCACGAAACACACAAAATACACGAAATATTTTTCCACGTTCGCACGTTTCGTGACGATAAATGACAATGTGGCAGGGCTGAGACTTCTGAGGCGCTGCGCATCTGTCAAGTTTTTCTCTGCAAGATGACAAGAAAAGCGATTTCCCTTGACGAGCATTCAGGAGTGTTGAAAGTGCGGCAGAAAGAACGAATGATTGTCATTTTGATGCGAACTTTTGTCGCCGGAAAGCAAGCTGTCAGACACTTTGAAAGTGTCTGACAGCTATTTCTTTACGATGCCGAATATGATGAACGGAAGCCCGCGCCTGTTATTGTGGAATTATACCGAAGAAGAAAAAGCCCGCGTTGACCGGTTACTCGCGGATGTCAACGCGCCGCCTGCGGTCGCGATTCGGAAAGATCAGGGCTATTTGCCGATCAGCGACATCATACACACCGATACACGCGGCGAACAGGACTTCGAATGCGACGAAAAGCTGGTGCTGTTTTATAACATTCCGAATAAAGGGATTTCGTATTTGATTGATTTATCGAAAAAACGCAACCTGCCGCAGCCGATTTATGCGGCGGTGACGGAACATTCGATCCTCTGGCCGTTGAATGAATTGATGAAAGAACTGATCGCCGAACGAGAAGCCTTTAAACAGGCGCAACAGGAGGAACGACAGGAATGAACAATATTCGCGCAATTATTTTTGATATGGACGGCGTGCTGGCCGATTCCGAGCCGCTGCATTTCGAGGCGGAAAAAGCGATTTTGCAGCAACATGGCATTGAAGCGCCCTGGCATGAATGGCATAAATTTACCGGCCTGACGGATGAAAAAATTTTTCGCTACATCGTGGACAATTACACCGATGGACAGCATACGCCGGAAGCCTTGATTCAGGCAAAATACGACATTTTTCTGCATATTCTGGAGGAAAAAGTACAGCCGATTCCGGGCGTGATGGAATTTCTTGAGTGGGCGAAACCGCGTTATGAAAAGTTAGCGGTGACCACGTCGAGCCTGCGGCAGATTCAGGAAACGGTCTTCCGGGCGCTGAAATTAGCCCCGTATTTCGACGTGGTGGTGACGGGCGATTGTATTCAGCACAGCAAGCCGCATCCAGAACCATACCTGAAAACGCTCGATGCGCTTGGATTAAAGGCGGAGGAATGTCTCGTGGTGGAAGATTCGCTGAATGGCGTTAAATCAGCCAAAGGCGCGGGCTGCAAAGTGGCGGGAATTACCACGTCATTCAGCAAAGCGCAACTGCTGGAATGCGGCGCGGACATTATTTTTGATCAGTATTCTGAATTGATCGGCTGACTGCGCCGCGCTTGTACCGGAATCCAGAGCGTCTGCGCCTCTTCGATTTCGATGGAAAGCGCGGACGAATAGCGTGATTGCGGCAGATAGGTGTGGTAGAGATAATCGCGCACAAGCGAGCGCTGTTCCGCTCCGCCCGGATTGGAACAGCGTAAATATGCGCCTGCTGGGAGCGTTTTGATCACGAACGCAGGCGAGCAGTTTTCCGACGCGGCGATTTCGACGCCCGCGAAATGCCAGCATCCTGAAAACCCCACCTCCGTCCCCTTCCCGACAGGGAGAGAAATTATTTTTCTCTTCTCCTTCAGAGAGGGAATGGGATAAGATATGTTATAAATTTTCTCCGTCTCTCCGAATTCATCATGTAAACAGGCTCGTAGCCAGTCGGCGGCATGCCTGTCATTCGCGCCGATCCAGGTCATCAAGCCAGCAAAATAACGCGGCAGCCATGCTTCGATTCCCGGCAGCGTGAACGACGGATGCGTGCGCTGGCGCAGATGGTCGAGCGTCAGGCGCGGCATGAGCGCTCGCGGCGGAATCGCGCCGCGCTTGCGCCATTCGTTCGGATTCATGCCGAACATTCGCTTGAAGGCGCGGGCAAACGTTTCCGGGCTGTTGAACTGGTAATCAAAACCGATTTCAATGATTTTCTGATCGGTTGCCAGCAGGACTTGCGCCGCATTCGAAAGCCGCCGCCGCATCAGATAATCGTAAGGCGTATGCTGCGCGATGGCGTTGAACATCCGGCAGAAATGGAACAGCGAATAACAGACCGCGTCGGCCATTTCCGCCACCGACGTTTCTTCCTGCAAATGCGCCTCGATAAATTCAATCGCGCTGGCAATGGAAAGGAGATTGACTTCAGCGGCTTTCATGCCTCACTATCTCGCGGTTTGACGGGAATATAAAGATCAATTTCCGATTCCGCTAATCGCTCCATTCCTTTGAAGCGATGATCGTAATATTGAAAACTATAGGGCAGCGCCTGCTTAAGCCCCGCGCTCGCGAGCACATTCAGCGCGTCTTGCTGCCAGTCACTCGCGATTTCTTCGCCACGCAGCGTCAAAACGGCATACGTCACCGCCGGAAGCGTTTTGAGCGATAATTCGACCGGCACGGCAGCAATGTCGGCGATTTCCTGCCCCACGAAGATTTCCCAGAACCCTTTCGCGCGGGTATCGGCCTGTTCAATCCAGAGTTCGTAGCCGACCGCCGGATTGACAATCTGCGGCGTTTGCGATCCGGGCGAATGCATGAACGTCATGTAGCGATGCCACAGCCGCCCGATCTCGTTTTCTTCCGTCCATTCGCCGCTCAGTCCGAACGGATCGCCGAAAAATCCGAATCCGGCAATCAGCAGGCGGTCGCGCTCACAGATTCGCAGCGGCATAGAATTTGTCGAATTTGGATTCATGCATCATCTCATGTGTCAGAAATTTGCCGTTCAGAAACAGGCTGAAAATGGCGAACGCAGATGGCATGTTTTGCGCCTGCTCGCGGGTCGTGAGGCGAATTGTCTGGATCGGGCGTTGATATTTCGCCATGAAACCTTTCATCTGTTCGACCCAATACATCGTGAACGGGCAGAGATCGGAATAGATCATCGTAAAGCCGTCGAATGGTTCGCACGTTGCTTGTTTGGCTGATTCGCGAAAGCGTGGCAGCGGCGCGGACGGATTCAGGCGCTTGACCATCAATTGGAAATACGGCGGCGCAGTATCGCAAACCTCGAACCCGTATTTTCGGAAAAATTTCGGATCGACCATAAAACCCATGTCTTTTTTGCCGGTCACGACGACGACGCCATCTTTGCCGTCGGCGTCTTTCAGGCATTCATCCAGCAACTTTTTGCCCCAGCCCTGGCCTTTATAGCGTCCCGATACCCAAAAACAGTGAATAAACAGGTAATTCGGCGCGTCAATCGGACTCCACGCATATTCCGCCAGGACGTATTCGATAAAGACTTTGCCGCGCACGTTCAGTTTTTTGTAGCGGAGGCCCTCTTCGAAGCGAGCGGCAAGCCATTCTTCTTTCAGGCGCACGCCCTCGACATGTTTTTTATCCGAAAACGCGCAGCAAATCCCTTCTTCCGACAAGTTATCTTTCGTGATATTAAGAATCTTCAGTTCGTCTGCCATGATGAAATTCCTTTCAAACACAATTGGTATAATTATTGAGCAGGTTTACTCTGAGAGTCAAGATATTTCCTGTAAAAGATTTGTCTTGATGTTTTTTGCGGTCTTATGATTCATGGTGCTGAAAACAGATATAGTTTTTTGATGGGCAGCCTCCAGAATAAACGGGAGACCAGCATATTGCGCAACAACTCGGATGGTTATCCAGAATAGGAGGAATCTTCCATGAAAGACGACAAGCGTGGTTATCAAATTACCCTTGACATGCATCGTAATATTTTGAAAGTCACGGCATGGGGTTTGTGGGATGCGGCCTATGCCGAACAATATGATCGGGAACTCCAACAATCCATCTTGAAAATCAGCCAACATGCCCCGCAAGGATGGTATGTGCTGGTTGATTTAAACCATTTTCCTCCACAATTCCCTGATGTGCAATCCATTCTGGTGCGAGGCATGGAATTTGGCGCAAAGCATGGCATCAAAAAGGAAGCTCGCCTTATTGGTGAAGCGTTGACCCAAATGCAGTTGAAACGACTGGTTAAAGAAGCAGGAATGCCAGAAAATTCAACCTTTCAATCGGAAGAAGAAGCGATTACATGGCTATTACAAAGCTAAATCAACGGTGAGATGCGGCGACAAGGCTCTCGGCGCATCTCACAATTGTTCTTCACCTGCCATCAATATAGACCTGATGCCAGATTTCGAAGACCATCAGCGCCCAGAGCCGGTGGCTGTGGTTTTGTACTCCGTTCAGATGCTCGATGATTAAGCGCTGCACGTAATCCGGCTGAAAATAGCCGCGTTTATGCAGGCGTTCCCGCGAAAGCGCGTCAAACAGCATCGGGCGCAGTTCATTCGTCAGCCAATTCTTAATCGGAATGCTGAACCCTTCTTTGCCGCGAGTCAAGATTTTTTCCGGCAGCAAATCCGCGACCGCTTTTTTCAAAATGTATTTGGTCGTCATTCCTTTCAATTTCAATTCTGTCGGAATCGCGGCGGCGAATTCCATGACTTTATGGTCGAGGAACGGGGCGCGAGTTTCTAATGACGGCGCCATGCTCATCCGATCAACTTTCACCATAATGTCGTCGGTCAGATACGTTTTGATGTCCACGTATTCCTGCTGCGCGAGCGGCGTGACGCCGGTTGCCGCCGCGCGTTCGAAATACTGCTCGATATATTTGTGCGAATTGCCGCGCTCAAACGCATCTAACAAATCTCCGGCGTAAAGCTGCCGCTTTTCGGGCGTTTGCAGAAACGTCATCCAGCGCGTGTGTCCGTGTTTGGGCGGCAGGCTTGCGCCTTCGACAAAACGTTTCAGGCGATTGACGGCGCCTTTCTTTTTTGGCGACGGCGGAATCAGGCCGACGCCTTTCGCAATCATCTGCTCGCGCAAAAACGCCGGAAGACGCTGATAGTTCCGCGCCATGCGGTCGGCGATATAGGTATCATACCCGGCGAACAGTTCGTCGCCGCCGTCGCCGGAAAGCGCGACCGTGACATGTTCCCGCGCCATTTTGCTGACAAGATAGGTCGGAAAAATCGAAAAATCGCCGAGCGGCTCATCCAGCATTTTGACCAGTTTCTCCGTCAAATCAATCGCATCCGGCTTGATGATGAATTCGTGATGATCCGTGCCAAAATGCTTCGACACCGTGCGGGCGTATTCCAATTCATTGTAGGTCTGTTCTTCGAAACCGATGGAAAAGGTCTTAACCGGCTGGCTCGAATGTTTCGCCATGAAGCCGACGACGGCGCTGGAATCAATGCCGCCGCTGAGCAGCGCGCCGAGCGGCACGTCGCTGATCATGCGCATTTTGACGGCGTCTTCCAGCAATTCCGCTAAATGATGCGCGTAATAGGCTTCATCGCGCTTTTCCGGTATGACGGGCAGATTGTCCCAGTAGGACTCGACGCGGATGTCGCCCTTTTTTAGCAGCAGAAAATGGGCGGGCGGCAGCTTGTGAATCTGCTGGAAAATCGTCTCCGGCGAAAAGACGTATTCGAATGTTAAAAAGCGATCTAACGCTTCAAGATTGACCTGGCGCGGCACGTTTTCGCATTGCAGGATCGATTTGATTTCCGAGCCGAAGAG
>CAZMEO010000059.1:0-6765 GCA_964565315.1 uncultured Candidatus Moduliflexus sp. | reverse complement strand
CCTGGCGCGGCACGTTTTCGCATTGCAGGATCGATTTGATTTCCGAGCCGAAGAGGAATTTTTCGCCGTCTTTATAGTAATGCAACGGCTTTTTTCCGGCGCGGTCTCTCGCCAGAAAGAGCGTCTGCTCCAGCGTATCCCAAATCGCAAAGGCAAACATGCCGCGCAAATGCTGCAACACTTCCACGCCGTATTCTTCGTAGCCATGAATGATCGCTTCGGTGTCCGAATGCGTGGCGAAGCAATGTCCGGCGCGTTCGAGGTTGTCGCGTAATTCCTGAAAATTGTAAATCTCGCCGTTAAAGACGATCTGCAAGCGCCCGTCTTCGTTCTGAATCGGCTGATGTCCGCCTGCTAAATCGATGATGCTGAGCCGGCGCATCGCCAACCCCGCGTCCGGCGAGACATAAAACCCCTCATCATCCGGGCCGCGATGACGAATCACGTCATTCATCCGCTGCAACGTCTCGCGCCGGATGGCAAAATGGTCATGAAGTCGAACCATTCCGCAAATTCCGCACATATATTTAAACATCATCCATCATCCAGAGGTTAAAACCTCTGTCTCTATTCCTGCGCCCTTTCAGGGCGAAACTTGCCGCGAAGCGGCAATGGGATAAAGACAGAGGTTTCAACCTCTGGAATGATGGCAGATATTATTTCCCTGTCGTCAAGGCTTCGATCTCTTGTTTCGCCTGTTTCAAAGCGTCAGATGGCGTCATCTCGCCGCGCAGCGCCGCGCTTAAACGCTGCTGCAATATCTGCGACACCTGCTGATAATCGGCGCGTTTCGGGCGATGATGCGCGACGTCGAATTGCGCCCGTTTGGTTGCCATCGTCGGATCAAGCGCGTTAATGTCCGGGCTGGTCTGCACGGATGTCCAGATCGGCATTTCCGAGGCATACGCCCGCTGGACGAGCGGACTGGTAAAAAATGAAATCCATTTCCAGGCCGCCTCCTTTTGTTGAGAGGTGGCAAGAATGCCGATCCCTTGCATCGCTGACACAGAAGACGATTTGACGCTGCCAGCGCGAGACGCCGGAAGCAGAGCCATCTTCGCCTGATCTTTCACCGTCGAATTCGCGGCGTTGATCTGGCCTTGCAAAAATGTCCAGTTCGACGTAAATGCCGCCTGTCCGGTGATAAAATCATCTTTGGCCGCGATGTCATCGTTGGTCAATATGTTCGGGTTTGCTAATTGTTTCTCTAAAAGCGAGACCATGAATTGCAGCGCCTTGAGGCCAGCCTCGCTGTCGAACGTCGGCTGCCCATCATCGTTAAACAGTTCGCCGCCGAACGCGCCGATCAGCCACGCATATTCAGTCACCAACTCTTCGCCGGAGCGCCAGGCATCTGTCCAGGGATACGCCACTACGCCCGCTTTTTTCAACTGAAGCATTTGATCCACCATATCTTCTAAATTCACGGGCGGATTGGTTAATCCGATTTTTTCCAGCATGGCGGCATTGTAATAGAACAGTTGAACATTGAGGAACAGCGGCATCGCCCAGGTCTGTTTTTGCTCGCGAAACGCTTTCCATAACGACGGCGCAATATCTTTGCGCATCGGCGAAGAAATATACTCGTCCAATGGCGCTAATCGTCCTTGTTCGAGCAGGCTGGCAAGCCAGAGTTGGTCGAACGCCGCCACGTCATAAGGCGCGTCGGCAGCCGTGATTTTTTGATATAATTCCTGGTAGCTTGCCATCTCGACATTGACGGCAATTCCGGTCAATTCCCCAAATAGATTGGCTAAAAGTTTGATTTCGTCAGCTTGATACCCGGCTTGCGCCGCATAGACGACACGCAGCGGCGTTGGTTCGGCGGCTTTCTGCGCCTGAACAGGAAACGCTCCGAGCGCGAGGAGCAACACGCTGAGAGAAAGACAGATTCGCGATTTCATCATGGTTCCTTTGTTTGAGAAGAGTTGCGTTACTGCGTGAACGCTCGGCAAACTCCCTGCGAACGGGCGTTTGCCATGCCATGATTCCGCAGCAACTCACGTGATGTCTGACGCCCTGCCAGGGTGAAAAACCATGACGCGGGCATGAACGCATAAGCAATTGGGAAAGGCATATTCACGCGGGGAAATTTGTCAAGAACTCAATTTTTTTCTTGCCATTCTTTCGTAACCTTTCTTTCGTAACCTTCATATTGTTCACTTGACAGCATCACCCTTGCCACAAAACGATCTTGCGCGGCATGGTCAGGCAGTTTATGGAGAATGAGGATGAAACCGATCAATACGATTTTGATTGTTGACGATGAGCCGGGCGCCAGAAATATTCTCGATGCGTTGTTGAGCCGGGAAGGGTATCAGTTGGAATTTGCGTCATGCGGCGGCGAAGCGCTGGAAAAAGTGCAGACCATCACGCCGAGCCTCGTGCTGTTAGACGTGATGATGCCGGAAATGGACGGATTCGAGGTCTGCCGCAAACTGCGCGACACCCCGGCGCTGGCAGAAGTGCCGATTATCCTCATTACCGCGCTCGACGACCGCGAATCGCGCTTAGAAGGGATTCGCGCCGGAGCGGATGATTTTCTCTCCAAGCCGTTTGATCGGGAAGAACTGCGCGTGCGCATCCGCACGATTCTGCGTCTCAACCGCTACCGCCGTCTTCATAACGAACGCGCAAAATTCGAATGGGTTATTCAACATGCGAAAGACGGCTATTTGACGATCAATCAGCATGAAGAAATCGTGTACGCCAATTCCCACGCTCGCCTGTTTTTGAATCTGCCCCCGGAACAAGAACTGACTGCCCTGAAATTTTTCGATGTCATTCGGCAGGGGTATCAACTCGAATCGAAGGAAGCCTGGGCGTCCTGGCCGAATTCTTCGAACAATCCGCAGCAAGACGTTCGGTATCTCGTTCGCCCCGAAACCATTACGTCGGAGGCGTTCTGGCTGCAAGTCGATGTTCTGAATTTGCCGTCCTCAACGGAAGAAGGGATGATGATTCGCCTGTCAGACGTGACGGCGACCCTGAAAGCGCAGCGAAATCGCTGGGGCTTTCACACGATTATCTGCCACAAACTGCGCACGCCGCTTGTGGGAATGCTGGGCAGTTTGGAATTTCTTGTGCAGCAAGTTGAAAATTTATCGAAAGCGGAAATTTTCGAATTCGCGCAGATGTCGTTAGCCAGCGTTCGCCGTCTGCATGGCGAAATCGAGGATATTTTGCAATATTTGAACGCGCCGAGTTTAGTCAACGCGGAGCCGTTCTCATTAACAGAATTGCCGCATCTGCTTGATGAAATCGGGAAAAGCCTGGCGATCAGTTCGTGTGAATGCGTAATGCACGAGTCCATCAAAAATAGCTGGATGTCTTTATCCGAACGCGCGGTTGAATTGGTCTTCTGGGAAGTGCTTGAAAATTCGGTGAAATTCCATCCCACGCATGCGCCGCAGATTCGCATTGAGGTCGAACCGGAAAAAGATCAGCGTATCTGCCTGCGAATTGCCGATGATGGAATGTCGTTGTCGCCCGCTCAGCTTTCGCAGATGTGGCAGCCATATTATCAGGGCGAAAAATTCCTGACCGGCGAGGAAGAAGGCATGGGATTAGGGCTGACGATGGTGGCGGCGATGCTCTGGGAAGTTAGCGGAATTTGCCGGTCATATAATCGAACCCCCGCGCCCGGCGTAGTAATCGAGCTTTCCGTGCCGCACATCACGGTCGAAGAGGTAAAGCGCCAGCTATCGGCGTGATTTCGCTTCTAAATATTTTTTATTGAAACGCATTCAATAATAGAAGAGGCATATAACTGACAGAATTCATGAGTACTGATTTTTTCCACGGTGTTGGTATGCAGAATCGTTTAGAGCAAAGGCGTAACACACTCCCTTCAATGACAACGCTTAACACATAAGCAAGAATATACGCAAGATTAACGTAAGTCCCCCACGAATCATCAAACGTTGGTACTCTATACATCATGCCATGCATGTCTGCTCTCTCAACGTAAATTACTCCTGTCGGCAGATGTGGCGCGAGAATCATTCCCGCAACTGATGATACGATGTTTGCGCCTAAAATCAGCATGAAAATCCGTCCTTTTTTGATCTCAATCGCATGATCGAGAACGGCATCTTTTTCAATCAGATAAACTGCCATTTTCCATTCCGATGCCAAAATCCAAATCGCGATATATGGCATAAGCAATGAGATAACATACGGATGCATAAACGCCGGGAAAATCATATTGGCAAGCAGTTGCATTATTGTTCTCCTGTTATTAATACTTTTATCAAGAATTGGTGATAAACAAACAACAAATACATCACAATGCCGCCATAGCTGGCTGAGTTGACGTAGAGCGATTTTTTCCAGGGGTTCAACGCTCGAAAGCGATTGGTTATCCAAAACACGCCGCCTTCGATGATGATGCTTAATAGATACGCAAGCGCGAATGACGTTATCGCGTAGGTCCCCCAGAACTCATCAAGACCGGGAATATGCTCAACCGTCCCATCGGGAAAGATTTTTTCGATACGCCCTATGCCAGACGGCAGCCAGAAGGACAAAAGCATTCCCACGCTTGATGAAGCAAAATTCGCAAATAACACCACGACCAATACCCATCGTTTCTTGAATGTAATCGCCTTGTTGTGGATGGCATCTTTTTTTAGTAGATATATCAATGTTTGCCATTCTGCCCCAAGAATCCAAACCAGCATGAGCGGCATGAATAACGGCGCAATATATGGCGTCATGAATGCCGGAAACATCACATTCGCAAGCAATTGCATGATTATTCCTCCTGTATCGGATGTGAACATCAATATTGTTCGGAGTGCAATGGCATTAAGTTAAGGAGATATTCGCAAACTGAAGTTTGCACTCCAGAGTTCCCGAATTGTCAATAGGATTTTATCTTATAAGGGAAAGGCTTTTTAAATCAGCCTATTATCAGGCAAACTCAGCAAAAAGTTGACAAAATTTCTTTGATTTTTCATGAACGTTCTTGAATTGAGAGAAGGCGAACGTCTGTTTCGCCATCGCCGAAACGGGTTTCGGCGTGTAATTGACCTAACATCAACCGAAATTGTTCGAACACAGGAGGAACACGCATTATGTCAGACCAAATCCATGCGCCTGCGCAAGAATTCGAATATCAGGCGGAGATGAAACAACTGTTGCATCTGATTGTCCACTCGCTCTATACGCATCCCGAAGTCTTTTTGCGGGAATTGATTTCGAATGCCTCAGACGCCCTGAATGTCGTCCGATTCCGGCAGTTAGCCGATGCGTCGATTGTTGACCGCGACGCGCCGTTGGAAATTCGGATTACCCTCAATAAAGAGACGCGGGAATTCAGCATCGAAGATACCGGCGTCGGCATGACGAAAGAAGAACTCGTGAAAAATATCGGCACAATTGCCCGCTCCGGCACATTGGCGTTTTTGAAGCAGATGAAGCAAGATCAGAAAACGCTGGACGGCGACTTGATCGGTCAATTCGGCGTCGGTTTTTATTCGACGTTTATGGTCACGGACGAAGTCACGATTGAAACGCGCCACGCGGATCAAAATTCCGTCGGGTATCGCTGGAAATCAATCGGCGAGGGGAAATTTACGATTGAAGAAACTGACCGGACGAAGCGCGGCACGAAAATTTCGTTCACGCTGAAAGAAGACCACAAAGAATTCAGCGAAGATTGGCGCGTCAAAAACATCATCAAAAAATACTCGAATTTCGTGGATTTTCCGGTCTATGTCGGCGAAGAAAAAGTCAACGCCGTCAGCGCCTTGTGGCAGAAGCGCCGCGACGACCTGAAAGACGAGGAATTAAACGAGTTTTACAAATACATTTCCAACGATTATCAAGCGCCACTCGGCTATTTGCATGTCGCGCTGGAAGGAAGCGTCAATTTCAAGGCGCTGCTCTTCATCCCCGAAACCGCGCCGGTTGCGCTCTTCAGCGAAAAGGATTATAAAGGGCTGCATCTCTACGCCAATCGCGTGCTGATTCAGGACGATTGCAAAGACCTGCTGCCGGAATATCTGCGCTTCATCAAAGGCGTGGTGGATACGGAAGACCTGCCGCTGAACGTCTCGCGCGAAGTGACGCAGAACAGCCCGGTGATGGCGAAAATCAACAAAACGCTGGTGGGCAAGGTTCTCGGCCTGCTGGAAGAATGGGCGAATACCGATTCGGCCAAATACGAGAAATTTTACCGGAATTTTTCGCCGCTCATGAAAACCGGCGTGAATTCGGATTATGCGAATCGCGACAAAATCATTAACCTGCTCCGTTTCGAATCGTCAACGACGGAGAAAGGCAAACTGACCTCGCTGAAGGATTACGTCGCCCGCATGGGGAGCGAACAGAAGGAGATTTACTACGTCAGCGGCGATCATCGCGACATGATCGAGCGCAACCCGAACCTCGAATATTTCAAAAAACACAACATCGAAGTCCTATTTTTGATCGATCCGATTGACGTATTTGTCGTGCCGTCGATTATGGAATATGAGAAAAAGCCGCTCAAATCCATCGAAAAAGCCGACATTGACGTGAAACCGAGCGAGGCGCAGGAAACGGGCTTGACCGAATCGGTCGTCAAGCCGCTGCTGACGGCGTTCAAGGAATTGCTGCTCGACAAGGTCGAAGACGTGGTGGCGTCAAAGCGGCTGGTGGATTCGGCGGTGACGCTTGTAGTCGGCAAAGAAGGGATGGACGCGCAGACCGAACGCATGATGAAAATGTTTAACAAAGAATACTCTGGCTCGAAAAAGATTCTCGAAGTCAACCTCTCGC
>CAZMEO010000058.1:12088-15269 GCA_964565315.1 uncultured Candidatus Moduliflexus sp. | reverse complement strand
TTTGACAATCGCCGGCAGAATGAACAGAGTTCCGACTCCTGATACCAGCATAATCGCCGAGAGGAAGAATCCGACCGTTTGATACGGAACCAATTGCGAAAGCAGCAGCGGCAGAAATCCCAACGCAATCACGATAATGTTCCTGACAATGGCGCGAGCCGGTTCGTGAAACATGCGGACTGCCACCCGCTGCCAGTTTTTTTCCTCTTTATATAACTCTCTGGAACGCTCCAGGAAATGGATGGCGAAATCCACCGACAACCCCAGCGTTAATGACGACAGAATTGCCACCGGCATGTCGTAGTCTTTGCCGATAAACCCGATAAACCCATAAATAAACCCAATAGTCACGGTTAACGGAATCATTGACAGGACGCCCCACAGCACTGACCGGAACAACACCACCATCATGATCAACACCACGATATACGAACTTCCTAAAGAGCTTAACATCCCCTTCACCATTTTGTTCTGCCAGATCACGTTGATATACGTCAAACCGGCCCAGCTATGTTTCACCGGAATTGGCGGGGGATTTTTGCCGATGTAATCGTTGACGCGCTCTTCCAGGTGCGCCATATCCTGGTTATCGCCGGATTTCAATTGCACCCAGATGTTGATTTTGCTGTAATCGGTATTCACGAAATGCCACAAATCGTTTGGCCGGTGGCTGTTCTGATACTGAATAAGCGACTCTCCGACGGCGTTGGCGCTCTCGGGAATCGTGAAATATTCTTCGCTGCCGCCGCGTAATTCCTGATACACCTTTTTCACGATAGTCGCGAGAGAACTGGATTTCCCAGCGCCTTCGGTCGTCATGTATTCTTCCAATTGCGCAATGTACGACAGAATTTCAGGTTGCTTAAACGTCTCGGTGTACAGCGTTTCCTCATCCCAGAAGTAGACCAGATCTTTAACAAACAGACTGGCATTCTCATCATTTTCGTATAATTTCTCCCAGCCGCGAATAAATTCACTGACGTTCGCGTTAAACTTCGTCAGGTTCGACCCATGCTTTTGCCCTTCATACAGCGTGGCAAGCTGCGTTTTGAACTCGGCGGAAAGCGCCGGGTAGTTTTCGCCGGCATCGTCGAGAAACTCCGCGACCCGCGTTGTCAACCCCTGGTAATACTGGTCAAAATAGGCTTTGTTCCCTTTATCCGCCTCAAACACTAAGTAGGCCAGATAGGTTCCGCCAAAATGCTCGTTCAGCACACTGTCTGCGACCCGGATGTCGTGTTTTTTATCAAACCATTTCACCGGATTATCATTAATATTGATCTTAGAAATTCCGACGGCTGAAAGGATGGAAACGATCAGCGTCAACACAATAATCAGTCTCGCCTTGTCGTAGGTGAAACGTCCCAACATATCAAGCACGTTGGCTAACACGCCGGCTTCTTTAATTTCATGTCCTTCGCGATCTCTTCTTACCGCTGCCCCAAAGTTTTCCAGCGTCTTTTCGCTGATAAACATCACGGAAGCCGGAATAAACGTCATCGTCAACAGCCAGGCAAACGTGATTCCAAGTCCCACGAATATTCCGAACACCTGCGTCGGAGGAATCGGCGCGGTCGCCAGCGACACAAATCCAGCGACCGTCGTCAAGGACGTGTACAGCATCGCGGAAAACAAGCGATCCATGACCGCGAGAATCGTTTTCTTGCGGTCGCGATATTCCTGATACTCGTCAAAAAAGGTGCTGATAATATGCACCGAATTCGTCACCGCAATCGGCGTGAGAAAGATCGCAATCATCGAACTCATGATGTGCACGGTGTAGCCGAAAGCAATCAGCAGACTCATCGAATAGATAATGCTGACTACCGCCACGATCATCGGGGCGATAATGAGTTTGATGTTTCGAAAGAAGAACCACATCAGCAGAAAGATAATCAATCCGGCAATCGGCGCCGACCACATCATTTGCGAGAACATCTCGTAGCCGAACGTATCCTGAGCCACCGGCAACCCGGTGACATAATATTGTTCATGACCGGCGGCCTGCTGTTTAACCAGCGCTCCGATCTCCTGAGCCACGCGATAGCTGACGGTTTTTTCCACAATCGGGACGTAAATGCCGACCGCTTTGCCATTTTCCGAAATGAGCGTACCGTCCAGTAGCGGATTCGCCTTGATGCGCGTTCCGATGTGCGCGGCCTCTTCTTCGCTGGTCGGCGGAGTCTGCATCATCCATTGGAATTTAATCGCCCCTTCCGATTCCCCCTGCTGCATATCATCAACGGTTGATAAGGCCATCACATCATACGCCACGACGCCATCAATGTTCTTGATCCCCTCAACGATATTGTAAATTTTGGTTAGCGTCTCGACATTGAATACCCCCTGTGGATTTTCTTCGTTGACGACACCTAACACGATCATATCGTGCATCAGAAATTCTTTTTTCACATCCCGATCAAACATCCTGACAAATTCATCTTCCGGCAGCATATTCTCCGGATCGGTATCGATTTTCATCTTTGGGAATTGCGTTAACCCTAAAAGCGCCAGCGCAATCATAATGATTGTCACTAGCTTGTAATGCTCAACTGAAAATTCTACAAGCGCTCTCTTAATCATCTGTTCACCTCGCGTATTTTTTTAAAACCAATAATGCACAGCACGATCCAGCAGCATTGCACGGTGGTAGGGCAGGCATTAATTGCCTGTCTGCGCAGACAGAAAGTCTGCGCCACCTGCTCAATGCTATTGAATAATGTTGTATATGATAATGTTTCAGGCATTGCTGTCTGTTATTTCTCACTCAACACAAAAACAGAATATTATAATATTCTAATATTGTCAAGTATAAAATTCAAATTTTTACTTTAGAACATAGAATCAACTGATGGCACAGGCCAGGTAAGACAGCCTTTCGCAGCTCTGTGTCAACGTTTTATGGCGAATTATGAGCTTGCAAAAGAGGTTGAAAGCGTTCGACCGTCCACCGTCGCCGAACTGTACAGGCCTTGATTTTTAATAGCATGAATTCCTGAGATGACTGCGACTCCCCTCCTGGAAGCAGGGCTGTTACGTTCTCAATTCAGAGGAGAGCAAGACGCCCCCTCGTTCCACGCTCTGCGTGGAATGCGACTATCGGACGCTCCGCGTCCCACTCGCCGCAGAGCGGCGGACGGTGGGCATTCCACGCGGAGCGTGGAACGAGAACTTAACAGCC
>CAZMEO010000058.1:0-11988 GCA_964565315.1 uncultured Candidatus Moduliflexus sp. | reverse complement strand
AGAGCGGCGGACGGTGGGCATTCCACGCGGAGCGTGGAACGAGAACTTAACAGCCTTGTCCCCGAAGGGGAGGGAGTCTTCCCTCTCCTTCGGAGAGGGGCCGGGGGAGGAGGAGAGAGAACTTAACAGCCCTGCCCTCCTGGAAGGGGTTGGGGGTGGGTTCACGGCGCGGACAGTCTCGGCGCGACACACCTCCCCCGTGCCCCTCCCAGGAGGGAAATTGTCGGCGACGTTGCGTAACGTCAGTTAATAAGTCAGCCCTGTCAGGGGTTTCCTCCCTGACAGGGCTGAGGTACAGATCACCGATCCGGGGACATCTGTTTGAAGAATTGGTGTTAATTTGACAATGTTACATTTCCAGTTTTACGGATATTCCAGTCGTTCGTGGCGGGACTGCCGAACCATGCACAGGCCCTTCGACAAGCTCAGGGCGAACGGTGCATATGCGTATTGTCGAATTAATTCGAAATTTCCACCGCCCAATCGAACGCCGCGCAGTCTTCATACCATTCCGGCCAATGGCGGCACCACTCCGGCACAGACGCCTCACGCACTCGATCTATGTGATGATATGGTTTCACGTCCACGACCGGCGAACCGGCCTCGGCATCAATAAACGCAAGATACACCCGCCCCGCCTCGTGATCAACTTTGATGATCGGCGCAACTGTGATGGCTATCGGATTCGGTCGGCGCGGCGAGCGCGTTGCAAACACGCCGATCTTTTCCGGTCCGCGCGTATAAGGACGTTCGCATGCCGTGATGCCGCGATGTTCCGGCGTATCTAAAAAATGGCACCACCAGACGACATGCGCGTGGCTGAAATGTTCCAACTCTTGCAATGCCTTGCCGCGATAGGTCGAGTGAAGCTCGATGTACGCCATTCCATCTTCCTGTTGAATCGTTCCAATCTGCTGAAGTGCAAATGTCGTGTTGTTCATAATATTCTCCTTAAAAGAATTCTATCAGGGCGATTTCATATCGTTCTACTCAGGTTGACCGTCAATTGACACGATACGCAGAAACGGCATATTTGTCTTGACGCTGCTTGCGGAATTTTGTGTGATTTTTGCGGAAATTTCAACGAGAATTGATATTTATTGCTTGCAACGCTTCTTAATTTTTTCTTGACGAGAAATCTTGAATTTCCAAGGATTCAACGATTGGCATCGTAAGATTGTGAATGGCTTCCTCTCAGGACAGGAACAAATTATGAAAAAGAATATATTAGTCACGGGCGGCGGCGGATTTTTAGGCCGGTATATTGTCGAGCAATTGCGCGAGCGCGGCGACGCAGTCACAGTCTTTGCGCGAGGCAATTACCCTGAATTGGAACAAATCGGCGCAACGCTTGTGCGCGGCGATTTACAGGATCGGGACGCGATCCAGGCTGCATGTGCTGGAATGAACGCCGTGTTTCATGTCGCGGCGCGTCCGGGCATCTGGGGAACGTGGGAATCGTTTTATCAGCCGAACGTCGTGGGGACGCAGAATATGATTGACGCCTGCCGGGCGCAGCACGTCCCGAAACTGATTTTCACCAGTTCGCCGAGCGTGGTCTTCGATAACCAGCCGCAAGCCGGCTGCGATGAGCGCCTGCCGTATCCGCAACAGTTCGAGAATGTTTATTCGCACACCAAAGCGTTGGCGGAACAAATGGTCATCAAGGCCAACAGCGCCGATTTGCTGACGGTGTCGCTGCGTCCGCATCTCATCTGGGGCCCGCGCGATCCGCATCTGCTGCCGCGCCTGATTGCCCGCGCCAAAGCCGGACAATTGATGCAAGTCGGCGACGGCAGCAACCGCGTGGATATGACCTACGTCGAAGATGCCGCCAGAGCGCATCTGCTCGCGGAAGAAGCCTTACAGGCCGGATCGTCGGTGGCGGGTTCTCTCTATTTTATCAGTCAGGATGCGCCGACGAATTTGTGGAGTTGGATTCGAGAACTGCTGCAAACGCTGGATATTCCGCCGATAAAACGGACAATTTCGCTGTCAACGGCGCGAACCATCGGCGCGGCAATGGAATTCGCGTGGCGCAATCTGCGGCTTTCTGGCGAACCGCGCATGACGCGCTTTCTTGCCAGCGAATTGGCGTTAGACCATTATTACGACATTTCCCGCGCCAAACGCGATTTCGGCTATGCGCCGCAGTTCAGCATGGAAGATGCCCTGGAAAAGACGCTGCCATATTTGCGCGGATAAACCTTGCGAAGGTTGCGAACCTTCGCAAGGTGGCGGACAGATTTTTTACGCGTGCTGCTCCGCGATAAACCAGTCAATCAGGCGGCGGGCGATGCTGAAGGGCGCTGGAATAGTCGGTAGATTGTCCGCTGAATACCAGTCGGCAGAGAGAATTTCAGTGGGATCAATCCGAATCTCGCCGCCCGCATATTTCGCGGTAAACGCCACCATCAGCGAATTCGGAAACGGCCAGGGCTGGCTGCCGAAATAGCGAATATCCGTCACTTCAAGCCCAACTTCTTCCATCACTTCCCGCCGCACGCATTCTTCAAACGTCTCGCCCGCTTCGACAAATCCGGCGAGGACGCTGTGCATTCCATTTGGCATGCGATGGGCGTGGGCGAGCAAAATTTGATTGTCTTTGACGACAGCCGTAATCATCGCAGGCGAAATGCGCGGATAGGTCGTCAACTCGCAGCGCGGGCAGCGTTTGGCGCGTTCTGTGGCGACCTGTTCGGTCGGATGACCGCAGCGACCGCAATATTGATGCGTGCGATCCCAGTCCATAATTAGAAACGCCCGTCCAGCGAGCCGGTAGAGGTCTTCCGGCAGCGCGTAAAACAATTCGCGCAAGCCCGTAAACGCCATGCCGTCGGGCGCGTCGCTGTCCGGCGCGATTTCGGCAGCGTAACAATGAACGCCATCAAGCGTTCCGAGATATTGCGTCCGAATCGTCGCAAGGCAGATCTCGTCGGGGCTGAGGAGTTGAAGGAGTTCTATCGTGTCGGCAACTTGCCGCGCAAGAATCGCGTCGCGGCGAAAAATGCACCAATACGTCGGGCGTGTCATGCTTTCTGGCGGAATAACTGAAGCAGAAAAATTCATAACGGGTTCCTGATGAGCGCATGTTCTGCGGTGGTTCGAAGTATTTATGCGGAAAAATATTTGACCATCGTAATGCAGTTCCCGGAAGGATTCCAGGTCACGTGATCCATAAATGCCGAAATAATGAGCAAACCGCGACCGCTGGGAATCATTTTAGTCGGGTCGGAAAGATTGAGCGTTTGCGGAGAAAATCCTTTTCCTTGGTCTTCGATGTCAACCCGGAGTTGTTCGGTTGTCACTTGCACCCGAATGGACACCTGCCGATTCACGTAGTCCGGGAGCGCCGACCGTTCGCATAACAGGCGCTCGAATTGTTCCGGCGCATCATTTTTCAGCGATGATGAAATCTCTAAATTCCCATGAACAATCGCGTTGACTAGGGCTTCATGCAGGCAGAGGCCAATATTGCGAACGTTCAATTTATACAGCTTGCAATAGAGTTTCAGGCGATCCTGAAGAAACGCGACAATAGAGGGAATTGTTTCTGGCTGACTATGAATCGAAATTTGGATTTGCTCCGTAAAAAACGGCAGGGCTTCCAGTCGTTTTTTCTGCGTGTCCTGAAGCGACTGTAATTTGCTGAGAATGTCCAGTAATTCAGGCGCACTAAATGGTTTCAGCAAGAGATCAAACGCGCCAAATCGCAGAATTTCAATCGAAGAACGAATGTCTTCATAGCCGGTAATAATAATCACCGGCACGTCATATTCGCGGTCGCGCAGCCGCCGGAGCAACTCGATCCCGTTCAGCACCGGCATTTTAATGTCTGTAATGATCACATCGAATTTGCTCGGATGTTCGGCAAACAAATCCCAGCCCTGTTTCCCATCCGTCGCTTCCATGATTGTATGCCCAACGCGAGCTAACGGGCGTCGCAACAATTTCAGCAAATTCACGTCATCATCAATCAATAAAATATGCATCGTTCGGATTTCATTTCAATAAAAGTTGAATAATCGGCAGCAGCCCGGCAATCGCGATGATACGACGAATCATGTCATCCCACCGCTCAAACATATTACACTCGTTGCGCATTCCCGTCAAGGACAAAGACAAGGAAAAGTGTTCGGAACAAATTTCTTCTGCAAAAAGAAGGGTTTTCGCTTGACAGGACGCACATACGGCAGGCAAAATATTCTGCATGGCAACGATGAATCGAGAATTTTTTCTAACACAATACCGCGACGAAGTCAACGACCACATCCGGCGTATTACGGAACGACTGTTTCAATTAGAAGAGCATCCGGGCAACCATGATCAAGTGCTTGAAGAGATTTTCCGCATCGCCCATACGCTGAAAGGCTCGTCCCGGATGATGGGATATCAGGATGTCAGCGCGTTAGCCCATAAAATGGAAGACCTGCTTGTGGAAATCCGCGACGGGCATCTTGAATTGCATGCCAAAATCATTGACCTCCTGTTCTATTGCCTTGATACGATTAACTATCTTGTCGAAGGCGTGGCGAAAAATGTCAAGCGTTCCGCCGATCTCGAACAATTTTCCCGCCTGTTTGCCGATGTGATCGCAGGAAAAGACGTGGAAGTGCCACATCTGCAATCGCAGGTGTTGAAAGCGCAGCCGCCCGAACAGCCTCAAGCGGCGGCCCCGCCGACATCCACCGAAAAAGCCTATTTAGTTGAGGATATCGAAGAGCAGCAATACATCCGCATTCATACCGGGGATTTAGATGCGATTCTGAATTTAGTCGGGGAATTGATCATCAATCAGCATCGTTATGAAGGGCAATGGGGTGCGTATGCCGCCATCACGGAGATGCTTCGCTCCCAGTGCCAGCATATTGCGGAGTTGCAGCAGATTGCCCTCAATGGGAACGGCGCTTCCTCGCAAGCTGCCGGAATTCGGCAGATTTCAGACGCATTGGAGCAGACCAACAGCGCCGTGATGCTGGAAACGAAAAGCCTGTTTAAGCGTGTACGCACTGATGGACAGCAGATGCGGCTGGCGATCAACCATCTGCAAGAACAGGTGATTGACATTCGCATGGTGCAGGCGGCGAGAATTTTCGCGCTGCTGCCGCGCCTTGTGCGGATGACGGCGAGAAAGCTCGGAAAAAACGTGGATTTGCGGATCAACGGCGAAGACACGCGCATTGACAGCCGGATTATCGAAGAAATGCGCGATCCGCTGATTCATTTAGTGCAGAACGCGCTTCATCATGGCATTGAAACGCCGGAAAAACGCAAGAGCTGCGGCAAAAACCCCACCGGCACCCTGATAATTTCGGCGCGTCAAGAAGGGAATCGCATCGTCATCATGGTCAAAGACGACGGGCAGGGCATCCAGACGACGCGGATTCGAGATCGCGCCTTGAAAGACGGGCTGCTCTCGCACCGCGATCTGAAAAGCGTCAATGAACAGCAATTGTTCGACTTCCTGTTTCATCCCGGCTTCAGCACCTCCGAGACGGTTGACGATATTGCCGGACGCGGCTTCGGGCTTGACATCGTGCGGCAGCATGTTGACCGCGTGCAAGGCGAAATCGAAGTGCGTTCCCATGCCGGACAGGGCGCGGAATTCCTCTTGAAACTCCCGCTGACGCTGACCATCATGAATGCCCTGTTAGTCCGACTGGCGGATGATCTGTTCGCCATTCCAACCGTTGCGGTGGAAAAAACATTCGATATTGCGCCGAACGCCCTCGAACATATCGGAAAAACGCCGGTGATTCCTTATGGGAACGCGCTGCTGCCAGTTGTTGATCTGCGCCTTCTGCTGCATGCGTCTCCGCATGGCAGGCAGCTGCCGGTTGATGCGGAAGAACGCAACGTTTCCATTGAGCCGGAGCGGCGCACTATGATCGTCTTGCAGGCGGAAGAGCGGCGTCTTGGGTTTTTGGTGGATGATTTGAGCGAAGAGCGGGAAATCGTCATCAAACATCTTGGCTCCTGCTTGAAGCGCGTCAAAAACGTGGCAGGCGCGACGACCGTGCGCGGTGATGTCGTGATTATCCTGTTTGTCAGAGACCTGATTCGTTCCGCCGATCTGTTGTTAGAAGGCATGGCCGTGCCGCCGACCGCTAAAGAGGCGCAACCTGCGAAAAAATCAGCGAATGCCAGGCGGGCTGTGCCGCGAATCCTGGTCGTTGATGACTCTCTGAATTCTCGCGAGGCGCAGCGCAGTATGCTCGAACATGCCGGATATGATGTGCTGACCGCTGAAGATGGCGCGGACGGGCTGGAAATCCTGCGTAACGCCAGCGTAGATGCCGTCGTGACGGATGTCGAAATGCCGAACGTGGACGGCCTGAGTTTCACCAAAGCGATCAAAGCTGATGAAATGCTGCGGCATCTGCCCGTCATCATCGTCAGCGCGAAATCGAGCGCCGCCGACCAGCAGAACGGCATGGCTGCCGGGGCTGCCGCGTATATCGTCAAAGGCACATTCAATGAACACGCCTTGCTGCAAGCGGTGGACGCCTGCTTGACGTAAGAAAAAGCCGCCAGACGCCGAAAACCGTCGCGTCCATATTCGAGCCAATGCCCGACGAGATCGCTGCGATGCGCTGACGACGGAGCGCTTCTCTCCGCGATGAAAATCGTCTTTACCACAATTGACATGACAAATGAAAATTTTTTCAGAACGGAGCCAAACCAATGGCTGATTGCGAATTGTTAGCAACATGTCCGTTTTTTCATGATATGATTCCGAACCAGCCGATTGTTACTGAGGGGATGAAAGCGTTATACTGTCAGGGAGAGAACAGCGAATGCGCCCGATACCAAATCGCGAAAGCCATCGGGCGCGAACATGTGCCGTTTAACCTGTTTCCAAATGAAACCGAGCAGGCCAAATGGATTATCGAGCGAGGCCAATCATCATCGTAAGCGGTCAGCAGTCTCAGCAATAATTTCCTGCACTCCGGCTTGATCGCAATAAGCATGATATTCCGGCGAAAGCGGACGGTCGGTAATCAGGGCGTCAAAGTCGCGCAATTCGGCAAATTTCACTAAAGACACGGTATCGAATTTGGAATGATCCACCAACAGCATCCGCCGTGAACTGATTTCCATCATCGCTTTTTTGATGTCGGTTTCAATCAGCGAAGAATTGGTGATCCCCTTTTCTAAAGAAACACTGGTGGCAGCGATAAAGGCCGTATGCGCGTTCAGGCGTTTCAGCATGGCGATGGCATCCTGTCCGACAAGCGAATTGGTGGTCTGAAGCAAATCGCCGCCCGTGACGATGACATGCAGTTGGTCGTTCCCCGCCGCCGCCGTAATCGCCGGAATACTGTTGGTGATCAGCGTGACGCTGCGTTTTGTTTTCAAATATTCCACAAGATGCACGGTGGTCGAACCGGCATCCACGACAATGATGTCGCCATCTCGCACGAATTCCGCCGCTTTCGCCGCAATCGCCGCCTTTTCCGATGTCATCGTCAATTGCCGCTGCGAAAGCGGAATCGGCGCGTCATCGTTATTGGCGACCACGCCGCCATACACCTTTTTCACGACGTGCCGCGCTTCTAAGGTTTGAATATCGCGCCGAATCGTATTTTTCGACACGTCGAAATGCTGACATAATTGTTCCAAACTGACAGATCCCTGTTTTCTGATATATGTTTCAAGCTGCTGTAACCGATGGAGTTTCAAAGTAGCTCTCCCTTATGTACCGGCGGACAGCCCTGTCCGCCAAATCATTCCTGATCAAAGATGTTCACGTCATAGACACTATCACAGCGGACAAGGCTGTCCGCCGATACGAGATCGCTCTGAATTGCCGCTCTCTATTCTGATTATGGACTAATCCTGAAAAAACATACTCAAAATGTAAACAAAAAAAGAAGGAATTTATAAAATTTACAAGAAAAATGTTGCCAAATTTACCAAACTTCACACAAGATGTACTCAATAGTTCATCAAAAATGCTATTCATGATATTATTATAACACATTCATTTGAAACACACAACATACACCCAAATAGGCAGATTCATATATGCCCTCAGTGTTCGCAAAAACTACAACGAATAGGAGAAGGGAACAAATCGAATCCGTTGCTTTCTTTAATTCGTTATAGTTCTTGCGAGGCGCTAAGAAATTATGCCAAAACAACTTGTCGTTGACCCCAAAAACGTCCGGGCCTCCGGGACGCTCAAAATCAATGATATTCCGATTAACCAATACAAGCCGAACATCAAAAAAGAGTTAAAAACGTTCGGCAAAGACGGCTTGAAGCAGATATACGTGGACATGCTGCTGATTCGAGAATTCGAATCCATGCTGAATTCCATCAAAGTGCGTGGCGCGTATCAGGGCATCAGCTACGACCATAAAGGCCCGGCGCATCTCTCGTTGGGGCAGGAATCGTCAGCGGTCGGACAATGCGCTTTGCTTGGCTGCGACGACCTGATTTTCGGCTCGCATCGCAGCCATGGCGAAATTTTAGCGAAATGCTTTTCGGCAGTGCATAAATTGGACGACGCCCAACTGACGAAGATTATGAAAACATTTATGGGGGGCGCATGCCTGCGAGTTGTGGAAAAAGAACATCATGCGTCAGTCAAAGAATTGGCGATGAGCTATGTCGTGTACGGCACGTTAGCCGAAATCTTTGCGCGTGAACAGGGCTTCAACAAAGGGCTGGGCGGCTCGATGCACGCCTTTTTCCCGCCGTTCGGCAGCATGCCGAACAATGCAATTGTCGGCGGCAGCGGCGACATCTGCGTCGGTGCGGCGCTCTTCAAACGTATCAACCGCAAGCCGGGCATCGTCATCGGCAACATCGGCGACGCCTCAATGGGCTGCGGACCAGTTTGGGAAGGGATTTCGCTCGCTTCGATGGATCAATACCGCACACTCTGGGACAAAGAAGTCGGGGGCGCTCCGCCGATTCTGTTCAACTTCTTCAACAACTTCTACGGCATGGGCGGGCAGACATCCGGTGAAACGATGGGCTATAACGTGCTGGCAAGAGTCGGCGCAGGCGTGAACCCGGAAAACATGCACGCCGAGCGCGTGGACGGCTACAACCCGCTCGCAGTCGCCGATGCAATTGCTCGCAAGCGCGACATTTTGTTAGAAGGGCGCGGCCCGGTGCTGCTCGATACGATTACGTATCGCCTTTCCGGCCATTCGCCATCTGACGCCTCATCCTATCGCACCAAAGAAGAAGTCGAACTCTGGCAGGAAGCCGATTGCATCAAGAGTTTCGGTGCGTATCTGAAAGAACACGATGTGCTTACTGAAGCGGAATTGGCGGAATATGCGCAATACGCGGTCGAAAAAATCACGATGGCGACCCGGTTAGCGGTGTCGTTAGACATTTCGCCGCGCATTTCCGGCGACGTGATTGAAGCGGCGATGTTCTCGAATAAAAAAGTGGAGCGATTCGAAGAACGTGAACCGGATGTGCTGCTGCCGAAAGCCGAGAATCCGCGCAGCAAATCGCTTGTGTCGAAAGCTCGTTTCGGCCTTGATGAGAATGGCAAGCCGCTGCCGGGCAATAAAGTGTTTGCCTATCGCGACGCGCTGTTCGAAGCGATGCTGCACCGTTTCTACGAAGACCCGACGATGGTGGCGTATGGCGAGGAAAACCGCGACTGGGGCGGCGCGTTTGCCGTGTATCGCGGCCTGACTGAGGCGCTGCCGTATCATCGCCTGTTCAACTCGCCGATTTCCGAAGGCGCGATTGTCGGTTCTGGCGTCGGATACGCCCTGAGCGGTGGCCGCGCAGTGGTGGAATTGATGTACTGCGATTTCCTCGGACGCGCGGGCGACGAAATTTTCAACCAGGTCTCCAAATGGCAGGCGATGTCAGCCGGAATTCTGCAAATGCCGCTGGTTGTGCGCATTTCGGTCGGGAGCAAATACGGGGCGCAGCATTCGCAGGATTGGACGGGATTAGTGGCGCATATTCCGGGCTTGAAAGTGATGTACCCGGCCACGCCGTATGACGCCAAAGGGATGCTGAATCTCGCGTTGCGCGGGACTGACCCGGTCATTTTCTTCGAAAGCCAGAAACTCTACGGCATCGGCGAATTGTTCGAGCGCGGCGGCGTGCCGGAAGGCTATTATGAAACGCCGGAAGGCGAACCTGCGATTCGGCGCGAAGGAAGCGATCTGACGATCATGACCATCGGCCCGACGCTCTATCCGGCCATAGATGCGGCGGACATTTTACGCGACAAATACGGTATCTCCGCCGAAGTGATTGACTTGCGCTTTGCGAATCCGTTAAATTATGACACGCTGATCGCTTCGGTCAAAAAAACCGGCAAAGTGTTGTTAGCCACCGACGCCTGCGAACGGAATTCGTTTATGCACACGGTCGCGACGAACCTGACGCAGTTGGCGTTCGATTATCTCGACGCGCCGCCGGTTGTTGTCGGGTCGCGCAACTGGATTACGCCAGCAGCGGAAATGGAAACCATCTTCTTCCCGCAGCAAAGCTGGCTGCTCGACGCGATTCACGAACGGATCATCCCGCTGCCGGGGCATCAGGTCGCGACGAACCAGAGCCTCGACGAAATGGTGCGCCGCAACCGGCTCGGTGTGTAATTTCTAAAAACACCAGCACTAAAAACAACCTCGCAGAGATAAAATCAATCTGCGAGGTTGTTCTTTTTATATTCGCTGCAACATTCTGCGTTCGCCTTATTGGGCTAATTTCAAGATGTCAGCACGCATAAGATTAATAAAGCGTTCCGGCTCTTGATAGCAGGGATTATGTCCTGATTTTTCGAACCAGTAGAAGCGTTTCAGCGGCGCGTAAAGTTTGGTATAATAGCGATAGGCAATATCCTGCACGCAGGTATAATCATAACGACCGATCACAAAAAATACCGGGATGTCAAGTTGCGGCACATCGCGCTCGAAATCTAAATCAACAAGCTGAGGATACACCATGTTGATGCCATTGATCAGACCTTTGAGCGTGTGGATTGCGTCGAGCAGGGAGTATTCTTTCGGCTTGACCATTTCCCAAAAACTGTTTTTTGAGCAGATGTCGGGCGGACAGCTTGGCAAATGGCGGAAGAAGTCAATATATGCGCCTTTCTGCGCTTGCGTATATGGCGGCAAGCCGTTCTTTTCAAGCTTTTTGACGAGCGCGTGATCTCCCCGTTGACGAGCCTGTTCCAAAACCATGTTGTATCCGATCAAGTCATTTTCAACGGCGTTCACCTGCTGCCCGATGCCGATGTAGGCGTAATACAAATCCGGGCGCTGATGCGCCGCCATCACGCCGATAATGCTCCCCCAGGAGTGTCCGGCTAAAAAAATCTTCTCTTTCCTGAAGCGTGTCGCTAAATATTCTGAGAGCGCAATGGTCGCGTCAACATAATCCTGTACGTGAATCTGCTTGAAATCCGCAGCCTTATAGGATTTTCCCGCTCCGGGCTGATCCCAATTGACAAACACCACATCGTTTTCCAACTGCGCTAAATATTTCCGCGTCCATCCGATTTCAGAGCCGCAAGGTCCTCCGGCCAGCCAGAGTAAAATCGGAGCGTCAGCATTTACGCCGCGCAGGAGAATCCACTGCTTTTTCCCAAGCAATTCAATCTGTTCCAGCGAAGCGATGCTTTCAGGGATTTTCTGGCCGCTCTGGTTCACATACGGGGGAGTTGTCACTGCGCAAGAGGTCAAGAGCATGATCAGCAACACGAACACCATGCGTGTTCCTCCTGCCAGAATGAGTCGTGCCGGGCGAGATGCGCGTTCGGCCTTTGCAAAGCAGATCATTTTGATAACATGATATGGTTTCTTAAACATCGTGTTCATAAATAGTTACAAAAAAAGACCTCACAGATTTTAGAAACCTGTAAGGTCTTTTTATTTTCAGGACAGCATAGATAAAAAAATAGCCTGGGGCGTTCTGCTGCGTTTGTGACAAACGACTTGATGCTCCTCTCTTACTATGCTGTACTAAAAATCCCGAGAGGTGCAGCCAGAACTG
>CAZMEO010000057.1:0-15379 GCA_964565315.1 uncultured Candidatus Moduliflexus sp. | reverse complement strand
AAATCGGCAAAAGGTGTCAAGAAAAACCTTGCATTGCTTGAGAAAACATGTAATCAATACATGCAGGACTGAGGCAGCGTGGTTTGACAGGCTTACCACTCGTAAACATTCGATATCCCTCTTCAAAGGAACATGATATGAGAACACTTCGGATCGCATTATTAGCATTTGAGGGCGCAGGAGCAGAGTTCTACGCCAAAGGCCGCCAGCGGATTATGCAGCAGTTGTCTTCAATACCCATCGAGTTTGTCGAAACGACGCCGGACGTGCTGTGCTTTCTTTCTGGCGGATCAGAGGCCAAATCGACGACGTTGTTTACGCCGGGGAAACTGCATTTTCTCTTCGCGTATAAAGAGGGGAATTCGTATGCCGCCGCGACGGAAGTGCAGGCGTATGCGCGGCAGCACGGGTATCAATCGGTGTTATTCGATGTTGAAGATGACGAATTTCTGGCGTCGTTTCAACGCTTTGTTCAGGCAATGCAGGGACTCGAACACCTGCGCGGCCAGCGGCTCGGACTGATCGGCAAGGTGTCGGATTGGCTTGTGGCTTCGCACGTCGAACCGGATGCGTTGTGCAACGTGTTCGGGATCGAATTCGTGCAGATCCCCTGGAGCGCCCTTCCATCGCATCACACGCAGCCGCCTGCGCCGGAGTTGCTCGCCGCGTTTCAGGGCGCAGAGCAAGACCTGACTGAAACAGCGAAAGTGCATAGCCTCCTCAAACATGTCATTGCAACGGAGCGGCTCAACGCGATTACGGTCGAATGCTTTTCTCTGGTGCAAGGCCATGCCGTGACGGCGTGCCTCCCATTGGCAGTATTCAACGCGAGCGGTTTTCCAGCGGGATGCGAAGGCGATCTCGCCAGCATCGTCGGAATGATGTTCGTGCAGGCGATGACGGGCGTTGTTCCCTGGCTCGCCAATACGGTGCAAGTGATGCCGGATCGCGGGGTATTTGCGCATTGTACGATTGCACCGACCCTGTTGAATGAGGTGACGGTGACCACGCATTTCGAAACCGGCAAAGGCACGGCGATTCAAGGAACGTTTGCCGCAGACGAGGTGACGCTGTTTCGTCTTGACGCAAGCTTGCGCCTTGCGTTTCTCGCCTCAGGCGTGGTGTTGAGCCGTCCACGGAACGAGTATGCCTGCCGCACGCAGATCGAAATCGGGCTGTCTCCGCAGGCGAGCAAACTGCTGCGCTCGTCTCCATTAGGCAATCATCACCTGATTTGTCCGGGCAACCATCTTCAGGCGCTTCAGGCCGCATGTCAAACGGCGGGCATCGTCGTGCAAGCATAAGCGTCGCGCCGCAGGTTATGGAATGATCTGGAATTTCGTGCCGGCGTTCAATTCGTTCATCCACGTGTTGAATAATTCGATAACCACTTGCGGCGATTCGATGTCGTCGTTGAAGCGATGTTTTCGCCGGATGTAATCCATTCCTTTCATGTATAACAGCAGTTCCTCTTCGACGGATGCGGATGAAATGCCCGCGTGTTCGAGCTTCTTGCGCAAGTCGTCCGCTGTGCCATGTTGATATTTGATGGCAAGGTACGTGAGGGCGAGTTCTTGCATCCGCGTTGGCTCTTTCGGGGAGGCTAAATATTGAATTTCCCGCTTCAATAACCGGCGTTCGAGAATATAGGGAAGCGCGTCATGTTCAGGTTGAGATGAGTTCGGCACGTTCGCCACGATGAGCGTCGCCGGTCGGGCAATTTGTTCGCGGATTTCGCTGAGCAGAATGAGTTCCTGGTCAAAGATCGCAATAATTTTATCGATGACTTCGGCATGTAAACCGTCGGGCATCGAGACGATCAGCAAACAACATAACACGCAACAGGCAGCAATATGTTTCATAGGCAGTATTGACCACGAAACACGCGAAAAATTCAATAGACATCCCCTCACCGTGTCTGACGTGCAAGCATTTTCGCGTGTTTCGTGGTCGCTGTTAAAGAGTAACGATATGCCAGGACTTTTTCAAAAAGAAGGCAAAAGACGTTCTTCCTTTCTTTCGTTTTTTTTTCTTGACTTTCTGTCATTTACAGGCTACGCTTACGGAAACGTTCTGAAAATCAACCTGTTATGGACATGAACATTTTTGTCAATCCTTTCTGAAAAGATAATAGCGCATGAGGAGGATGGAGCGAATGAAAAACACGATAATAGCAATAGTGGTGGGCTGGGCATGCCTGGCGGGGCTGACCGCAGAAGCCGCGTTAGATTGGCGGATTGAATGGAATGAGACGGCATCGCCGCAAACAGCGCGGGTCTATATTTTTAACCCCGAACGAACACGGCAGACATTTTCGCTGGAAACGGGCGATGTCGCGAAAATTACTGATGAAGATGACCTCTCGCCGCAATTGATTGTCGGGCAGGATGTGTCTCTGCTGCTGCAACCCGGAGAACGGAAAATTTTCGATATGCTGGTGTATCGGGATTTGGACGCGCGTCAAATCTCCACAAAGGGAGAGGCGGCGCTCTACCAGTTGAGCGCGGAGAGTTATCGCGCGTTGAATCAATACAATGATCCATCGTCCCGGCAATATCCGATTTCGCTGATGGCAATTACGCCAGTGGAGCGGGAGGGAACAGCGGGCACTCGTCACATCTACCGCAGCGGGCGCGGGTATTGGATGATTTCGTTATCCGATCATAATCATGCTGCCGAGCAATTGATTCGCACCGGCAATCGGCTGGGCGCGCTTCATGCGAGCATTCAGCAGGCGATTTTGTTTTATACGCAGGGACGAATCGCCTTGACGGGTGAACCGTTAAAAGTCTGGCAGACGGCATTTCCAGAATTGTCAGTGACAGTTGTCACGCCGACTCCCATCGCAACCTGCTCGACATTTGTCACGTTTGTGGCATCGAATAACACGCAATATGCTTCGACGCGCAAATTGACGATTGGCGACGTGCTGTCGCCGACAAACAGCGCAACATCGGCGGTCGTCGTGGCGCAGGATGCCACCTATACCGTTCCCGCCAACGCGCAGTCGTCAAAATTTTCCGTCAAAGTGTATCTGATGTCGAACAAACGGACTGCGCCAACGTCGCAAACGGAATATGCCAGCATCACGAAGCACGACACGCAGCTTGAACAAGCGATCCGCATCGGCACAGCGGAGAATTATGCCTGTGCGGCCATTCAAGACGTGGTGTATTATATCAACCGCGAAGTTTCTGCGCCAACCACCGGCAAACAACTCTGGACTCGTTTAAACAATACGACGAACGTCTGTAAACGTTCGACCTGTTTCCAGCCGTGCAAACCGACATCGCAATATTCCGGGCTGATGAATTTAGGATTGCTGATCGGCGCGGTCGTCCCAATCGGCATGATCTTCCGGCGTAAAGGGCGGAATTAGTGCTGCTGTGCGCTCCCGAAATCGCCTCCGCGCGATTTCGGGGAGGCGTCTTCTGATGTATCCCATTCTGTTTGATCTCCCGTCATTTCCGATCTATTCACAAACCATTTTGATGATCGCCGCATGTGCCGCAGGATTGGCGGTTGCTCTTCGCGAAGGGAAGCGTTTCGGATTCTCTGCGAACATGCTGACAGATTTGCTCCTCTGGGGATTTCTGGCCGCGCTGATTGGCGCTCGATTCCTGCTGTTGCTGATAGAGACGCACTCGCTATGTTTTCCTCTTGACAAAAATCATCTTCTGCGCGTATTCAATGCAGGAAGTTCTTTTCATGGGGGATTATTCGGAGCAAGCGTGGTGATGGCGGCGCTGGCGCGATGGCGGCGCGTGTCTATCTGGCGTCTTGCCGATGCGTTAAGCCCTGCGCTGGCGGTGGCGATGTTGTTTATGCGTGTCGGCTGTTTGCTGAACGGATGCGATTATGGCGTTGCCTCCTCGGTTCCCTGGGCGCTTCCGCTGCATGGCGAATGGCGGCATCCGATTCAATTGTACGAAGGCATCGGCAATGCAGCGCTTGCTCCCTGGCTAATGTGCTTGAACCGCAAGCCGCTTCCTCCTGGCTGCGTGGCGGGATTATATCTGTTGCTCAGTTCTGTTCTGCGGGTCGGCGTTGATGTCTATCGCGATGATCCGGCAAGAATCTGGGGGCTGACGATTCCTCAATATCTTGCGCTTGGAATCGCGCTGCTTGCGGCAATAGGCCTGATAATTCGCCAGAAACATCGTCGCGTATCGTGATGTTGGGCAATGTGTTGATTGAGTTGGTTGAGAAGGAAACCTGATATGAAGATCGAACAGCGCGTATTGGTGGGAGGGCTGATAGGGGGATGCGTCCCGCTGCTTTTCACGGCAAGCCTGACGGTTGCCTGGTATTCTCGTCTTGAGGCGGCGCAACAGCAACAGCACTATGCCGCATGGCAGCAGCTCTGGGCGCAATATCATCAGGTATGGCTGGCAGGATTCGGGGTGAGCATGGCAGGCCTGATGGTGTTTCTCTGGCTGACCTCTCGCCAGATTGCGAAGACGATGAGTGCGTGTGCGATGGCCTGCTCCTCGGTTGCCGCAGGACATCTTGCCGCAGCCCGACGACACGTCTCCGAAGCCAGCGCCGTTTCCGGCGAGCCGCATCCATCGAGGGAGGCGGTGTCATCACATCAGATGCTTCCGCTGTTTCTTCACATGCTGGATGGATTGGACGGCATCGTGGCGCAGCTTCAGCAATTGTCCGAGGGCAAGCTGCCGGACAGTTCCTTTCAGGCGCGCGAAGCCGATGAATTCGGCCAGGCGTTTCGAGGGCTGATTCTCTACATGCATCAGATTGTTCTCATCGCGAATGCGATGGCAGACGGCAATTTTCGACAAGAATTCGCGACGACATGCGAGCAGGATTTATTAGGGAACGCCATGCGGAGGCTGTCGGGCTTGCGAGACGTGCTTGCGGAAATCCTGAAAGAATCAGGGCAATTCTGGGATGCGTCCGAAAATTTGAAAACGATCAGCAAAGAGATGGCCGAAGACTCATTACAGGCGGCCCAGAACGTCAAGCTTGTTTCAGAAACCAGCGAGCAGATCAATCAACTTGTCAATAATATTGCGGCGGCGACGGAGGAGCTTTCCACCAGCAGCCGCGAAATCTCGCAGAATACGCAGAATGTGGCGGGCATGGTCACAAGCTCCGTCAAAAAGGTCGAAGGCGTCACCCATATTATCGCTCAGTTAGAAACGCAATCGCGAGAAATCGGTGAAATTACTCAGGTGATTACCGCAATTACGCAGCAAACCAATCTGCTGGCCTTGAATGCGGCGATTGAAGCGGCTCGTGCAGGCGAGACCGGGCGTGGATTTGCGGTTGTTGCTAATGAAGTCAAAGAATTGGCGCGGGAAATTGCGTTGTCCGCCGATGATATTACCCGCAAGATTGAGGCGATTCAGCAAGAAATTTATGGCGCGGTGGCCGCGATGCTGGAAGTGACGACGATTACCGATGAAATTCATGGGGTCATGCGGCAAATTGCGTCGGCGGTGGAACAACAAACCGTGACGACGAACTCGATTTCGCATGAAATTACCTATGCGGCCAATGGAACGAACGAAGTCACGTCAGCGATCGAAGAGGTGGCGAATGCGGTGCAAAATACCTCAGATCAAGCGGTGTTAATCTTAATGTCGGCTGACGAATTAGGGCTGTTGGCGAACCAGCTTCACGCTCTGCTTGAACGATTTGCCTTGTAAGAGAACTCTCGTGGATAAATAGTCAATCCTTCGACTTCGCTCAGGGGGACAGCCATGCTGAGCGGCGTCGAACCATCCTCTGATGATCAGGTGATTTGTCGAAAAACCTGAGCGTTTTTTGTGAGGGCGTTCATATTTTTATCTTGACAACCGCCGGAAACAATCATAGTTATTGAATTGTTGCGGAGAACCAGCAAATGTCTATCGTGTTCGGAAATTTTATCGAAGCGGATGAGAACGATGAATCGTTGTGGCTGACATTTTGGGGCAAGCAGCATTCTCTTCAAGAACGATGGCGCAATAATGGGATTTCGGCAGATTTTTGTGCGGAATATTGGACGACATTTTTCCCGGCCAATACGCCAGAATCTCTGGCGCGCCAGCTTGAAATTAAAGGCACGATTGCGTATGTTGCCAATGAGTTATTAGAAAATACGATGAAGTTTTGCGAGGCTGATGATGAATATCCCGTCTCGTTCAGCATGTCATTATCGAAACGGTCATTGCGGTTATATGCGGCGAATAGCCTATCGCCGATTGCCTCTCAACGATTTCAAGAATATATTCAGCGCATACTGACCAATGATACGACAGCGTTATATCTGCAACAATTAGAACAAAATGCCCTCAGCACAGACAATTCGATTTCTCGTTTAGGATTATTGACATTAGTGAATGATTATCATGTGGAATTAGCCTGGAAATTTGAGGACATCACAGACCCGCCGAATCTTATGACAGTCACGGTAATGGCGATGATTCGATGGCCGTTTGAAGAATAGAGAACATTGCACATTGTAAGGAGCAAATTGCTATGAAGAAGGTTACAGGAGACGAATATCAGATTCTCTATGATCCCAACACCGCCACGGTTGAATTTACAGGATCATTGCGACTGTTGGGCGCTTCAAGCTATGGCCCGATTATCGAACTCCTTGATGAGATTGTCGATCAAAAGCCAAAGATCATTACGGTTCAATTGAAAAATTTGCAATTTCTCAATAGCTCTGGAATTAACGCGTTATCCAAGTTTATCATTCGCGTGCGGAATGAAAAACAGAGTGAGATTGTTGTGCATGGGACGGAAGCATATCCCTGGCAAAGCAAGTCTTTGCGGAATTTACAACGATTAATGCCAGAGCTGCGGTTAGAAATATCATGAATGCAGAAGAAGAACTGATTCACCGCTTACAACGAGAGAATAGCAAATTATTGCAAGAAGTGCGTCGTTTGCAGCGAGAGAATGCAGACCTCGAAATGTTGTCCGATGTGGCAACCGCGCATTCTGACGTGATGGAGAATGATTTATTAAATAAAATTGAAGCCACGATTCAAGAAAATGAACAACAGTTTCGATTGATTCTGGAAGCAATCCCGATTGCCATGCTGATCGTGCGTCTGTCCGATGAGCACATCGTCTATGCGAATATGCCGGCGAGCTTATTGTTCGGCTATGATTTTCCTGTCATTTTTCAACGAACATTACGCGAGATTTACGCTCCTTCCCATGTCGCGAACCTTTTTGAGCAGTTAGCGTCAGAAGGCGCCGTGCGGCATTACGACTTTCAGGGGCAGCGAGAGGATCGCACGACGTTTTGGGGGGAATTATTCGCGCAGCCGATTCGATTTAAGAATGAAGCATGCCTCTTGTTTGCGATTCATGACATTACGGATCGGAAAATGTATGAAGAGCAAATTCGCGATTTGAATGCGGAATTAGAACAGCGCGTGGCAGACCGCACTGCCCAACTTCATCAGACGAACGAACAACTGCGCGAGACGCTCATCAATCTGCAAGACGTGCAGCAGCAATTGATTGAATCGGAAAAAATTACCGCCTTAGCCGGATTAACCGCCAACATTGCCCACCAGATGAATACGCCGCTGGGGCTGAGCGTCACCTCAACCTCCTTGTTTCTGGAAAAAATCGAAGCCATCGAACAGCAATATCTGCAAGGAACGCTCACCCGCGCTGATCTCGAATACTGCCTCAATTCATCCAAAAGCGCGATGACGCTCACCCTCCAGAATCTTAACAAAGTCTCTTCCTTTATTCAATATTTTAAAAGCGCCGCCTTGCAGCATGCTGAGCTCGAAAAGGTCGCCTTTCCGCTAAAAAAAGTGCTTCAAGATATTCTGGTGTTTCTCCAGGTGCGCCAATCTCAGCATCACGTCTCGCTTATTTGCCCGGAAGACATTGAGATCATCAGCTACCCGGGAATTTTTCTGCATATCTTCACGCATTTAGTCAACAACTCATTCCAACATGGATTCGAGCAAACTCATGCCGGAAGCATTACGATTAACGTCACGCAATCTGACCAGACCTTGCAAATTGTCTATCATGATAATGGAAAAGGAATCGAGCGAGAATATCTCCATCGCATTTTCGAGCCATTTTTTACGAGCAGGCGAGGAAACGGGGGCACCGGTTTGGGGCTGTATATCGTGCATACGCTGATCTCGCAAAAACTTCATGGGCAGATTTCCTGCGAGAGCAGTCCGCAGGAAGGGATGACATTTACGATTCGCCTTCCGCTTCTGGATAACCCCGCGTTGAATCTGCGGTAACGTTCCGTCTTCAATCGTCGGAGGAGGACGAATCGTGCAATCATGATGTCACAGATATTCCGCTATGGCTCGACGCTGTTGTTGATCGCGGTGTTAGGAGTCCTCCCCAGCGCCTGTTCAAAAAAACGGTCAGAGGAAACGCCGCTGACTGTCGTGTTCGTTCCTGGCGTTGCGGATCCGTTTTATTATACGATGGAACGAGGGGCGCGGCAGCAAGCCGAGACGCTTGGCATTGAATTGATTGTGACCGATTACCCCGCCGCCTGGGGCCCGCAGGCGCAAATTCCCATTCTGAACACGCTCGCCGCGCTTGAAAAGATTGACGCGATCCTGATTGCGCCAACCTCCGTCGATGCCCTGATTGCGCCGCTCAAGCGGCTGCATGAACGCGGCATTCCGATTCTTACCGTTGATACGTTTCTTGGCGACGGCGATTACTCTCAAGACGCCGATTATGCGTTTCCCCTCGCCTACATCGGCACGGATAACGAACTGGGCGGACAGAAAGTGGCCGAAAATTTGGCGCGGCTGCTGGGCGAAACCGGCAAAGTCTATGTGAATACCACGAACGCGGATGTCTCGTCGGTCGAAGGGCGCGTCAAAGGCTTTCTGGCCGGAATCGCCGAATTCCCGAATATGGAAGTCGTCAGCGTGGATTATTGCCTCGACGTGCAGGAGGTCGCAAGAGCGCAAACGCTGGCCGCTTTGCAGGCGCATCCTGATATTGTCGGCGTGTTCGGCACGAATGTCTTCAGCGCGCAAGGCTCATATCAGGCCGTCGTTGATGCCGGATTGACCGGCGCGGTCAAAATTGCGTCATGGGATGCGACGGCGGACTTGATTGCCGCCCTCCGCTCCGGCCATATTGATTTGGTATTAGCGCAAAAACCTGCGGAAATCGGCGCGTTGGCGGTGGAATGGGCTTATAACTTTCTGACGCACCGCGCACCCGTGCCGAAAAAGATCATTCCCGGCTTCGAATTTTTTACGCTCGACAATGTGAATGAGCCTGCAATGCAGCAATTTGTCTATCAATAGACCACATGAAATTATTCACGAAAATGCTGTTGGGATTTATCGGCGCCGTGATCGTGCAATCGAGCCTGACGATTGGACTGTTGACGAATATGACCCGGCGAGATAACTATGAGAACGCCCTGAAAGAACTGAAGGCAGAAACGCAGATGGTCCGGGAGAATTACATGGCCTGGAAACGCAATCTCTGGAAACTGCTGATTGACATTCATCAATCTCCGCCATCTGCTGATTGGCAAGCATTGACGGCAGATTGGCAGCACGCGGCAAAAGGCGCGGGGATTGATGTGATTCTGCTCAGATTCGCCGGAGAAGAACGCGCGGAGATGCTCCCAATCAGCGTCAATCACTTTTCGCCGCAGCAGCTTGCGGCGCTGAAAAATCGCAAACCGCATCCCTATATGGAATTGCGCTTCATCGGCCAACAGTTATGCTTGATCGGCCTCCTCAACATGCCAGCGCCGTCAAGCGCCGATGCGTCCGCGTCGCATCTTCTGGAGATGTTCCTGATTAAGCGAATTGATCCTGAATTTTGCCAGAAACTCGTCCTGAACAGACGTTCCCACGCCGCATTTTTTTCGGGAGCGATGTTTGTGTCCGGTACGCGCCATGCGCCATTGGAGCGCGATGTGCTGACTTATCGAAGCGCCGCCCCGATCTATCGGATCGAAATGGAGCGGCTCGGCGAAAATACGGCCTTTCAGTCGGTCGAAACATTGGAAAACGAGCAACGGCTTTTTTTGCGCGTGGCGGTCTCGAATGCCGGATATATCAGGCGCGTTGCTGCGCTGGAACAAGCGCTCTGGCTTGCCACCGTCCTGAGCGCTGTTCTCTCCGTTGTCTGTGGGTTTTTCATCTCCTCGACGATTACGCGCCCGCTCCGAAAATTGCTCGACGCCATGCAGAAGATTCGCGCTGGCGTGTATGATACGGCGCTGGAGTTGCGCTTGCGCGGCGAGATCGGCGAATTAGTGCGCGGGTTCAACGAGATGGCGCGGACGCTCCACTGGGACAAGGAGCAAATGCACGCCTATATTCATGAAATTACGGTGCTGAAGGATTACAACGAAAATATTATTCAATCCATCCGCGCCGGCATGGTGATTATTAACGCCGCGTTGCGCGTCGAAAAAGTCAACAGCGCCTTTTTGCACTATGTCGGGCTGGAAGATGTCGCGGTCATCGGCCAGCCTGCGCAAGAGATCGCGCCGGAGTTGTTCGATGCCGAGATGGTCGCGCAACTTCGCGCCATTCTGCGGAACGAGCGGCAGGACTATTCCAAGATATTTCGCAGGCAGCCGCATCAGGTCTATGAGATGAAATGTTACCCGATCAGCAGCCACGAAGACGATGGCGCAGCCTCCTCCGCGCCGATGGCCTGCGTCGTGGTGCTGGAAAACATCAGCAAAAAGCTGGAATTCGAAGAAAAGATTTTTCAGGCGGAAAAACTCTCGTCCATCAGCATGCTTTCCGCCGGAGTCGCCCATGAAATCAACAATCCGCTCGGTTCTATCATGACGAATGTGCAGAATCTCATCGATGATGAAACCGATGAAGACAAGCGCGTTTCGCTGCATTGGATTGAAAAGGAAACCCGGCGGATTGCCACGATTGTCAAGCATCTGCTCGATTTTTCGTCATCGCATCAGCATGAGCCGTTAGGCGCGGATGTCAACCATGTCGTCAACGAGACGCTGACGCTGATTTCCTATTCGCTCAAAAAAACGCAGAAAATTGACCTTGTCACCGATTTCGCGGAAGGACTTCCCTTCGCTCGCATCAGCCCGGACGAATTGAAACAGGTGATGATCAATTTGCTCAAAAATGCGATGCAGGCGATTGAGCAGCATGGCACGATTACCATCCGCACCGGGCAGGAGGCGCAGAACGGCCAGATTGTCGTCATGGTGGAAGATACCGGCATCGGCATTCCCGAAGAGCGCCTGCCGCGCATTTTTGACCCGTTTTATACGACGAAAAATGGCGGAGAAGGCACGGGATTGGGCTTGTCGGTGGTGTATGGCATTTTGAATAAATACGAAGGAACGATTTCCGTGTCCAGTCAAGTCGCCGTCGGCACGCAGATTCGGCTGGCCATTCCGATGCAGGCGTGCGATATGGGGTCATAATATGGGAGACGACACGCGGGGAAAAGGCTTTTCGCTGCTGATTGTTGACGACGAAGAAGGCTTGCGCTACGGGCTGGAGCGCTTGTTTAAAAAACAGGGATTTCGCGTCTATTCCACTGATAACGAACAGGATGCGAAAGTAATGGCGTCGAAGAATGCCATGGACGTAGCGCTGCTGGATATGCGGCTGCGCGGCGGGCAAAGCGGGATCGCGCTGCTGAAAGACCTCAAGCAGATGGAACCCGACCTGATTGCGCTGATGATGACCGGCTACGGCAGCATCGAAACGGCGGTCAATTCCATGAAAGAAGGCGCGTCGGATTACCTGCTCAAGCCGCTTGACAACGCGAGTTTGCTTGATGTCGTCTATACGCATCTGGATTTGCGCAGCCTCAGAACGCGCAACACATTTTTGCGGGAAGAACTGCTGCAACAGGGGTTGTCGCATCACTGCGTCACGCAGAACGCGCAAATCAAAGCATTGCTGCGGCAGGCGGATAAAATTAAAGACAACGCCGTCACCGCCCTGATTACCGGCGAAAGCGGCACCGGCAAAGAAGTGATCGCGCGCTATATCCATTTTACCAGCAACCGACGGGAGGGCGCGTTCGTCTGCGTCAATTGCGCGGCGCTCTCGGAACATCTGCTGCTAAGCGAATTATTCGGGCATGAACGCGGCGCGTTCACTGGCGCGATGTCCCGCAAAATCGGCAAATTCGAGATTGCGAATCAAGGCACGTTATTTCTTGACGAAATCGGCGATATGTCGTTAGATATTCAGGCGAAGCTCCTGCGCGTGATTGCGGAACAGGCGTTCGAGCGCATCGGCGGAACGAAGCAGTTGACCACCGATGCGCGGATCATCGCTGCTACCAATAAGGATTTGGAGCAGGCCGTGCGTGAAGGCCGTTTCCGCGAGGATTTGTATTACCGGATTCATGTCGTGCGTTTTCATCTTCCGCCGCTTCGCGAACGCAAAGAGGATATTCCGCTGCTGATTTCGCATTTTTTAGGAAAGTATAACCAGAAATATCAGACGCATGTCGCCGATGTGGATGACGAGGTGTTGGATGCGCTGATGGCGCATGACTGGCCGGGAAACGTGCGCGAGCTTGAAAATATGATCAATAATGCGGTGCTGTTGTGCGAAAACCGCCTGATCACCATGGAAGATGTCAAACGCAATATTTTTGCGAAAACGAAGGCAGTCACTCATCATTCGGAGGATTTTCGCGTCTCTTCTTTGAAAGACGCCATTGATGAAATCGTCGCTCGTCATGAAAAGCAGATTATCGAGGACGCATTGCGTCGGAATCAGCAGAACAAATCGAAAACCGCACGCGATTTAGCGATTACGCGCAAGACGCTGGCAGAAAAAATGGAAAAATACCGGCTGAATGAATGAAAGGAACGGACTATGAAATATTCGATTCGAACCAAGCTTCTGTGCATGTGCGTCGCGCTTGTCTTATTAGCGACGAGCAGCGTCTCAATCGCGTATTATCTGCTGACTCAACAGAGTACGCGCAGGCAATCGCAGCAGCGGATTCGGATCGCGTTAGATATTGTGCTGGATGACCTGGCGGGCAAAGAGCTGATGGTTCGGCGGCGGTTTGAAGGATTTTTTCAGCAGGATATCCGCTTGAATTGGATCACCTATTTTTACAACCAAAATCCTGAGGAAATGGCAAAGGCATTGTTCATTATGTCGCATATCGTCAAAGCCACCGATGAGTTAAAACAATTCGGCGACGTTGGCGATTTTAACCGCCTCTTTTTATTCGGCGCGAATAAACGCCTGATTGCGGCCTACCATCGCGAAGACGACACCTCGCATGTCGGCACGTATGCCATTTCCTCAACGGGCAAGGGCACCTACCTGCGGTGTGACGAGTTTTCCGAAATCTCCGAATTTCATCTGAAAAATCAGCAAATTCCTGATCGCCCTTTGCCAGCAGGCATTCCTCCGGCATTTTATGCAGACATTCCAGCGGAGATTTCCGTCTCGATGTTTCGTGAAAACTCGCTCTTAGGAATCCGCGTGGTCGCTCCAGTCTATCGAGATAAGAACAAAGAAGGCGTGCTGGTCGGCGAAATTTTTTATACGCAAGCGATGCTGGAACGTTATGCCGAATTAAGCGAAACGGAAATCAATTTTTTTGCCGGTGAAACTTTCAGCACCGGCACGCTGCCAGAACAAGTCGCTTTTTCTTTGAAAGACGTGCCTTCTTGTGATGAGGTTTTCTCGCAGAACGCGCCGTTTCAAATCGTTTCCCAGACGATTCACGAGAAAAAATATTTTCAGGGAGGTTGTTCGTTTCGCACTCCAGCGGGCGTCATCGGGGGCGTGGCGATCAATCTGCCACAGGAAATCGAACGGCAGGAGATGGCGAAAATTGGCAAAGTCGTCGCGTTAATCTCAATGATTGTCGTCGCAATGGCGTTCCTCCTTTCTGCGCTCATCAGCAAGAACGCGCTTCAGACGATTCAATCATTAGTCAACGTGATTGGCGCAGCGTCGGAAGGCGACCTGAGTCAGAAGGTGGTCGTCGCGTCGCACGACGAATTCGGCATGTTAGCGCACAGCTTGAATGAAATGATCGAGCAATTGCGTCAGGTGTCCGTCCAAATTCAGAGATCGTCGTCAGGCGTCAACGTGACGGCAGACACTATCTTGCGAGAAACGGAAATGTTGATCAGCCGCATGGAACAGCAGACCGCCTCGGTGGATAACACGACCACTTCGTTCGAAATGATCCGGCATTTCGTGGATGTCGTGGCGCAGAATACCAGCGATCTCCTCTCGGCCTCGTCACAAATTTTAGCGTCAATTCACGAAACCCGCGCCAGCATCGAAGAAGTGACGGCCACGACCGGATCGTTAGCCTCCAATATGCACCTGATTTATTCGTCTGTCGGCGAATTTAAGCTCTCTCTGTCCGAAATTGCGGAACGCGCGGTGCAATTAGACCAATTAGCGCAGCAAACCGGCGCGGAAACCTCCCAGATTGAACACGCGCTGCGGGATGTGTCGGCGAATGCCGAACAGACGCGAGAATTGGCGAGCAGCACGATGGCTGCCGCAACGCAGGGACAGGCGTCGGTTGACGCCTCGATTCAAGGCATTCTCCGCTTGAAAGACACCGTCACTGAGACAGCGAAGAGCATCGAAGAAGTGAATCAGTGGGGCGAGCGCGTCAGTTCGATTCTGAATATGGTGGATGACATTACGGCGCAAACCTCCTTGTTAGCGCTGAATGCGTCCATTATTTCGGCGCAGGCCGGAACACATGGCCGGGGCTTTGCGGTCGTGGCCGATCAGATCAAAGAATTAGCGAATCGCACCAAATCTTCGACGCAAGAAATCGGCACATTAGTTCACGAACTACAAAAGAAAAGCGAACAGGGCGTCAAGCGGATTGCCGAAGGCATGAAAAATGCCGATGAAGGCGTGCGATTGGTCAGCGCGGTCAATGAGGCGCTGGGAACGATTCTTGAAAGCGCGACTCACTCTTCGCATTGCGCCGATAATACGGCGAAGGTGACGCAGCAGACGGCCAAAAATAGCCAGACGATCAATGCCTCGATGTCAAACGTCGCGGAAATGGTCTCGCAAATCAAAACGACGCTGCACGTCCAGGAAGATGACGTGGAAAAAGTTTTTGAAGCTATCGAAAGCATCAGCGGCATGTCGGAACAACTGAACCGCGCAAGCGTGGAGCAAAAACGCGCCGCCATTGAAATTGCCGCCAGCATGGAAGACGTGACCGAAAAATTCAGCGAAACCTCAGAACAGACCGACACGTTGCAGCAGCACGCCACCCAGATCGTCGCCGCCATGAAGACCATCGAAACGATCACGGATCAGATTTTAGCGCAAGCGACCACCATTTCTAATGACGCCGTAAGAACCCTCGTCGAACAATCGGAAGCGCTGCTGAAGATTATCAAACGCTTTAAGGTGGGATGAAAAAC
>CAZMEO010000056.1:13020-15481 GCA_964565315.1 uncultured Candidatus Moduliflexus sp. | reverse complement strand
TTCGGCAAAATTCAACGTGTTGACGGCATGTAAACATGCATCATACGAAAGATTTCCAAGCGCAATGCAAATCATAACCTTCTCTTCTTCCCGTGCGTCACGCTCTGCCCGCGTCGCATTTTCGCGGCAAACGGCTCATGCGACCGAGAAAGCGCGGCACATGTTGCAGGTGATTAAAGTTGTTCGACAACCTGTTCAAGTTCTTGCAGGCTGACCTCCTGAATGACCGCTTTGCCGATTGCTTCAAGCAGCACGAACTTGATATGTTCGCCATAGCGTTTCTTATCTTTTCGCAGCGCTTCCCGCACAGCGTCTTTCTTCGCGTCAATGCTGGTTGGCAGGTTATACGCCTGAAGCAGGCGCATCAGCCGCGCAACATCCGCTTCGGCAAGCGCGCCATACCGCTGCGATAATCGGGCGGCGGCCATCATGCCGACGGCGACGGATTCGCCGTGCGGCAGGCCGAGTGTTTTTTCGATGGCATGGCCGAAGGTATGACCGAAATTCAGCTTGCGCCGTTCGCCCTGCTCGCGCTCGTCAGCGTTGACGACGGCGGATTTGATGGCGATGGAATCCCTGACGATCCGCTCGACGGCATCCGGTTCGAGGGCACAGATGCGCCGGGCTTCGGTTTCCATAAAGGCAAACAGCGCGCTATCGGCAATCGCGCCATGCTTGATGGCTTCGGCAAAGCCGCAGCCTAATGCGCGGCGCGGAAGCGTGGCGAGCAGCGTGACGTCAACCAGGACGAATTCCGGCTGCGTGAACGTGCCGATCAGGTTTTTATAGCCCTGAAAATTCACGCCGTTTTTACCGCCGACGCTGGCGTCCACCTGCGCTAAGAGCGTGGTCGGGACGAACCCGAATTGCAGGCCGCGCAGATAGGTTGAGGCGGCAAATCCGGCAATATCGGACACGATCCCGCCGCCAATCGCGACCACGCATGAAGAACGATCCAGATCAGCGCGAAGAAATGCCGCGTAAAGCTGCTCTAACGTGGCGAGCGTTTTACACGCTTCGCCTGTGCCGATAATTACGACCTCCGGCTCTGGCGGAAACTGCTCGCGATAGAGCGGATGCACCTGCTCGTCAGTGACGATGACGCAGCGCCGCCCGGCGATGTAGGCGGGAAGATCGCGCAGCCGCGCTCCGAAGACGATCTGACTCGCGCTTTTTGCTCCTTGAATCGTGTAAGTGGTCATAAGCGTTCCTTTTGCGTTTACGCAAGATGTTCCATCGTGTAGGCGCGTAATTGCCAGATTTGCGACGCGAGTTTCGCAAATTGTTCGGGGCGGAGCGCCTGATCTTTATCGCTTAACGCGACTTCCGGATTGTTATGCACTTCGATAGCTAATCCATCTGCTCCGGACACGACCGCCGCCAGGCTCATCGGCGGAATCAGGCTGATTTTGCCGGTGCCGTGCGTCGGATCAATGATAATCGGAAGATGCGTCAGTTCTTTGATTGCGGGAACGGCACTCAAATCAAGCGTATTGCGCGTATATGTTTCGAAGGTGCGAATGCCGCGCTCGCAGAGAATGACCTGCGGATTCCCTTCATTTAAAATATATTCCGCGCAGTTCAGCCATTCTTCCAGCGTGGAATACATGCCGCGCTTCAAAATCACCGGTTTTTTGGTTTTACCCACTTCTTTGAGCAGCGAAAAATTTTGCATGTTGCGTGTGCCGATTTGCAGCATGTCCACATATTCACATACCCATGACACGTCTCTGGTATCCAACACTTCCGTTACGACCGGCAGGCCGACTTCTCTGCCCGTTTTTTCCAGAATTTTCAAACCTTTCAACCCTAGCCCTTGAAAGGCATACGGCGACGTGCGCGGCTTGAATGCGCCGCCGCGCAGCATGTTCGCTCCGGCAGCCTTGACGGCGGCGGCGGTTTCCATCATTTGTTCCTCATTTTCGACGCTGCACGGCCCGGCGATCAGCAAGAAATCTTCACCGATTTTGATTGACCCGACTTCGATTATTGTCTGTTGTTTGGTTTCACGCGAAGCCAATTTGATATTTTTCATATTTTCTCCTCTGAAAAGAGAATTTTCCTCTGTTATGGCGGAGATCGGAACAGCAGTTTCGACCGCCGTGAATAGTTCTTTCATCAAATGCTAACGATAGACAGCCCCTTTGAAAAATATCAGGGAGCTATATGGATTTCGCGCTGAGGTGTCAAGCGAAAAATTGTGCGGAGGCCGTGAGTTTGCCCACTCAATCCGTCAGAAACAGATGAAGAAATTCCACTTTTTTCTTGACGCTATGCCTGAGAATTTTTATGGTGCGCAAACTGAGATTCGAAGACAAAATGCGCGATTTGATGAGGATAGATAGGAGCATGTTTACGCAATGTCAGAGAGAGGTAAAGGAGTGGATGTGGCGTCAGATGAGAGGGGCCATGCCCTGTAAAGTGTACCTGAGGACGGGTACACTTTTTTTTTGTTCACTTC
>CAZMEO010000056.1:7424-12920 GCA_964565315.1 uncultured Candidatus Moduliflexus sp. | reverse complement strand
GAGGAGAATCGTTGTGAATTCGACACTTGAATCGCTTATCGCCTTGCAGCGCCTTGATAAAACCATTTTCGAGATGCAGCAGCGCATCGCCAATATCCCGAAAACGCTTCAGCAGTTTGATGAATTGCTTGCCGAAAGCGACGGGAAAGTGGCGAAAATTCGGGCAAGCATTGAAGAGCAGGAGCGAACGCGGCGCGGAAAGGAATTGGAAATCGAAGCGAATTCCGAACAGATAAAAAAATATCAGGGGCAATTGCTTCAGGTGAAAACCAACAAAGAATATTCGGCGTTACTGGCTGAAATTAACGGACTGAAGAGCAAAAACACCTTGATTGAAGATGATATTATCGAATTGATGGAAAGCATCGAACGGGCGAAACACGGCTTGACGCAATCGCAGGAAGAGGTTGCGCAGACGAAACGCCGCATTGACGGAGAAAAACAACACGTGCTTGCCGAACAGCAGACGTGGCAGCAGGAGTTAGCGACGGAACAGCAGGCGCGTGATGCCAGCGTGCAGGGAATTGAGCCTGCGGTCTTGCGCGAGTATGCCCGCTTGTTGCAGATGCGGAATGGGATCGCTGTCGCCGCTGTGACTGAAAATGGCACATGTTCAGGGTGTTATGTGGCCTTGACGCCGCAGATGTTTGCTGAAGTCAAAACAAAGGATACGCTGCATCGCTGCCCTGTTTGTCTGCGGTTTTTATACGCAGAAAACGTGTAGCGGCTTCATGCAGGCTGAATATGTTGATTATTCGATTATTAGCGTTATTCGCCGTGCTATGGACGGGAAAACAAGTTGTCAAACAGGTGTCCTCCAGGCTGCATCCGGAAGAACGCGCGAAAAGCGGTTCCGCGACATCACCGCAGCACGTTGATGATGATATGGTGAAAGACCCTGTCTGCTCGACCTATATTCCCAAATCGTTAGCGCATTCTCACGAGTTCGAAGGACAAGCGTATTATTTTTGCAGCGAGGAATGCCTGGCGAAATTCAAGGAACAGTACGCGGTGGCGTCAGAAGCATAGAAAAAGTGGCGTATGTTATACCAATTAGCTCGAATCATTACTCGAATTGTGTTTAAACTGTATTTTCGCCTTGAGGTGTCCGGACTCGAACATCTGCCCCGCGAAGGGGGATGCCTGCTGGTGGCGAATCATGTCAGTTTGATTGATCCGCTGGTGATCTGCGCCGCAGTTCCCAGAGTGATTCATTATATTACGTATGCGTTTTTTTATTATCATCCCGCCATACATTGGTTTTGCAAACGAACGAATTGCATCCCCGTCAAAAAAGAGGGAAACGATATTTCCGCGTTGAAACGGGCGTTTCGCTTGCTGAACGATGGTGAAATCGTGGGCATCTTCCCGGAAGGAGGACGTTCGTCAGATGGCGTATTAGCTCCGGCTGAGCCTGGCGTGGCGCTGATTGCGATGAAGGCGAATGTGCCGATCGTTCCGGTTGGGATCGTAGGGGCGTATCATGCGTTTCCAAAAGGGGCTGCCCTGCCGAAACCGACGCGCGTCAACATGAATATGGGCGCACCTTTTTTGCTTCGCGATTATATCGAAATGGAGCGAAAATTCACAAGCGAGATGCAGCGGCAAGCGCTTGATTTAATTATGTCGCGCATTGGGGAACTTTGCGGACAACCAGCGCCGAAATCATGACGGGAATCCCCGTAGCATGGGATTTTTTCATGGAGGTGTAAATTTTTCTTTACTTAATTCGAATATTTGTGGTAGTTATGCAAAACTTTTGAAGATTTTTTGTCTATATGACACACATCTTTTCAGCCCATATCATGCGTTCGCGGCTGCTGAAAAACCTCGTTTTTCAGAGAAAGAGAATTTTGAGATCCGAGAGGATAAATCTTGACAAACTGGTGAGTTTCGAGTAAGAAAAGAAGGTATCTTTCGTTCATGCACGTCTTAACGTAAGGGTAGAGAGAGAAACTATGCAAACAAAGAACTTGTTGATTGTTGATGATTCACGCATGGTACGGAAAATTATTTCAGTGAATTTGAAGAGCGAAAAGCACTTCAAAATTTATGAAGCGTCGAGTGGCCTGGAAGCGCTTGATAAACTCCTGGAAGCGCCGGTCGATATGATTTTTACCGACATTAACATGCCCAATATGGATGGACTGGAGTTTATTAAACGTTGCAAAGAAGATGAACAGTTCAAAGAGATTCCGATTATCGTGATCTCTACGGAAGATGGCGTCGAAGATCGTCAGCGGGCGATGGAACTTGGAGCGGCAGGCTTTGTCAGCAAACCATTAGATCGAGAAAGTATTTTGAATATTATTGCGTCAACGCTTGGCGACTCATAATGCCTGTTCTATACGCTGAAGAATGTTTTCCTGGATCCTGGAGAAAATGACACCGTCCTCGCCATTACAAATGCTCATTATATCGGGAGAATGAGTTATGACGTTTGATTTAGAAAAATACGAAGATGCCATCACGTCGCAGGATGATGTTCGGCGGACAAATGCAGGGCTTGAACTGGCCGAAGCCGTTCCGCATTTAGAACGAGAAATTCTCGAACGATTCAGCCAGCCGCTTGTTGATCTATTACTGAAATCGCTGCGTAAAACCGATTGGGAATTTCGAAATCTTATCTCGAACGCCATCTTGATTCTTGGCAAATTAGACTTTGTGGCGAAAAGCACCTGGTTCTGGAAAAAATTAATCTCCACGTACACCGATGCTGATGCAGGCTTGCGCTCTTCCGCAATGGATTTGCTGAAGGAACTCGGACGCAGCGAATACAGCCTTGAAATCCTCGAACCGCTGATCGAAGGCTTGCGCAATAGCGATAAAGATATGCGCATTTTAAGCTCGAACACCTTAGGCATGATTCGCGCACGCGAAGTGCTGCCGATGCTGATCGACGCATTGCGCGATGAGAATGCGAACGTGGTCTATAGCGTGGCGGAATGCCTGGGCGATATTGGCGATGCTCGCGCTGTTCCGGCGTTGATGGATTTATTGGTGTCGCATTCCGATGAATGGGTGCATGTCGCCACGCTGGAAGCGTTAGGGAAAATCGGCGATCAGCGCGTCGTGGAATTGCTGCTGTCACTGGTGAAAAAAGAATCTGTCGTTGACCCATTGATTCATGCGTTAGGCGTATTAGGCGATAGCCGCGCCATTCCTATCCTGGTTCGCTATTTGAAAGAAGAAGACCGCGAAACCCGTGAATTGGCGGTTAAGGCGTTAGTTACGATCTGGGAAGAAGCGGAGACGATTGCGTCATTTACCGGCGTGCGCTACGAATTGGATGAAACTCGCAATTTGTTGCAGCGCACCTTGACGCCGCCCATCAAAAACACGCTGCTGCAAGATATTCAAGATGATGCGCTCAGCGAAGATTGCCGAGAAGGCTGCGCAGTGCTGTTGAGTTGTGTCGGCTATCAGAAGGCGCTCGTTTCGATTGTGCAACTCCTGGAAAAATATCCCCTCTCAAAACGTGTCTTGCATGCCATCGGGCAATATCAAAAACGCGCATTCCCGGCCATGAGCAAACTTCGCAATCATCCCGATGATTTAGTGCGTCAATCTATCGCCGTCTATCTGCAACAGCTTGTCACGCACATTGACGGATATGATGCGAAGATCGAACAGGCGCTTCTTCTCCTGCTTGAAGATGACAATCCGGTGCTGAATCATTTAGCATTCGATGCGTTAGAAGTATCGAAAAGCGCGGCGTTGCTGTCCCCTTGCCTTGAAATGCTGAAACGCCGTCCAGAGGAAGTCGGCGAGCGAATCGTCGAACTGCTGGCGACATTTCCGAAACGCAGTTTGCATCACGCAGTGCAAAAAGCGATGGATATTGAACACGAGCCATCACTTCCAGCAATGCTGAAGCTTTTAGGGCATGCTGGCGAATCGGTGGAGATGTTTAGAAAATTTTTCAAACATCCGAATTCACAAGTTCAAGAAGCCAGTATTCTGGCAATCGGATACACAGGAAATGCTTCCGGCATTCCGTTGCTCTTGCCGTTTATCATGAGCCGTCAGAACAGCTTAGCGCGCTGTGCGGCAGCTCAAAGCCTGCAACGTCTGATTGAGCGGCTCAGCGCTGACGTTCCGTCCCCTCGCAATATTTTCGACGCATTATTCGTGATGTTGAATACCTATCGCAACGAGGAAGAATTGGCGGTCGTGGCGCAAGCCATGAGCGCGTTGTGCCGTTATCGCTATCCTGACATTTCCGAGGTGAATCTTGCGGTCGTGCGCGGGCGTTTTCTGGATTTCGTGCCAAGCGTTGCGAATGAAACCAAAGTCGAATTATTGCGAGCGTTGCATTCGCTGATCGACATGTCCTCCTTTGAAACGATTCGAGAGTTCCGACGATTTTCGACCAGAGAATTGCAAGAGATGGTGGCCTCATTGTATAGCCAGTTTACATCGGAACTCCGCGTGCTGGCCGATGTCGCCGATATGATCAGTCATGCCGAATACGCGTTTCGTAAATATTGGATTATGACTGCGGGGAAACTGTCGGCCACAGAATTGACAGACATGATCGTGCCGCTGCTGGCCGAACCCGATTTTCGCGCAGAGGCATTTCAAGCGTTAGTCCGCATGGGGAAAGCAGTACTGCCGCGCTTAGGCAACTGGCTGGATCACGAAGACCCGCGCATTCAGAAAATGATCGCGTTAGTTTTATCAAGAATTTCGCAGGATAATATTGACAAATTTTGTAAAGTAGCGTTACACTCGAAATACAGACGATAAATGATGCAATGAAGAAATCATAAAAAGGTTTGCGTTTTCAGGGAGGTTGATCTGTATGAAATGTATGTGGAAGGGTATGCTGGCGATGACGCTTATGTTGAGTATGATGCTGGCGGCGGGGAGTCCGTCTTTTGGGCAGCAGCGGCCAGAACGTTCAATCTCTGCGCAGCCTCCGTCACCGCTTGGAGATTCGTCCGTTGATAAATTGCCAGAGGTGACTCTCTGGACAGACAAAGGCGGCGATACGCAGAAACCGACCTATTTTGTCGGGGAACGAATTTATATCTCCTTTTCGGTGACAAAAGACTGTTATTTAGTGCTGTATGACATTGACAGCACCGGGAATGTGAATATTCTTTTTCCCAATCCCTATCATGTCGATAATCTTGTTCGAAAAGGCCGCGTCTATACGATTCCGTCAGAGAATTATTGGCATGATCTCTTTATTAAAGGACCGACAGGCGAAGAAATTTTGTATGCCGTCGCGTCAACCTATGCCTATTATCACTGGCAATACGGTCAATATCCGCCGCCCGTCTGGTCGGATGAATGGGGGCCGCCGTCAACATGGGGGCATTCTGGTTCGACGGATAACAGCATCGCCTCGCGGCGCTTTCAGCAGCGCTTACAATTCAGCCAGACTGGAAATATGGCCGAATTGACGGCGAAATACATCAAGCATCAAACCGATGAAGTCGTCAAAGCGTATCCGGCGATGTATGCCCGATGCAAATTTTATGTGACGAT
>CAZMEO010000056.1:5999-7324 GCA_964565315.1 uncultured Candidatus Moduliflexus sp. | reverse complement strand
TCGATGATTTTCATCAAATCGGCGACACGGCGGTTTTCAGTTTGAAACGGATTTTCGCACATAATGCGCACATCCAGCAGGTTGCCGACCCGGATGTAGCTCCAATCCAAGTTGTAATGAATCTTTTTCTCTTTCGCTAATTTGATGAATTCCCCGCGAATTTTGGCTCTGGTATCCTGCGGCGGGTTTTCAATCGCGCCCGCAATCTGCTCGTCTGTCAAAATGCGGTCAACCATGTCGTTGCGTTCCAGAATGTAATACAGCCCTTTCTCCTCGCGAATGTCGTGATATTGCAAATCGAGCATCAGGACGTTATCGCTCATGTTCTCCCAGGATTGGCCGTGCTTGAACATGTAATCTTCCAGCAGTTTGTATTTGATCACCCAGTCCACTTCGCGATCCAGCAGCATCGGGTCTTTTCCCAGCGTATTCAGCACGTACCCCCATTTGTGGATAATATCTGTTTCCATCGAATTGAGCTGGCGAGACTGCATGTATTTCAACGCAAGCTCGAAATATTCTTTCTGAATTTCCAACGCGCTGAATTTTTTGCCGTTATCAAGCTTGATTTTCCGGGTGCATGTAAGGTCGTCGGAAATTTCTTTGACCGCTTTGACTGGATTGCGCAACGCAAAATCTTTGTTGACAAACCCATCTTCGATCATCCGCAGCACAAGCGCCGCCGTCCCGATTTTCAGATAATTGCAATACTCCGACATGTTGGAATCGCCGACAATCACATGCAGCCGCCGGTAATTTTCTTCGTCGGCGTGGGGTTCGTCGCGGGTATTGATGATGCTGCGGTCGTTCGTGGTGGTGCCGGAAATTTTCTGGCAGATGTAGTTGGCGCGCTGCGACATCGTATAATAGCCGCTATGCCGTTTTTCCTGAATGATTTTGCCCGCGCCGGAATAAATCTGGCGCGTGACAAGAAACGGGATCAACTGTTCAGCTAAATAATAAAAATTCGCATTGCGGTCAACCAAATAATTTTCGTGACAGCCGTAGGAATTGCCGATGAAATCGGTGTTGTTCTTATAGACGTTCAGCGTGCCGAGCACGCCCTCGCGCTGGAGTTTGTATTCGGCGTGCTGGCGAAGGCTTTCAAGAATGCGGTCGCCCGCTTTTTCATAACGCAGCAAATCAAGCGGATTGGTGCATTCAGGTGTCGCATATTCGGGATGATAGCCGGTATCCTGATAAAACCGCGCGCCGTTTTCGAGGAAAACGTTCAAAAATCCTTCCGTCGTCACTAACTGTTCGAACAGATAACGGACGATTTTTTCCACCGGAAGGGTTTTCCGCCCTTGCGACGCAAAAATAAT
>CAZMEO010000056.1:3819-5899 GCA_964565315.1 uncultured Candidatus Moduliflexus sp. | reverse complement strand
AACGGACGATTTTTTCCACCGGAAGGGTTTTCCGCCCTTGCGACGCAAAAATAATCCCGTACTCGATTTCAACCCCGAAAATGCGTTTATCCATAGAAGCTTAAAAACCTGTGAGGTTTGCGGGTCATGATTCTAAACACTGCCGAATTTCCTGAATCTGAAGGCGGCGGAATTTGCGCCCTTCCAATGTGCGGTCTAATACGGCAACTTCCAACTGCTCGGCTTTGAGCGTTTTGTTGTCGCTGGTGCGCTCAAGCGACCGGCGGCATAGCGCCAGCGCCTCGCGCAGCGGCATATTGTCTTTGTACTGTTCTTTCAGAAATCCGTTTACGACTTCGGCATGACCGCCAATCGCGGCATATTGGCGATAATCGCTGATGCTGCCGTCAAATAAAATGTGATATATCGAATTTTTTTGCGGCGCGTCGCCGACTTCGACAACAAGAATTTCGACTTCCAGCGGCTTGATTTCACGGGTAAAAATATTGCCGATCACCTGAGAATAGGCGTTCGCTAACGATTTGCCGGTCACGTCTTCGCGGCTGTACGTATAACCTTTAATGTCTGCGTAGCGGATGCCGGATTTTCTGAGATTTTCGAACTCGCTGTATTTCCCGACTCCGGCAAACGCTAAACGGTCGTAAATTTCCGAGATTTTGCTGAGTGATGAACTGGGGTTTTCCGCCGTGAGCAGAATGCCGTCAACATATTCGACAACCGCGAGAGAACGGCCTTTGGCGATGCCTTTCCGGGCGTATTCGGCCTTATCCTGCATCATCTGTTCCGGCGAGACATAATAGGGCATTGGCATGGCGTCGGCGCTCCTTATTGCTGATATTTTTGTGCCAGAAATGTTTTGAATAATGCTTCGATCCGGTCGGCAGCGATTTCCCGCACACCATCACGAGTGACGGTTTTTATGCTGGGATAAATCTGGTGCAGCAAATCCGGTCCGCCCGTTGCAGCGTCTTCTTCCGCCGCATCGTATAAGGCTTCGAGCGCGAGTTGCAATGCGCCTTGTTCATCAAGCGGGCGGCGATACAATTTTTTGATCGTGTTTCGCGCATCTTTGCCGCCTGAGCCGGTCGCGTAATGTTCGTCTTCTTCGTACATCCCGCCGACAACATCGTATTTAAAAATGCGCCCGCGCTGCTGCTGATGGTCATATCCGACGAAAATCGGCACGACAACCAGGCCATGTAAAGCGGCTTGCAGATTGTGGCGAATCATGTGAGCGAGCTTATTGGCTTTGCCTTCCAGCATCAGCCGTTCCCCTTCGATTTTTTCGTAATGTTCCAATTCGGTGCGGAACAATTTCGCCATGTCAATGCACAACCCGGCCACGCCAGCCACCGCCATCGCGGAATACTGGTCGGTTTTATACACTTTTTCAATGCGGCGCGATGAAATCCGATGCCCTTCCACTGCCCGCCGGTCGCCGCCAATTATCACGCCGTCGTCGTAACAAATCGCAAGAATCGTCGTTCCCATCGGCAGCGACGCCTGCGCCTCGCCGTCAACAGAAAGATGCTGCGTATTCGGCAATAAATAGGGGAAATCGGTTTGCAGCAGGTCGTGAAAGCTTGCGCCCTGATATTGCGTATTCGTGATCACGTTATTGGCCTCCCCGCTGCACGTAGCTTTTAATGAATTCTTCGGCGTTTTCCTCAAGCACGCCGTCAATTTCATCAATAATTTCGTCGAGGTCTTTCTTCAGCTTTTCCCCTTTTTCCGAGACCGCGCTTTTTTTCTGCGGCTGGCCGCTTTTCTGTGGCTGCTGCGTAGGGGTTTTCGACTTCTCGACATGCTTTTCGGCGGCTTCTTCGGAAGTCATTGAAACAAGAGAATGCCAATGGTGTTGAGTCTGTCGTTTGCTATTTTGAATGATCGTCTGCATGCGTCCCTCTTATTAGCGCTGTTCAGGAGTATTTAGCTATTTTTACATCGCTGTCAGACACCTTGAAGGTGTCTGGCAGCTTTTTTTGACCAAACAGATTGGGGCCAATACATCTACGCGATAAAAATGTCTTTTATGCCTAACTCACAAGATTTGTCAATAATTCTTCGACAGTTGCTGATT
>CAZMEO010000056.1:0-3719 GCA_964565315.1 uncultured Candidatus Moduliflexus sp. | reverse complement strand
GTCTTTTATGCCTAACTCACAAGATTTGTCAATAATTCTTCGACAGTTGCTGATTTTTCTAAGAGTTCCTGCACATGGCGGCGCGTGCCTTTTGTCGGTTCGGGCATCAGAATCCGCTTGACCGCTTTTTCGCCGACTTCGAAGGAAATCGCGCCCCAACTGACGCCATACACGCGATTGGCGTATTTTTGCAGGCAGCGTCCGCGAAAATACGCCCGCGTATCGTCTGGCGGCTGCGTGATAGCGCGGCGAATTTCCTCGTCCGTGACGAGCCGCTCGATCTTCCCCTGCCGTTGCAGCAGATAATACAGGCTTTTGTCAGGGCGAATGTCGTGATATTGCAAATCCACCATGCGCAGGCGCGGATCATCCCAGCCGCATTGATGCTTTTCGCGATAATTTTGCAGCAATTCCAATTTAATCGCCCAGTCTAATTGCCGCGATAATTCAAGCGGATCGCGGCGCAGCGCGTCGAGCGTGTCGCCCCAGATGTTGACGACTTCTTCATTTACTGGGTCCGACGGCTGCGTTGACACATACCGATGCGCTCGATATTGAAATTCCTGCTGAATCTCAATGGCCGTCATTTTCTGGCCGTTTTCCAGCAGCAGCGGCGTCTTGCATGCTAAATCCCGCGATACGTCGCGCATGGCGGCGACCGGATTCTGAAGTTTCAGCGGCGCTGGCAGCGCGTCGTCTTCGAGCATGGCAAGCACCAGCGCCGTCGCGCCGACTTTCAAATAGGTGGATCGTTCCGCCATGTTCACGTCGCCGGTAATCACATGCAGGCGGCGATATTTGTTCGGATCGGCGTGCGGTTCGTCGCGAGTGTTGATAATCGGGCGTTTCACCATCGTATCGAGGCCGATTTCAGTTTCGAAAAAGTCCGCTCGCTGCGAGATTTGGAAATGCGTCTGCCGCCCGCCGTTTTCCGCGCCGATTTTGCCTGCGCCCGCGTAAATCTGGCGCGTGACTAAAAATGTCATCAAATAGTCGCAAATCCGCTCGAACGGCACGCGGCGGTCAACGAGATAATTTTCGTGATACCCGTAGCTGTTGCCTTTGTAGTCGCTGTTATTTTTATAAATCAACATCTGCTGGTCGCCCGGCAGCATGGTATTCGCTTCAAGCAGGCTGCGATGCAAAATTTGATCGCCCGCTTTTTCATAGATCACCACATCTTTCGGCGTCGAGCATTCCGGCGTCGAGAACTCAGGATGGGCGTGGTCAACATAGAAACGAGCGCCGTTATCGAGGATTTTGTTGATCGTCGTATTTTCCTGACCTTTCGGCGTATCAATCTTCCGATCAACTTTGAATCCCCGCGCATCCGTAAATGGGCTTTCTTCCTCGTAATCCCAGATAATCTGGACATGCTGCCCGCCGGGATAGCTGTTCACAATCAAGATCGAATTCGAGATCGGGTCAAATTTCGCGCTGTTTTTGACCGTAATGCCGTATTCCGTTTCCGTGCCGAGAATTTTAGGAATTGCCATGCAGTACGAAAGAGTTGTCAGACACTTTGAACGTGTCTGACAACTGTCGGTTATAAATATTGCCCTGCGGCGATGGTTTCGACCTGGCGTTCTTCGCCGTTTTCTGTTTCTTTGAGGACTCGGACGTTGACGATGCGGTCGCCCTTTCGTCCGGCGATTTTCGCCCAATCATCCGGGTTGGTGGTATTCGGCAATTCTTCGTTTTCTTTGAATTCGTCAAGCACGGCCTGGCGGAAATCATCGAATTTCAAGCCGGTTTCCGGCTGCGTCAGCGAGCGTTTTAACGCGGTTTTTTTGGCGCGGCGGACGATATGCTCGATCATGGCGCCGCTGGCGAAATCCTTGAAGTAATAAATCTCCTTGCTCCCTTTGGCGTAGGTCACTTCCAGAAATTTATTCTCTTCGTTGGTTTCGTACATCTGTGCGATAGTCTGGTCAATCAGCGCCATCACCGCCGCTTCGCGGTCATGTTGATGCGCCTGAATTTCGGCGGCATCCAACGGCAAATCCGGCGTCAGATATTTGACGAAAATCTGTTTGGCCGAGTCTCGGTCTGGCCGATCTATTTTGATTTTGACATCCAGGCGGCCTGGCCGCAGCACTGCCGGATCGATCAAATCCTGCCGGTTGCTCGCGCCGATGATGATAACGTTTTTCAAGCCTTCGACGCCGTCTATTTCCGCGAGAAACTGGGCGACAACGGTCGCTTCCATGTCAGAAGAAATTCCCGACCCGCGCATCCGAAAGAGCGCGTCCATTTCATCGAAAAAGATCACGACTGGCGTTTCATCCGACGCGATTTCTTTTGCTCGCGCAAAGACCTGCCGCAGCTTGTGTTCGGTTTCGCCGACGTATTTATTCAGCAACTCCGGCCCTTTCACGTTTAAAAAGAAACTTTTCGCTTTGACGCCGGTTTTTTCGGTCATTTTCTGCGCGAGGCTGTTGGCAATCGCTTTGGCGATCATCGTTTTGCCGCAGCCGGGCGGTCCATATAATAAGACACCTTTCGGCGGCGTTAATTTATAGATGCGGAATTCGTCGGGATAGAGATACGGCAATTCAATTGCATCGCGAATCTGCTCGATTTGTTTGTCCAATCCACCGATCTGGGCGTAACTAATATCCGGCACTTCTTCCAGCAGCAATTCTTCGACATGCGTTTTGGGGAGTTTTTCGACGGCGTAATTGGAGCGAATGTTCAGCAGCAGGCTATCGCCGATGGCTAATTTTTCATGGTTCAGTTCATCGGCGAGGCCGATCACTTTTTCTTCGTCGGCGCGTCCGCTGACGATGGCGCGATTTTCGCTGAGTAATTGCTTGATCTGAACAACCTCGCCTTTAAATTCTTGTTCAGCCATGCCGATCACATTCAGCGATTCATTCAAAATCAATTGCTGGCCTGCGCTGAATTGCGTGATGTCAACGCCGGGGCGCACCGTGACGCGCAGCCGTCGTCCGTCATTTTCCACATCAATTGTCTGGTCGTCGTTGAGCGCGAGAAACGTGCCGTAACTGTTTGGCGGAGCGCAGAGCGTATCAATCTCTTCCTGTTTTTCGCGAATCAGGGTTTTGAGTTCCTGAAGTTTCGTCGCTAACCGCTCATTGCGGCGGCGCGATTCGATTTGCTGCTCTTTCATGCGATAATACTTCCGGCGCAGCACCTCGAATTCATGCAGATTGCGGTCGAGCTTTCGAAGAAGTTCATCGGATTCGCCTTCTAAAAAGGTGACTTGACTCTGCAACTCTTTGACCTGCTGCTCGAACTGAACAAGGTGATGCTGCACGGCGGCGTCGGTTTTGGGAATATGCGATGAGAGTTTTTTCATCGTATTCCGCATGAATCCCATTTTATCGTCATTTTTGTACAACTCTTCCATCGCGTTATCCTCGCAATTCCTGATGCCTGTGATAAAAAACCCCCGCCAGATGGTTGTCGAGGCAACAATATTCCGTTACCATCTTTCGGGGGCAAACACTGCTTGCGTGATGCGACCTGTTTCGGCCAACTCGCGCAACATTCATCATGATAATATCAATTCTTGCTGCTGTCAAGTGGAATATCTCTTTTTCCGAATGTCGTATTATTCAGACAATGGAAGCCTGGCAAAAGTTTCAAGTGGATTTCAGAAAAGAACCTCTTGACAGAATTTTGCTGATAGCGTCAAGAGATTTGGCACGGAAACGGCTGAAATCTTTAAAATTTTTCAAAAGGTGATTTTTTAT
>CAZMEO010000055.1:14416-15567 GCA_964565315.1 uncultured Candidatus Moduliflexus sp. | reverse complement strand
CAGATTGTTCTGACGCCGGGAACGTATCGCGTGGAAACCATGAACAACGTCTTCGCGCCGTTCGATGTGGCGATAGAAGCTGGCAAAACCACAACGATTCAGGTAAGCGGCGGAAAAATCGCCATCAAATAATATCAATCGTTTTTATCATCGAGAGGAAAAATCGTATGGAATACCGCACATTAGGACGAACAGGGTGGAATGTATCAGCGATCAGTTTTGGCGCATGGGCAATTGGCGGCACATGGGGAGCGGTCAAAGACGACGAATCCATCGCCGCGCTGCATACGGCCATTGACATGGGCGTGAATTTTATCGATACCGCCGATGTGTATGGCGACGGGCGCAGTGAGCGGCTGATCGCGCAAGTGCTGAAAGATCGTTCTGAAACAATTTATGTCGCCACAAAAGCCGGTCGGCGGCTGAATCCGCATGTTGCCGACGGGTATAATCGCCAGAATTTGACCGCGTTTATCGAACGCAGTTTAAAGAATCTCGATGTTGATGCGCTGGATGTGGTGCAACTGCATTGCCCGCCGACAGAAGTCTTCTATCGCCTCGAAGTATTCGAAATTTTGGATGATTTGCAGCAGCAGGGCAAAATCAAGCATTACGGAGTCAGCGTCGAAAAGGTCGAAGAAGCGCTGAAAGCTCTCGAATTTCCGAACGTCAAAACCGTCCAGATTATTTTCAACATGTTCCGCCTGCGCCCGGCGGAACTCTTTTTCGAACAGGCCAAACGGCGCAATGTCGGCATTCTTGCCCGCGTGCCGCTTGCCAGCGGGATGCTGACCGGCAAAATGACGAAACAGACCGCCTTTGAACGCGATGATCACCGCGCCTTCAACCGACATGGCGAAGCCTTTGATAAGGGGGAAACCTTTTCCGGCGTGGAATATGATGTTGCGCTTCAGGCGGTTGACGAATTGAAGAAATTATGTCCGGGCAATATGACGTTGACGCAGATGGCACTGCGCTGGATTCTGATGTTCGATGCCGTGACCTGCGCAATTCCAGGCGCGAAACGCCCTGATCAGGCGGCAGCAAATTTCTCCGCCGCCGATTTGCCCGCGTTACGCAATGACATCATGGCGGGCGTGAAAAAAATTTATGACACCTACATCAAGAAGCCTGTCCATGATTTGTGGTAA
>CAZMEO010000055.1:9463-14316 GCA_964565315.1 uncultured Candidatus Moduliflexus sp. | reverse complement strand
TGATACGCCGCAAACACAAATTGCCCATGTTCACGGCGCTCATAGAGTGTTCCATCGGGATACATGGCCTGTAATTCAGGAATGACATATTCATAGGGCGAAAAAATCAAAAACAGCCCCGACGCCTCATTCGGGTTGAGGTGAAGATCGAGCCGACCGTATTCCTGAGATCGATTTTCGCCGACCGCCTCCGGGAGCAGGAAGCGTCGGGTTTCATAATCGAACGGCCAGCGCGCCGCCAGAAAATAGATGCGCTGCTGCGCCAGCCCCGCCTCGTTGACATAACGCAGCGCTTGCACCAGATCGGTACAATACACCCACCGAATAAACGCCTGCGAAGGCGTGACGGTAAAATAGGCGTTGACATCGCGCGCCGCCCCCCATCCGACCAGCAAGAACAGCGCTGTTCCCGCAATCGCGTTTCGCGTCCTCTTTTGGAACACCGCCATGATGTGATCCAGCGCAATGGCTTGAATGGCGAACAAGGCCGGAATCGCGCCGACCCATCGGCGATATTGGCCGTGCCAGGGAATGCTGAATGTCACGGCAATCGCTCCTGTCATCAGCATGATCAATAACAACTGATGCCGTCTGTCGCGCAATTTGAAGAGCAGCAGCGCAACGCCCACAATCAGCAGCCCTCCCATGATCGGGTTCAAAAGCGCCTGAGCGCCATATCCATCTACGGCATCAATCCCTCTGGGAGAAAATAAGACCTGCCACGCATGATAAAACCGATCTCCGAGAAACAGCAGTTTCGACGCCGGAGTCTGCAACCGGAGATAGGCAGCGTCGTGAAAAATGTTATTGATGCGAAAATGCCCGGAGAAAATTTTCGGCGTGCTGGCGGCGAACAGAATCATCGGCAGCGCCGTCAGAAGAAATGCGCCCCAAAAGCTGATGAAATGGGTAAAGGAGAGATGAAACTGAGGTGCGTCGCTCATTTGTGAATCTTTTATTAAAAGCAACATGAACACGCCTATTGCGCAGACAAACAGGGAAAAAGTATTGTAGGAATAGATCACCGCTCCTAAGGATACGCCGCCAAGCGCAAAGAACGCGATCCGCTGCGAGCGCAGCCCTGCGAAAAGGAAGAACAGGCACGCCATTTCCGCGAGAGGGTGCGAAATCAGCATAAATCCCGTCCGGCTGTAAAAAACATGCCAATGCGAACCTGTCAACAGCACGATGCCCCAGCATGCGACTCGCCTGTTAAACATCATGCGATAGGCGAAATACGCGGCGGGAATCGTGGCAACTCCCAGCAACGCCATCGAAAGCCGTATCGCGGACACATTGACGCCCGCGATGTTGAAAAGCAGCGCCGTCCAATAGAGTGGGCCTGCCGGTTGTCCCAACGCGCTTGGAACATACGGCCCGATCCACCCTTCTCGCAGGATTCGCAAGGCATCCAAACCGGTCAGCGCTTCGTCTCCATGAAGTCCCGGCGGAACGGCATCCAGGTAAATCAGCCGCAAGAGTCCCGCAAGAAGCGTGAGGGCGGCTACGAGCCAGATATCCCCTTTATTCGAATGGCGTTTCATGGTTGAAGCGCTTGCGCCAGCGAATCGACTCGCCGCAGCAGCGCGACGGAACGCGCCTCGACAATGAGCGCCTGTCCCGCTTTCAGGCGTTTCCAGTATCGGCGCGGAGACGGCTGATGTGTGCCGAACATGAACTGCCAGCGGCGTCCCCAGCGTTCGTCCGGCAAGATAAAAATCATGGCTTCATAATGTGAATTAAAGATCAGATAAAAACTCTGATCCTTGATCGGACGGCCTTTTTCGTCGGGATGGCGAATGCCGCGCCCATTCAAAAAGACGCCAAGCAAGCCGACCACGCCGCGCCGCCAATCGGCGTCCTGCATCTCGCTGCCATAGCGCGTGAACCAGCCGATGTCGCTCACGTCGCCGCCATGAATCGGCTGTCCCTGAAACCAGCCTTTACGCCGGAAAATCGGATGCTGTTTGCGAAAGTGAATCAGAAAACGCGCCCAGTTGAGCAGCGCCGGATCCATCGCGCCCCAATCTACCCACGACAGTTCGCTATCCTGACAATAGGCGTTATTGTTGCCGCACTGCGTCCGCCCGAATTCATCGCCTGCCAGCAGCATCGGCACGCCTTGTGATAATAATAACGTTGTGAGAAAATTCCGCTGCTGTTTGGCGCGCAGCGCAAGCACGTTAAGATCGTCGGTTTCGCCTTCCGCGCCGCAATTCCAGGAGCGGTTGTGGCTCTCGCCGTCGCGGTTGCCCTCGCCGTTGGCCTCATTCCGCTTTTCATGATACGACACGAGATCGCGCAGCGTAAAGCCGTCGTGCGCGGTGATGAAATTGACGCTGGCGGTGGGGTGGCGTCCGTCGTTTTGATACAAATCGGAACTGCCGGTGAAGCGATACGCAAAATCGGAGAGCGTCTGTTCCGCGCCGCGCCAGTAATCCCGCACCGTATCGCGATATTTGCCGTTCCATTCCGCCCAGCCCGGTGGGAAATTGCCGACTTGATAGCCGCCGTCGCCGATGTCCCAGGGCTCGGCGATCAGCTTGACTTGCGAAATGACCGGGTCTTGATGGATAATATCGAAAAACGCGCCGAGCCGGTCAACCGCATGAAGTTCCCGCGCCAACGCCGAGGCGAGGTCGAAGCGGAAGCCGTCCACGTGCATGTCCTGAATCCAGTAGCGCAGGCTGTCCATAATCAGGCGCAGCACGGCGGGGGACATCATGTTCAGCGTGTTGCCCGTGCCGGTATAATCCATGTAATAGCGGCGCTGATCGTGGACAAGGCGGTAATACGCGGCGTTGTCTATGCCGCGAAAGCTGAGCGTTGGGCCGCAATGATTCCCCTCGGCGGTGTGATTATACACGACATCGAGAATCACCTCGATTCCGGCGCGGTGTAGCGTTTTGACCATTTGTTTGAATTCCGCGACCTGTTCTTCAGGCTCTTTTGCGCTGGCGTAGCGGGAATCCGGCGCAAAAAAGCCAATCGAATTATAGCCCCAGTAATTATGCAGCCCGCGCTCTTCAAGAAGACGGTCGGACACAAAGGCATGCACCGGCATCAGTTCGACGGCGGTCATGCCTAACGATTTGAGGTAGCGGATGCTTGCCGGATGGCACAGCCCCGCGTATGTGCCGCGCAGATGCGCCGGAATGGAGGGATGGCGGAAGGTCTGGCCTTTGACGTGCAGTTCATAAATAATCGTGTCATGAAACGGAGTCTTCGGCGGGCGGTCGCCGCCCCAATCGAACCAATCATCCACCACCACCGCTTTCGGCATGTAGGCCGCGCTGTCGCGGTCGTCTTGCGTCAGGTCGCCGCCGGACGCGCCAATCGTGTAGCCGAAGACGGCGTCATGCCACTCGATTTGACCGGCAATGGCTTTGGCATACGGATCAAGCAGCAGTTTCGCCGGATTAAAGCGATGCCCCTGCTCCGGGGCATACGCGCCATGTACGCGATAGCCATAACGCTGCCCTGGCCGCAGGCGCGGAAGATAGCCATGCCAGACGTGGTTCGTGCGCTCCGGCAACACGATTTTCGCGAGTTCTGTGTTGCCGGAATCGTCGTCAAACAGGCAGAGTTCGACGCCGGAAGCATGTTCAGAAAACAGCGCGAAATTCACGCCGCTGCCATCGAAGGTGGCGCCGAGCGGGAACGGCTTGCCCGGCCAGATCGTCCATATGCGAGAGGTCGTCTTCATAGTCGCCGCACTCAACCCGGCCAGGGTTCGAAACCCTGGCAGGATTACACCCTTTTTCGAAAGACAAAAATGATCGGCAAATGATCCGAGACAGACGATGGAATCGTTCGATACTCGATACATTCCCAATCTGACGGCGCGAAAAGAAAGTCAATTTTTTGTTGCGGATTTTTTGTCGGAAAGGTCAACGCCCCGTCAAATGCGCCGCTAAATTGGCCGCTTGCGGCGAGCAATCGGATCGGCGGCTCATGCGGCTGCGCGTTAAAATCGCCGCCGAGAAATGCGGGGCGCCTGCCGAGAAATTGAAGCATTTGCTGCGTTTGCGCGAGGTTGTTGCGCAGCGAATAGGAATCGTTATGCACCGCGCCGAGCAGAATATCCTGCTGATTCAGCCGTATCTGGCCGAACAGCATCCGCCGATTGTTTTTGGTGACATAAAACGGCTTGCGGCCAATCAATGACAGGTTCGTCACCGGCGTCAGCGGCCAGCGCGACAAAATCGCGTTGCCGCCGCTTAGCCGATAAAACGGCAGGCCGATATTGTAATTTTCGCCAAACAGCCAGTATGACAAAGCCGTCTGTTCCGCGAGCGTCGTCACCTGATTCACCGGGCAGGGGGCGCACTCGAAAATTGTTTCCGACAGAAACGCTATATCAGGCTGTTCTTGCTGGATCAATTCGACAATTTGCCGCATTCGTTCCCGCACAAGCGCAGGCTTTTGAAACGAAAAATTGCCGCGTTGCACAAAGCCTTTCGCCATATTCAAGGCAAACAGTTTGATTGTAGTCACGTTGTCAGGAGCATCCGCCACCGCGCTGTTTCCGGCGCGTCCGCTGACCGGCGTTTCGCGGTGCGCCAACACAAGGCCATTCAATACAAACAGCCCGCCGATTAGAAAAATGAATAACAACAATATAAAGACGCCCTTGCACACCCATGAAATAATTCCACGAAATCGAATGCCGCGCATATTTTCCTTCGACGAAAGGTAGCCCCGCCCTACGCGGCGGGAAATGGAGGGATGATTCCCGCCACGCGAAGGATGACTTCCCGTTCCCCGCCACGTAGGGCGGGGCTACCGGGTCAGAAATTATTTGTCGGCGAGTTGTTGGCGGCGATAATGTTCGTCGGGGCGGGTTTCGATGC
>CAZMEO010000055.1:1584-9363 GCA_964565315.1 uncultured Candidatus Moduliflexus sp. | reverse complement strand
TATTTGTCGGCGAGTTGTTGGCGGCGATAATGTTCGTCGGGGCGGGTTTCGATGCGCTGCGTGTTGTCGGAGGAGAAAAAGTTCGGCCCGCCGAGCGTGTATGCGCCAAGCAGAATTCGCGCGGTTTTGACAGCCATCTGCGTGATGTTCAGGACATCCTTATCCGTCGCGCCAATCGCGATGAAACCGTGATTCTGCATGTAAATCGCTTTCGGCGTTCGGCCATGGCGCGCGATATAAGCCGCTAATTTCTCTTGCAGCAGTTTTGCCAGCACAAGGCCGGGATCGGTGTAGGGAATAAAGAGCGGCGCTGTGCCAAGCACGACAATTTGATCAGGGAATAGGTTGCCGCTGTAGGCTTCTTCCGCTTTTTTCGAGCAGAGAATGCTGTTGATCGCGGTAGGGTGTGTATGTCCGGCGTAATTGATGCCGTCCAATGACAACAGAATCGCATGGAGAAACGTTTCGACCGACGGCATTTTTTTATTCGGATTGTCAACAGTCGCGTTCAGCAGCACGTCCTTGACATCGGCATCAGACAGCGTTTCCCGTTCTAACGCTTCAAAAATCGTTGAAAAGCGGACTTTCACAAATCCGTTTGCGTCAATCGTGCCAAGCTGCGTGCCGGACGCTTTCACAAGAAACGTCTCGTGATCCACTTTGACCGACGTGTTCCCTTCTCCGAGAATCGCGCAATCGTAGGCCGCAGAACCGAGAATATTGGACATTGCAACAACTGATTGTAAGCGGTCTTGCATAGATTGTATTCACCACGAAATACACGAAACACACGAAAATTTTAGAGCGGCAACGGCTTCGTACCGCCGACGTCCTCGTCGGTGCTTCTCAAAAGGCCGACGGGGAGGTCGGCGGTACGAAGGCGCTCCTGAAATTTTCGCGTATTTCGTGTATTTCGCGGTTTCTTTAAAATGGGTTATCGTTTCGACAATACGTCGCGTTCATACATTTTGACGGCATCGATCCAGGCCGAGCCGACCGGGACGTTCTGCTGCTGGCAGTAGAAATCCCAGACCGCGCCGAACGGCAGGGTTTTCGCTTCTTCGAGCCAGGCGAGGCGGGCAGTGAAATCACCGTTCTGCTCGCAGGCTCTCAAGGTCTGAATCGGCTCAAGCAGCGCGAGGAGCAGGGCTTTGATCATGTTGCGCGTGCCAATCACCCATGCCGCAATGCGGTTGATGCTGGCGTCGAAGAAATCGAGGCCGATATGGACGCGCTGCTGATACCCGCCGCGAATGATTTCCTGCGCGATGGCCTGCAATTCGTCGGAGAGCGTCACGACATGGTCACTGTCCCAGCGGACGCCGCGGCTGACATGCAGCAGCACTTCCGGCACGAATGCCAGCACGGACGAGAGCTTGTCGGAAATGACTTCGGTCGGGTGGAAATGCCCGGCGTCGAGGCAGAGCAGCAGTTGGCGGCTGACGGCATAGCCCATGTAAAATTCGTGCGAACCGACGACATACGATTCCGAGCCGATGCCGAAGAGCTTGCTTTCGACCGCGTCAAGCAGATAGCGGCGGTCGATTTGTTCCGCAAGAACTGTGTCGAGCGCGGTCAGCAGGCGTTCGCGCGGCGCTTTGCGGTCAACCGGAATATCTTTCGAGCCGTCGGGAATCCAAATATTCATCACGCAGGGCGTGCCGAGCGCTTTGCCGAACGCCTCGCTGATTTTGCGGCAGGCGATGCCGTGTTCAATCCAGAACTGGCGGATCGCTGGATCGGAATGGCTTAATGTGCCATCATCGGCTTTTGGGTGCGAAAAATACGATGGATTAAAATCAACGCCCGTCCCTTTGGCTTTTGCCCAGTCCATCCAGCGCGAAAAATGTTCCGGCAGAATAGCGTTGCGATCAACGAATTTCCCGCCGAAATCACCGTAAATCGCATGGAGATTCAGGCGATGCGTGCCTGGAATCAGATTCAGCGCATAATCGAGATCAGCGCGTAATTCATCGGCGGTGCGGGCTTTGCCGGGATAATTGCCGGTGGCTTGAATGCCGCCGCCGCTCAACGTCGCCGACGGGCGTTCGAAGCCGCCGACATCATCCCCCTGCCAACAATGCAGCGACACCGGAATGGTTTTTAATGCGGTTAGCGCGGCGTCGGTATCCACTCCTAACGCGGCATACTGTTCTTTCGCCAGCGCATATTTTGCGTCAATCTGTTGCGTGGTCTTTGCGCCCATACGTCTTCCTCCAGAAATTAGATGGTGAGTGCTGTCAACGCCCGAATGCTCGGTGCGTGTTCGGCAAGCAAGGCTGTTCGCCAGTACATAAAATCGTTAAAGAGGAACATAAGAAAGGCGGGAATTTCTGTCAAGAAATTTCATGTGAACGATAACATAAACAAACAAAAAAACGCATTAACCCGCGATTCTCCCTTCAACAGGCTTAGATCGCCTACGGCGAACATACGGCGTTATTCAGAATGGTTGAACAAGGAAGAAACCTCACAGGTCTTTGAAACCTGTGAGGTTTTGTGTTCAATTAGAATGGGAAAACAGGTTACGCTTTTCGCGCGGTGAGGCTTGAGGTTTTTGTGATGTAGGTTTGCAGCAGGATGAACACAAACAGGAGAATGCCAATCACGATTTTTGTCCACCAGGAGCTTAACGTGCCCTGAAAGTTGATAAACGTTTGAATCAAGCCTAAAATCAGGACGCCGATCAGCGTGCCTTCAATGTAGCCCGCGCCGCCGGTGAGCAGCGTGCCGCCGATCACGACAGCGGCAATCGCATCTAATTCCAGCCCGACGCACGCGAGTGGATACCCCGACAGCGTATAGAGCGTATAGACGACGCCCGCAAGCGCGCACAGAGTGCTATTCAGGGTATAAATCATGATTTTTGTTTTTCCCACTGGCAAGCCCATCAACACTGCCGATTGTTCATTGCCGCCGATTGCGTACACATTGCGCCCGAATTTGGTGTAATGGGAGATATACACCCCAATTGCCACAACAATTAAAAAGGCGATGGCCGTGCCAAGTGGGAGTTTCACGCGCTTCGTCAGCGGAATGGCGATTGATGTCAGCTTAAACAGAAACGGATTGTCCTGAATCGCAATCGAACTTAATGACAATTGGAACGATAACCCTCGCATTAAAAACATTCCGACCAGCGTCACCAAAAACGGCGGAAGCGAGAAATGATGAATCAAATTGCCCATGGTGAATCCCACCACCGCGCCAATCGCTAAGGCTAACAGAATCACAATAATTGGATGCACATGATAGACCGTGACTAATTTGGCCGTTAGCACACCGGTAAACGCGACCAGCGAGCCGACCGACAGATCAATCCCGCCAGAGATAATGACAAACGTCATGCCCACCGCGATAATGCCAACAAAGGCGTTATCAATCAACAAGTTCACGAACACACGCAACGAAAAGAAATTCGAATACATCATCGAGCCGATCATGTAAATCAGCACGAACACGGCAAACGTCGCGAGAATCGGAATATTGCGTTGATTCAGTCGTAATTTCATAAGATACGTCCTCTCTCGTTAAACCTCACAGGTCTCCGAGACCCGTGAGGTCTGAATGTAGTTGTATTATTTCACTTCTTTCGCAGGTTGCGCAGCCACTGCCGCATTACTGGCTTTAGCAGCGCTGATGTATCCGGTCAACAGCTTACGGAAGTTTTCAGATTGAATCAAAACGACCAGAATAATCACAATCGCTTTATAGACTAAGGTCACTTCCGGGGCAATGCCTCGCGTCAAAATGGTCGTGGTCAAGCTCTGGATAATCAATGCGCCCACCACCGAGCCAGCCAGCGTAAACCGTCCGCCGTTCATCGTTCCGCCGATAATGACGGATGCAATCGCATCCAACTCTAAAAATAGTCCGGCGTTATTGGCATCCGCGCCGCGAATATTCGAGCAAATCATCAAGCCCGCAAGTCCGGAGCAGAATCCTGAGAAGATATACAGCATCAATTTGATTTTCTGCGCTTGCAAGCCCATGAAGCGGCTGGCTGTCGGGTTCGCGCCGACGGCCTCAATAAACATGCCAAGCGCCGTTTTGCGCGTCAGGAAAAACGTCAGCGCAATCATAATGATGGTCAGCACGACCGGGAATGGCAAGCCGAATAAAAATCCGCCGCCGACAAATTCGAAGGGGCCGTGAATAAAAATCACGATCTGGCCTTTGGTAATCAACTGCGCGATGCCGCGCCCGGCCACCATGAGAATCAACGTCGCGATAATCGGCTGAATGTCGAGATACGCGACTAAAAAGCCGTTCCACGCCCCTGCCGCAAGTGAAAGCAATATCGGCAACGCCACGGCGATAAGAATCGATGTTGGCGGATCGGGATATTCCAGAATGCCGTTCGCATAGCCCGGACGAATCAGATAGGCGGCTAACGCGCCAGAAATGGCTAAAATCGAGCCGACGGACAAATCAACGCCGCCAGTCGCATAGACCAGCGTCATGCCGAGCGCCAGCAGCAGCGTCGGGGCGCCTCGGTTCAGAATATCCACTAAACTCCCGAATAAATGGCCGTCTTTGATTTCGATTCGAAAGAAGCCTGGCGTAAAAAACAGGTTAAATAACAAAATCAGGCATAACGCCACCACCGGCCATAAGACTTTTTGCGCCTGTTCGGATTTAAAACGCACCAACCATGATTTCATTTGGATGCCTCCTTCTTCGCAATCGTGTGCATAATCTGTGTTTCTTCGACTTGATCGCCGACTAATTCACCAATTTTCTGGCGATCCCGCAGCACAGCCACGCGATCACTGCATCGAATCACTTCTTCCAATTCAGATGAGATAAACAAAATCGCCATTTGTTCCTCGCGGCTCAGCGAAAGCACTAACTTTTGAATTTCCGCTTTTGCGCCGACATCAATGCCGCGCGTCGGTTCATCGAGAATCAAAAAGCGCGGATTCGACGCAAGCCAGCGGGCGATAATGGCTTTCTGCTGATTGCCGCCGCTGAGATTTTTAATGGACTGTTCGGAAGTCGGCGTTTTGATGGACAAGGCTTTGATATATTTATCGACAATTTCCGTTTGTTCGCGCTTCGTCAGCGTGTTAAAAATGCCTTTGCTCCCCTGTAACGCCAAAATAATATTTTCGCGCACCGTCAAATCAGGAATAATGCCTTCAGTTTTACGGTCTTCCGGGCAAAATGCGAACTTCGCGCCAATCGCCTTGCGCGGAGAAGAAAGATCGACCTCCTGTCCATCTACCGTCACTTTGCCGGAATGCGCTTTATCAACGCCGAAGAGCAGCCGCGCAATTTCCGTGCGGCCAGAGCCTAATAACCCGGCTAATCCGAGCACTTCGCCTTCGCGAATATCGAGATCAAACGCATTCATCGCCCCTTTGCGTTCCAGGCCGCGCACTTGCATGAACGTCTTTTTGTGCTGTTCGTCTTCGGCAGCCAGGTGTCCGCCGCTTTCGCTGACGAATTCTTCCAATTGCTTGCCTAACATTCGGGCGACTAACTCGATTTTCGGCAGTTCGGCAGTGTTATATTCCCCGACAAGTTCGCCATTGCGCAACACCGTAATTCGATCAGAGACTTGATAGACCTGATCAAGAAAATGGGTGACGAAAATAATCGCCATGCCTTCGGTTTTTAATTTTTTGAGCAGGCCGAACAATTGTTCAACTTCCCTCGCATCCAGGCTGGAAGTTGGCTCATCCAGAATCAGGACTTTGGCTGAGATGTCAAGGGCGCGGGCAATCGCAACTAATTGCTGAATTGCGACCGAATAGGACGCAACCGGCTGCGTGACATCGATGTCCATATCCAATTTTTTCAGCGCCGCCCGTGCGCCCTGGTTAATGGCTTTCCAATCAATTCGGCCTTGCGTCATCGGCTGGCGTCCGATATAGATATTTTCCGCGACCGAAAGCGCGGGGATCAAGTTGACTTCCTGATACACGGTGCTGATGCCGTTTAAAGGGGCTTCTGCCGGCGTTGAGAGGTCAAGAGAACGCCCTTCATATAAGATTTTTCCGCCATCTTTTTTGTATAACCCCGTCAACACTTTAATTAACGTCGATTTTCCCGCGCCATTTTCGCCCATTAAACAGTGAACTTCCCCTGCTCGCGCAAAGAAATCCACGTTTGATAACGCTTTGACGCCTGGAAATGTCTTGCTTAATCCTCGAATTTCAAGAACAATTTTATGGTTCGATTCCATCACGACTCCTCCTCATGGTTATCAAATGCCTTCTGCTCCAATGCTGCCGAAATTGAAGGCCGCCGCCTTGCGCGCCCTTTGTGTTTCAGATAGTTGAAATAATTTTCGAAAAGTTCTTTTTCGTTTAATTCTACTGATGCTGCTAATATGACATGCGCCGGTTCAACGTAAGAAGAAGAATTATGTTCAGAATACATACGCAATAACTCCGACAGCGCGAGGAAAAAAGGCGGGGGAAACCTGCGCGAAGACGGGCGTCTTCGCGCAAGCGGTGCAGGATTAGTATTTTCTCTGTGGCAGCGTGTCTTTCGCAACTTCAGCCGGGAACACGCCTTCTTCCGTCACGATCCGTTTCGGCAATTCTTTGCCTAACGCTAAGTCTTCCACTGCGTCGAACAACTGTGGTCCAAGTAACGGGCTGCATTCGATGGTGGCATTCAGTTTGCCTTCCACCATCGCCTCAAACGCGCCGCGAACCGCATCAATCGACACGATGATGATGTCTTTGCCAGGTTTCAGGCCAGCTTCTTCAATCGCCTGAATTGCGCCGAGTGCGCTGTCATCATTATGGCCGTACACCACATCAATTTTGTCGCCGCCTTCGGCTTTCAGGAAGGCTTCCATGACTTGTTTGCCGCCAGCGCGGGTGAAGTCGGCGCTCTGGGTTTGCACGATTTCGAAATTCGGGTGATCTTTCAACACTTCGCGGAACCCAGCAAAGCGATCATTCGCCGGAGCGGAACCAACGGTGCCCTGTAATTCGACGATCCGCACTTTATCCATCGTTTTGTCAGCGCGTTTCACTTTTTCGTAGTTTTCCACCAGCCATTTTGCCGTGCGGCGTCCTTCTTCAACGAAGTCAGAGCCCATAAACGACACCCACAACGTATCGTCGCTGACATCAACGGCGCGGTCGCTCAAAATGACCGGGATGCCGGCATCTTTGGCTTCTTTCAACACAGGTTCCCAACCGCTTTCCACCACAGGTGAGAAGGCGATCACATCCACGCCCTGCGCGATGAACGAGCGAATCGCTTTAATCTGGTTTTCTTGCTTCTGCTGCGCATCCGAGAATTTTAATTCGATGCAATCTTTCCGCTTTTCAGCTTCCGTTTGAATCGATTCGGTGTTGGCTGCGCGCCATGCGCTTTCTGCGCCGATTTGCGAGAAGCCGACTACGATCTTTTTGTCATGTTTCTCTTTGCATTGCGCTTCAGCATTCTGGCCAATCATTGTCACTCCCATTAAAACAGCAACAGCAACGGACATCGCTTGAAAAAAATGTTTCATACGGTCAGATGCCAGTACCCCAAAAAATGCCTCACCAGTTTCCGGTTAGTCATTTATCGGATACCGCCTCCTTAAAAAAGTTTATGAAGTTGTTGTGTGGCTTGCGTGTCAAAAACGTTTGACGGTTCTTCTATAAAGCAAACATCATGCCAACCTATCGAAACCCCCTTAAATCAGCGGAAAGCAAGAATATTTATCCATTTTATTGACACGCTGGACAAAAAAATGTCTCAAAAATAGGACAGTTAAAAGAAAATCGAGGAGATCGCCTTAGAAAAAAGAGCAATGAAGCGATGTCT
>CAZMEO010000055.1:0-1484 GCA_964565315.1 uncultured Candidatus Moduliflexus sp. | reverse complement strand
TCACCCGAAAAAAGGAGAAATCGCATGAACCAGAACGTTCTTGAATTACAAGGCCAGTATATGCAAGGAAAACTCAGCCGCCGCGAGTTCATCGAAAAGTTAAGTGCAGCGCTCGGCGCAGCGGCGGCCTTGTCGCTGCTCTCCTCAATTGAGAGCACGCCAGCCAGCGCCGAAATCATTCCGGCGGACGATTCCCGCTTGCAGATCGAGCGCATCACCTATCCCGGCGAAACGGGGGAGATTCGCGCCACGTTAGCGCATCCGAAAGGAGATGCGAAACTTCCCGGGCTGATTATCATTCATGAAAATCGCGGCCTGAATCCTCACATCGAAGATGTCGGCAGACGGTTTGCGCTGGAGGGATTTTTGACGATTGCGCCGGACGCCTTATCGCCTCTTGGCGGCACGCCGCAAGACCCGGACGAAGCGCGGACGCTGATCGGAAAGCTCGACGCGCCTGCGACGGTCAAAAATTACGTGGCAGCAGTGCAATACCTCAAAACACATCCGCTTTCGACCGGCAAAGTCGGCTGCATGGGATTCTGCTGGGGCGGCGGCATGACGAATCAGGTGGCAGTCAACGCTGCCGATTTAGACGCAGCCGTGCCGTTCTACGGCATGCAGCCAGCGGGTGAAGATGTTCCGAAAATCAAAGCGCCGCTGCTGCTGCATTACGCCGGGAACGACGAGCGCATCAACGCCGGCATCGCGGCCTATGAAGACGCGCTGAAAAAAGCGTCCATTCCCTACACGCTCTATATGTACGAAGGCGCGCAGCATGCTTTTTTCAACGATACCAGCGCCGAGCGCTACAATAAAGAAGCCGCCCAATTGGCCTGGGAACGCACGCTCGCGTTTTTGAACGAGAAGCTGAAAACTTGATCGCTTCATAGAACACTGATTGGACTGATGAGGCTGATTTTCACTGATGACATTCTGTATCTTTTCAAATCAGTGGAGATCAGCGAGATCAGTCCAATCAGTGTTCTATTACATCATTTATTCAAACAGCATTTTTTGTACTTCAAGCCGCTGCCGCATGGGCACGGGTCATTTCTTCCCGGTTCGCGGGCGTTCCCGGCGAGCGGTTTCCGCGCAGGAGGCTGCTGCGCAAACGTTTGCCGCCGCCATTCTGCTGCGACCGCCTGCACGAAGGGCTGACAATGCTTGAAAAACCGCCGATAGCCCGCGCACAAATAATTCAAGCCCGGTTCGCCATCGGGCGTCTGAATAAATCGATTTTTGGGACACTCGCCATGACACATCCCCCTGACTTCGCACTGCTGGCAATAGCGCGGCAAGGCAGCCTTCGCTTTCCCGAACGCGATTTGCGCCGGATGTTCGAGCATTTCAGCCAACGGCGTCGTTTTGATGTTTCCGAGCAGATGCTCCTGATCAACATAATGATCGCAGGAAAACAGGTCGCCGTTGCGCTCGATGACAGGAATATCGCCGCACGTCGGGCGGAAAATGCACAGTGAATG
>CAZMEO010000054.1:6155-15879 GCA_964565315.1 uncultured Candidatus Moduliflexus sp. | reverse complement strand
CGCAGCAAGCAGAGCAATTCATCCACGCTGACCGCGTCGGGCAGTTTCTCAACATCTGCCAGCAATAATGCCAGCATCTCGTTTCGTTCTTTCAACGAAATCGCCGACTCATACCGATAAAAATAGCTGACCAATTCCGCTTTCGGATTGATACGGAATGCTTTAAATGTTTCTTCCAGCCGATCCTGATTCCACCAGGGCGCGTGCGGACTGGCGTCGCCGGTGGGCGGAATGATGCGCCAGGTCTGTGTTTCGCGTTGATACGTATTCAGCAGATAGGCCATCGCGCCGTGAATCAGCGGATGATCGGCGGGCGCGTTGATCTCTCGCAGCATATCGAGCGCAATGCCGGTCGTATAATTTGAACTTTCAGGAGCGCGAAAATCGGGTTCTAACGCCTGACCGAAACCGCCGTCTGCGTTCTGAAAGCGGGCTAATTTGGCGAACACCTGTTCAGCCGAAGCCGATTCGAATTCATGCTGGTATAATGCCTGCTCAAGCGGGCGGGCATGAGTGAAAATAAAGGTTTTTGCCGCCTGTTGGCGGTCTTTTGATAAATATTTCATAAGTAAACTTCACACCTCACAGGTTTTTAAAACCTGTGAGGTGTTTCATTTGTTGTTAATTCAACCGTCATTTCGGCTTTTTCCTCGCCGTTGACGATAATGGTGATCCGATGCTGCCCCGCATAATGTTTGCGGGTCGTGCGTTCTAAAAATGCGTGTCGCTTTGAAAATAAGTGTTTTCCCGGTTCGCAGGTTTTTTCAGCGATTTTAAACACTTTTTTCGAAACCTGCCCCTTCGCTTTGACAAAATAGACCGCGTATTCCAGGCGAACATTGGCCGGTTCTGGTTCATTGAGGTTCACGATAAATGAAAATTGCACGGTGTCGCCGATAGAAAGCCTGGTGTTGTCGAGACGCGCCTCTTCGATGGTGGCGCAAATGGCATGATGATGTCCGAACAGCGCAAGCGCTCGCGGGTTTCCGGCTTTCAGCAGCGTCCGGCAGGCATGTTTAAGAATCCAATCCGTTCGGTCGTTTTGCCCCTGCCAGCGTTCGCAAAGGTCGAGCAGCAAGTCAGGATGGTCTTTGGAAATATCATTCAGGTTATTGGCGACGCTTTTGCGGACAAATTCCGATTCATCCGCCTTCAGCTTTTCTAATACCGGCAGAATCGGGTGCGGATCGCGTTTGAACTTCGGCAGCGCCATTGCCCAGGGCAAGCGCGGGCGGCAGCCTTCGCTTGCAAAGCGACGCACGTTCTGGTCGTCGTCTTCCGCCCATCGGAGTAAAAACGGAAGAACTCGATTCGGGTCTTTGTCTAAAAATGGGCGAATGGCAAATTCCGCCGAAGAAAATTTTGTAAAATAACCGAGCGCCGGCAGCGAACGCTCCCAATCCTCCATGCCGTAGAGTTCGACATAATCCGGCAGGCATAAGCCATCGAATCCTTTGATCAGAGGCGCGGCTAATTTCAGAATGTCCAATGCGTCCGCACACGCTAACGACAGCGTGTCATGTAAACAGAGCGTGACGTGCCGCATCCGCGCTTTCAGTTCTTTTGCCTCCCATCCGTCGGCAAAGACGCGCGCGGTAAACATCTCCCGATCAAACGCAGGGTGATGCTGAAAAATTGTCTCCGCAAAATGGTGGATAGAGGCTGGCGTAAAAAATTGATGTTTCAGTAATTCAGCCACTGTCTTGTTCCTTATTTAACGTAAGTTTTGGATACGATATTCGCTCCAGAGGGGCGCAATCTTGTATTGACACGCAGGATTGCGGGCAAGCAGTCAGACACCTTGAAGGGGTCTGACTGCTTTTTCTTCACCATAACGTTCAGCTACACAGATACCGTCCCTCTGGGACTTTTGCGGTCGTCCTTCTTAGTTCGCGGCGGCAGCGCTTCTTACACGGTCTAAGACGGTCTTCGCTTCCGGCGCCATCTGGAAAAATTTTCCAAGCTTTTCGCAGGCGTACTCCGCGCACTGAGCGCAGTTTTCGACGCCTTTCGCCATGCCGCACGCCCGCAGTTCGCAGACCGAGCAGTGCTGAAAGAGGCGTCCGCTGGTGGCAAGGCATCCGTCGCAGTTGATGCTCTCCGGCGTAATATCCGCATGAAACATCTGTGACCATTCTTTCGCAACCTCGATTCGTTTCTGGTCGCTATTCTGTTGGGTCGCTAAAAACGCGCCGCACTTCTGGCATTCTAATCCGCAAATGGCAATCATTTGTTCCATTGTCCGACTCCTGTGATAGGTGATGATTGAAATAAAAAAAGGGGAATTAACATGTGCGATCTTTCGAAAACAAGAGTCATGTCTCATTTCCATACACCTATTGTCAAGATAAAAGCAATAAAAAGAAAATAAAACGTGAAATTGTGAATGATATTTCTGAAAAAGAGCGGGGATATTCCCCCTTTCCTTCTGAGAAGGGGGGATGTCGAACACGCAGGCATTTCAAGAACACGCCTGCGTAATGTCAGTTAGGAATAACAAAAATGTTATGAAATAGTTTTTTTATGATATGCATGGTGTCTCACAATGGTAGAAATACATTGTTGTGACATTCCGTGAATTTTTATGACATATTTGTTGATATTTGAATAAATTTTATGTCTCAAGGATACCCAATCAGACCGGAATGATAAATTGCTCTCCAGTTCTCTCCAATGCGCAAGGTTTGAATTTGCCTGATATTATGGCTTCTATAGAAAAATGCCGCGTTTGTTCATCGTTATTTTTCTCATGATGGCATGGCTCTTGCTGAATAAGATGAGGTAGTATTTACCCAATTTACTCTGACAAGAAAGGAAGATGAGCTTATGAGCGAGTTGTTTGGATTATGCGCGAACGCGGCAATCAAAACATCGTTTACCTTTGACAACGCCAACGGCAAAAGCCGGATTGACGAGGCAAGCTGGGGCGTTGGATTTTATCGCAACGGCGAGATGGATTTGCCCTATGCCGCGATTATTAAAGAGCCAATTTCGGCTCGATACAGCCTGTTTAACTACTTTTTAAAATATGGATACATCAAAACCGACATGTTTATTTCTAATATCAGATATGCCAGCGTCGGCACCAAAGTGTATCTCAATACGCATCCGTTCGAATTGATGGTCGATCCCAGGCCGGAAGCCTATGCCGAAAAATCGTGGGTCTTTACCCATAACGGCACGATTCCTGAAATTCGTTCCGATCCGGTATTTTTCAGCGTGATTAAGCCGCATGGCAACACGGATTCGGAGTATATTTTTTGCTACATGATCGAGCAGTTGCGAAAAGCGTATATGCAAAATGGATTCAGCCTCAGCGTGGCGGAAAAAATTGATATTATTGAAAATACGGCCAGACGAATTAGTTTTTCGTACCCGAACAATTTGAATTTTATTATTTCTGACGGCTCGCGGATGTACGCCTATTACGGCGGCTATGAGGTTGCCGGGGGCATGTGGTATAATGCGAACGTGTTGTTAAAGCAGAAAATGGCAATGCACGACCCCGCCGACGGGATGAGCGTGACGCTCGCCTGCGAGGAATTCGGGCTGAAAGGCTGCATGGTGTCCTCGTCGCCGTTAGTGCCATCGTTCAACGGCGGATGGAAGCCATTTCCGCAACATGAGTTGAAGGTTTTTGAAAAAGGGGTAATGGTGAAATAAACAATATTCGCCCTGTCAGGGTTTAACGCCCTGACAGGGGCGAGGCGGTGTGTTGCGAACGATTATCTTCCATGCGCCAGCCGTTCGATAAGAAACGGGGGCAAATCGGCGTCAGCCATTTTGCGTTGCGTGGGCGTGAAATCGTATGGCAAGCGCCGCACCTCGACGACCTGTTTGTCAGAATCATAGACCGCATACGACGTTTCCGGGTTGCCGTCACGCGGCTGCCCCACGCTGCCGACATTGATGATATATTTGCAGTTCTCTCTGATATTCACGAACAACTGGGGCTTTCTGTCGTAAGAAACATCGCCGCGCTCGTTCTGCTCGAAAAAGACGGGCTGATGGGAATGGCCGATAAAACACAACTGTTCGCGGAGATGCTGAAGATAATACCGACCTTCCAGCGGATTGAAGATATAATCCCACCGCTCAGGATTAACGGGAGTGGAATGGACAAGCAAAATATTATCGGCGGACAGCGAAAACGGATACGTTTCTAAAATCGCTTTATTCTTTTCGGTTAAGACTTGCCGCGTCCACAATACCGCCGTTTTCGCGTATTGATTAAAATAGGTGATATCGGTCAAGCCTAACACCGCATGATCGTGGTTGCCCATAATCGTGGCATGGGCGCGTTGATGAATCAACTCAATACATTCATTCGGATTCGGGCCATAACCGACCACGTCGCCTAAACAAAAAATTTTATCGGGCGCGACCGCTTCGATTTGCGCCAGTACGACGTTTAACGCCTCAAGATTGCCGTGAATATCGGAAAAAATAAAGTATCTCACGATTGGCCTTCGCTTTCACGTAAATAACAGTTGGTGGATGGAGGATTTCTTCTGAAGCAATACTCACTGCAATGCTCTTGGAAAGTCAATTTATTTTTTGCGTTTTTTCTCTTTTCTCATCTTTCTTGCGCTGTTCATGGCGTGGCTCGCAACTGCCGGGCATTCAAACAAAACAAGACTTCGAACGCGAGTCGCCTCGCGTCTGAAGTCTTGAGTCGGGTATGCCTGTCAGTTAATTATGCACGTGCAGCGATTGGCGCAGCTTATTGATGGCGTTTTCTTTGATCTGTCGGACGCGCTCGCGCGTGATGCCGAATTTTTCGCCGATTTCTTTTAAGGTGCTCGGCTCATGATCATTGAAGCCGTAGTACATCTCGACAATCTCGCGCTCGCGGCTGTTCAGCCCGGTTAGCGCTCGATACGCGAGGTCTTGATCCATCTTTTGCAGCACCATGCGATCCGGACGCCGCTCTTCGTCTTCTGAAATAAAATCCACGAACGAATTCGTGTCATCATCCGCCACTAACGGCGCGTCAAGCGAGAGATACGGGTACGAGGCGTTGAGTTTGCGCTTGATGGTTTCGAGATGCAGTTCGATCTGACGCAAGGTGTCGGTATCGGTATCATGCTGCCCTAATTCGTTCGACAATTCATGCAATGTCCGATGCTGTTTCAGCAGCGACAAGACGCGCTTGATCGGAATGCGCACGATCTTTGATTTATCCGCCAACGCCTGAAAAATCTGACGCTTAATCAGCCAACTGGCATACGAAGAAAACTTAACGCCGCGCGTTTCGTCGAACTGCCCAATCGCATTCATCAGCCCGATATTGCCTTCGTTAATCAAATCGGCAAGCGGCAATCCAAGATGTTGATACCGTTTGGCAATGCTCACGACAAACCGAAGATTCGATGTCACAAGCTGCTCCGCCGCGTTTTGCGAACCTCTGCGCGATTGCTGTATTAACGACACTTCGTCGTCATGGGATAACAGCGGATACTGGCGAATATCTCTTAAATATGGAGTCAATGTGGTTGTTTCCATAAGCGTCTCTCCCTATCTATGAAACAAGACCTTATTCGAAAATAAGACCTTTTTAGTCTGTATTTACAGCAAAAAACACCGAAATTTCCTAAAAATAGATACTGACGCAAAAAATACCCTTCTACCCGTTCTGTGGCGAGGGATAAACTGACGGACATGAGAGAAGCAGGTTGTAATCCTCACCTCCTTAAAAGCGCTCAATGGTCAATTTACTCAAAAGATTATATAGCAGAAATCATGCCAGTCAGCGTGGAAATGGATAACACGTGACAATCTGGGCAGAGACGCCGTGAGAGAAGGAAAAAACTCCTGTAATAATTTGTGACACTGTAACAGTTTTGAGCGGTGTAAAATGTTACCGCTCGACTCGAACCACCGGCATCCTCCCTGCTGTTTATGCCAGCAATCCGTATTTTTCGATAAAATTTAGTTGCCTTTCGAACGCGAGCCGCGATTCTGGACTCAATTGACAGAAAAATATCCCAAATAAAGAACCACACTGGAATGTAAATTCTTAGAAGCGCGCCGTACCGCCGACGTCCTCGTCGGGGTTTCAACGAGAGGCCGACGAGGACGTCGGCGGTACGAAGTGCCATGAAAAATTACTGACTCCGTGTAGTCGTTCGATAGACAAGGAGAGGATTCATGATTGGCGCACTTGCAGGCGATATTATCGGTTCGGTATATGAACGGTTTCCGCTCAAAACGACGACATTTCCATTATTTCATTCGCACTGCCGCTTTACCGATGATTCGGTGATGACCATCGCCGTCGCCGATGCGATTCTGACTGGCGCGGAGTATGCCGCCTCGATGAAGCGTTGGGGGCGGAAATATCCTGACGCAGGGTATGGCGGCTCGTTTTTCAGGTGGATTTTTCAAGACGACGCGCGCCCATATCACAGTTGGGGCAATGGTTCGGCCATGCGCGTCAGCCCGGTCGGCTGGGCATTCGATACGATTGACGACGTGCTGCGCGAGGCGGAAAATACGGCGGAAGTGTCGCATGATCATCCCGAAGGCATCAAGGGAGCGCAAGCGGTGGCATTGGCCGTGTTTTTAGCGCGAACCGGCCAAACGAAAGACGCCATCCGACATGAAATCAGCAGCCGGTTCGGCTACCATCTCGATAGAACGATAGACGCCATCAGACCGACCTACACCTTCGACGTCTCCTGCCAGGGGAGCGTGCCGGAAGCCATGATCGCCTTTTTGGAATCGAGCAATTACGAAGACGCCGTCAGAAAGGCCGTCTCGCTCGGCGGAGACAGCGATACGCTCGCCTGCATCGCCGGAAGCATCGCCGAAGCCTTTTATCGCGATATTTCCGATGACCTGCGCCGGACGGCGCAGGCGTTTTTGCCGGAAGAGATGCTTGATGTGTTGACGGCGTTTGAACAACAATTTTCATCAAATTGACGCAACACCTCACAGGTTTCGAAAACCTGTGAGGTGTGATCGAGCAGCATGGACATTCTTGAGCTTGAACGCCCGGTCTTATCAGTAGATGTCATTCTTTTCGCCATTCAGCAAGGCCAACTGCATGTGTTGCTTGCCCGGCGGACTGATGCACCGTTTCAGGGAGCACCCGCGTTGCCTGGCGTCGCTGCGCGCGTGGATGAAACGCTGGAGGAGGCGGCAAAACGCGCGTTGCGTCAGAAATCCGGCTGGCCGGAATGCGTGAACGCGCTGACCTATCTTGAGCAGCTTGCTACGTTCGACGGCCTGTATCGCGACCCACGCGGGCGCACGATCAGCGTCGGCTATCTCGGCATTATCCGCGACCTGCCAGGAAATTCGCCTGACATCATCTGGCAAGCGGTCAAGGAGATCGCGCCCGGTTCGCTGCCGTTCGATCACAGTTATATCATCGAAACCGCGCTCACGCGCTTGCAAGGCAAATTGCGTTATACGAACGTGGCGAAAAGCTTTCTTCCAGAGACATTTCGGATTGATGAACTTCAGACCGTCTATGAAGCGATTTTGGCGCGTTCACTAAACCGAACGAATTTTCGAGTCAAGCTCCTGAAAATCGGCTTGATTGAGCAGGTCGGCATTCATCCCGACGCCGTCAGCAAGCAGGGCGGACGCCCGCCGCATCTCTATCGCTTTCCTCAGACTGCGCTCGAAATCGTAGATCGAGAATTTTTGTGAGGTCTGGATTGAAGTTACTTTTTCAATTTTACGAGGCTGCTTATGCGTATATTTTTTTATGCACAGTTCAAAAGACTTATCGTCATAATCGCGCTTTGTGTCAGCGTAACGGGCTGCGAAGACCCGCTTTCCGATGATCCTGACACGGCCTGCATCCGCACCGGCCTGCATGAATATACGCTGACGATGACGGCAAGCGGAGAAAACCGGTATTATACGGGAAGAACCACGCTGCAAGCGACTGATGAGGGCTTTTTCTTTACTGGCGGCGAAGAAGGCCGCCGAGAAGTGACCGTGACATGCGTTGACGCCACCTACGCGCTGGTAGATATTACGCTGCACAACCGCTGCGCGAACGAGTTTGTCACGCGAGCCGCCAGCACGATGGACATTTTCGACGACGGTTCGATGTCAATTGCGCCCTATTTGATTGAATGGACATGCGGCACGGGCACATCAACGACAGCGCGGGAATCGTGGACGTTAGCAAGGCCATAAAAGCCCTGCCAGGGTTCAAAACCCTGGCAGGGCTGGATTCCGTTTCGCGCCAGTCATGTAGAGGCCGATTTCTTCTTTCGAAACGAGACGCGGATCGCATTCCCCGACGATTTCGCCTTCATACATTACAAGAATCCGGTCGCTCAATTTGTAGAGTTCGTCCAATTCGGCGGAAACCAGCAGAATCGCCTTGCCGGAAGCGGCCTGCGCTAAAATCATCTGATGAATCGCCTCGATTGCGCCGACATCCACGCCCCGCGTCGGCTGCGAGACGATCAGGCAATGCGCCTTCATGCTGAATTCCCGCCCCACCACGACCTTTTGCATGTTTCCGCCGGAAAGCGTCGAAACAATCGTGTCAACCGAGGCGGCGCGAATATCGAATTGCTGCGTCAACTGATTGGCGTAAGCACGAATCTGGCTTGTATCGCGCCGTTTCCAGCGGCCTTGATATGGCGGCTGTTGGTGTTTTCCGGCAATCAGGTTTTCTGACACAGAGCCTTTCAGGTTCAGCCCGACGGCTAACCGGTCTTCGGGAATATGCGCCATCCTCATCCGGCGGCGTTCGATGACAGAGCAATTCTGAATCGGCTGACCGTTCAATGTGATGTTTCCGTTAGCGGCGTCATGCAAACCGGTGATCGCCTCAATCAATTCGCTTTGCCCGTTCCCTTCAACGCCTGCGATGCCAAGAATTTCGCCGCGCCGCACGCTGAACGAAACGCCTTTGACGGCAAAAAGGCCGCGCTTGTCTCGCGCCCGCAAATCCTGAACGTCCAACACGGGTTCGCCGATAACCGTCGCGGACTTTTCCACTTCGAACAAGACATCCCGCCCCACCATCAGGCTGGCAAGCTGCGCCTCGGTCGCCTCTGCCGCGCGAACCTCGCCGACGACCTTGCCGCGCCGCATCACCGTGACATCGTCGGCGATTTCCAGCACTTCCTGAAGCTTATGGCTGATAAACAGAATCGTTTTGCCGGTCGTCGTCAAAAAGCGCACGGTGGCGAAAAATTCACACACTTCCTGCGGCGTCAGAATGGCGGTCGGCTCGTCGAGAATCAAGATTTTCGCTCCGCGATAGAGCGTCTTCAGGATTTCAACCCGCTGCTGAATGCCAACGGTCGTGTCTTGCACTTTGACCGTCGGGTCAACGCGCAAGCCGTATTGCTCCGAAAGTTCCCGCGTGGCGGCAATGGCGCGTTTTCGGTCGAAAGAGACGCCGTGCTGCGGTTCTAAGCCGAGGACAATATTTTCGGCAATCGTGAAAGACGGCACGAGCATGAAATGCTGATGCACCATGCCGATGCCGAGCCGCATGGCGTGACGCGGGCTGTCAATCGAAACCGGTTGCTCGTTGACCAGCATCTCGCCGCTGTCCGGGCGATGCAGGCCGTACAACAGATTCATCAGCGTGGTCTTGCCCGCGCCGTTTTCGCCGATAATCGCGTGAATGCTGCCGCGCCTGACGGTCAGATTGACGCGATCATTCGCTAACACGCCCGGAAACTGCTTACTGATATGCTTCATCTCGACGGCGTTCATGGACTCTCCTGAGTTTTGGCGG
>CAZMEO010000054.1:4799-6055 GCA_964565315.1 uncultured Candidatus Moduliflexus sp. | reverse complement strand
TGTACTCCCGCTTAATTCCGCGCTGGAACGGGAATCGTTTTTTCGACGATCCCTTTTTCGATTTCAGCTAATTTATTCATGACCTCATCGCCGACGATCTGTTTCATGTCGTCATCTTTGCTCATGCCGACGCCGTTCTGCGCGATGCCGTAGGTGATGACTGCGCCGTTTTGATAGCTGCCGTCGAGAATTTTCTGAATCGTCTCGAACACCGACAGCCCGACGCGCTTCATCATGCTCCCCATAATCGAGCCGGGCGCAATATAGCCCTGATCCGAATCCACGCCGATGGCGTAAAATCCGGCGTCTTTCGCGGCCTCAATCACGCCGTTGCCCGTATTTCCGGCAATCTGGAAGATAATATCCGCGCCTTTGTTGAAAATCGTCAACGCCATTTCCTTGCCTTTGGCCGGGTCTTCGAAACTGCCGACAAAGCCGGTTTCCACTTTGATTTCCGGGTCAATGTATTTCGCGCCCGCTTCGTAGCCTGCTACAAAGTTGCGGATGACCGGAATGTCCATGCCGCCGACTGCGCCGATGACGTTCTTGTCATTGATTTTCGGGTCGCCGGTTTTGCTCGTCATCAGCGCCGCCATCGCCCCCGCAACAAACGAGCCTTCATTTTCGAGATAATCAATCGAACTGACATTCGCCACGCCTTCAATCGCCGCGTCAATATGGATAAACTTCACATCCGGGAAATCCGGCGCAATTTCCAGCAATGGATCAACAAGCTCCCAGCCGACGGTAAACACGACTTCGTAACTCTGCGCGGCGGCGATAATCTGCTCCGAAAAGGCCGACGGCACGCTGCGGCATTCGAAGACTTTCGTTTCAACCTTCAGTTCGTTCGCGGCTCGCGTCAAGCCTTCGTTGCCGGAATCATAAAACGACCGGTCGCCCAATGTTCCCGCCACCACCATCGCCACCTTCAGCGCCTCCGCCTGGCTTGCTGCCAGAAGACACGCCGCAAACGCCAACATGACCGCGATAAGGCTTACTCCGATTTTTCTCATAAAAAACGCTCCTTTTGAAAAGGGTTCTGTTCACTTTCCGCGAAATCACGACAGGTCGATTACGCCGCAGGCCGAAACATCTGTCAATAAAAAATCTTGCGAAGATTACCTTATTTCTGGCAGCAATTATTCCTTGACTTTCTCTCCATCTGCCTGTTTTGTATGATTGAAGAATCACGTTATCATGCTTGTTTGCCGTAGTACACTGGTTCATTAATTTTTTCATATCCAGCGTACCGC
>CAZMEO010000054.1:0-4699 GCA_964565315.1 uncultured Candidatus Moduliflexus sp. | reverse complement strand
ATACTCGTAAAAATTCACGCCTCTGCGCATGAAAATTCTATTTTTAGGGGAAAACAGATGAATATTATTTTTATGGGAACGCCGGAATTTGCGGTGTCCACATTGCAAAAATTGCTCGAGAGCGGTCACGCTGTGCGAGCGGTCGTGACGCAGCCGGATCGCGCCAAAGGACGCGGGCAGCATGTCATCGCGCCGCCAGTTAAAACGCTGGCGGAACAGCATGGCATTCCGGTCATGCAGCCGAGGCGCGTGCGCGAAGAGGCGGTTGTGCAGCAGATTCGCGACATCAACCCGGATGTCATCGTGGTTGTCGCCTACGGCCAGATATTGCCGGAAACGCTGCTGCGGATTCCGCGCCTCGGCTGCATCAATGTTCATGCCTCGCTGCTGCCGAAATATCGCGGCGCTGCGCCGATGAACTGGGCGATTGTGCGCGGCGAAACCGAAACCGGCGTCACGACGATTTTTATGGATAAAGGCATGGACACCGGCGACATGCTTTTAACGCGGACAATTCCGATTGAGCCACGCGAAACGACCGCGACGCTGCACGACAAGCTGGCGGCGCTCGGCGCAGAGCTGCTGATCGAAACGCTGCGACAGGCGGAAGCCGGAACGCTCGTCCGCATTCCGCAAGACCATGCGGCGGCAACCTACGCGCCGCTGATGAAAAAAGAAGACGGCCTGATTGACTGGAACGAATCGGCGCAGGCGATTGATTGCAAAGTGCGCGGATTTTTTCCCTGGCCGGGCGCATATACCACAATTCATGGCAAATGTGTCAAAGTCTTACAGGGGGAAGTTGAAACCGACGTGCCGTGCGATCTGCGTGAGCATCTGCCTGGAATGGTCGTTCGGCTTGATCAAACGCGCGGCCCGCTTGTCGCCACTGGCAAGGGGTTTCTGCGAATCGTGGAAATCCAGCCGGAAAACAAAAAACCGATGCGATGCAACGACTTTTGTCGGGGCTATCGGCTGAATGTCGGGGATCGATTCGGGGAAAATCGTTAGAACTTCGTACCGCCGACGTCCTCGTCGGCGCATCGTTTTTTATGCCGACGAGGACGTCGGCGGTACGAAGCGCAAGTAAAAATTATATAACAAGGAGTTTCGAACTATGAATTCAATCAAAACAGCAGTACTCATGGCCGGACTGGCCGGCATTTTGATGCTTGTCGGCGGCATGGTCGTCGGAGATCGCGGCATTGTCATGATGTTTATCGTGGCGCTCGGCATGAACTTTTTTTCCTACTGGTTCAGCGACAAGTTAGTGCTGCGGATGTATAACGCGCAGGAAGTCTCGGCAAGCAGCGCGCCGGAACTGTATGGATTAGTGCAGCAATTAACGGCGAATGCTGGCCTGCCGATGCCGAAAGTCTATATCATCCCGACCGAGACGCCGAACGCCTTCGCGACCGGACGCGATCCGAATCATGCGGCGGTTGCCGTCACCACCGGCATCATGCGGATGCTGAACCGCGACGAATTGGCGGGCGTGATCGGGCATGAATTGGGGCATGTCAAAAACCGCGACATTTTGATTCAGACGATTGCCGCCACGTTTGCCACCGCAATTTCCTTTGTCGCGTCAATGGCGCGGTGGGGCGCGATGTTTGCGGGCGGCAGCCGCGACGACGACCGCGATGGCGGCGGGGCGCTTGGGATGTTGTTTGCCGCAATTGTCGCGCCGATTGCCGCGATGCTGATTCAAATGGCGATCTCCCGTTCCCGCGAATTTATGGCGGATCGCGCGGGCGCGGAGATCAGCGGCCAGCCGCTTTCGTTAGCGCGGGCGCTGCAAAAAATCAGCATGGGCGTCGAACGTTTTCCGCTTACGCAAACGCCGACGCACAACGCCACCGCGCATCTGTTTATCATGAAACCGTTTTCTGGCGGCGGCCTTGCGTCGTTGTTCAGCACGCATCCCGCCACCGAAGAGCGGGTTGCGCGGCTGCAAGAGCTTGCCCGGAGTTGAATTGAACATAAACCTTACGGGTCTTTGAGACCTGTGAGGTTTTTCCCCGCCAGAAAGGGGAATTTATATAGACCTTCAATAGAAGACGATGAGGATATTCTCATGAGTCATACACCGAAAATTGGGATGATCAGCATCGGCCAATCGCCGCGACCGGATATTTTGAGCATTTTTGAGGACGCCTGGGGCGACCGCGCCGAGATGATTGAATCTGGCGCATTAGACGGCCTGACCGACGCCGACGTCAAGCGCATGGCGCCGAATGAAGGGGATGATGTGTTAGTGGTCAAAATGGCCGATGGCTCACAGCATATCGTCGGGCGGCGCTATCTCCTGCCGCGCATTCAAGCCTGCGCGGATGCGCTGCAAGAGGAGCAGATTGAAGCAGCCATCCTCCTTTGCACCGGCGATTTCCGCCCGTTTCGTTATCCTGTGCCGTTTATTATTCCACAAAAAATCGTGGATAACACTGTCGCCGCGTTAGCCAGCGCGGGGCAGGTCGTCGGCGTCATGATTCCGACCGGCGAGCAGCAGAAACAGATGCGCCGCAATCTCGCCTGCAACGGCATCGTGCCGGTCTTCGCCACTGCGTCGCCGCATCTTGGGAACGATGGCATTATCGAAGCTGCGCATCAACTCAAACGCTATGACATCAATTTCGTGGTCATGCACTGTTTCGGCTACACGAGGGAAATGCGCGACATCGTCAAAGAAACGACCGGCAAGCCGGTGATTTTGTCGAATCTGTTAGTGGCGAAAGTGACCGGCGAAATGCTGCTGTAATATGTTAAACGGAGACCTCACAGGTTTTCGAAACCTGTGAGGTCTGAATATTTTAAGGAGGCCGCGCATGAGTGATCAATCCCCGCTGTTTTTTCACGCGATGGAACTGCTGATTCATTCAATGGAACTTTTCCGGCAGGCGAACGAGCGCACCTATCCCTTTATCGCGCTGCATCTGGCGAATGCGGCGGAATTGCTGCTGCATGACCGCCTGATTGACGCCGGACACAGCCTGAACGATTCCGCCAAAGGCGTGCCGCTGCCGCTCAACAAGACGCTCGATTTGCTGAAAAAGGAGCGCGTTAAATTGCCGGAACGCCCGTTTCTCGAATTGCTGAACGAAGACCGCCAGACCTTGCAGCATCGTTTCGAGCGCCCGGAATTGCGGACGGTCTATCGCTATTTGGACGAAACCACCGAATTTGCGCGGCGCTTTCTGCATGACGAATACGGCGTCGAACTCGCGGGCACGCTGTTCGAATTCGGGCTGAAAGAAGAGGAGATTCACCTCTTCGGCGTGCTGGAAGGGCAGGGGAACGTCCTCGCGTTTCTCAATAAACTCTTCGACATTTCGCCGGAATCCGCCATCTTGCAGGCGTTTAATTTTGTCGAAGCCCGCTTTGCGGAATTGTCGTTCCTGCAAGCCGCCTATCTCGATCCTCACGCGAACAAATCGTTTCTGCGCTCCTCGCAGCGCAGCGCAGAATTCACGCAGTTGCTCGATAAATTGCGTGAAGATCAATTCTTTACCGCTCAAATGATCGAGGAAATGGACGCGCTGCGGCTCGCTCGAAATTACGCCGTCTTCGCCAGCCCTAACGCGCAGCCGCCGGATTGGAAACAGGCGCTCGCCGTCGCGCAGCAGATGATCATCGCCTTAGACGCCGCCATCGAGCGCAAATATGACGCCGGAGCCGCGAAAGAACCGATTGTCGAAGAAACCGCTGATGTTGATTGATTCGCATGTTTCGCCCTGAAAGAGGGCATTTCGTTATTTAGCCCGTAAGGCTTCTGGTGTTGTAGCATGCTCCCTATCGCCTACGGCGAATAGGCATGGTAAAAGGTTACGGACATAGCCGTCAGACACCGTGAAGGTGTCTGACGGCTTTTCTTGAAATTTACGCCGTTCAGACCTCCCAGGTTTTAAAAACCTGGGAGGTCTGAATGTGACCATCCTCGATCCGGCCAGCGGCTTCGGCTCGTTTCTGCTGGGCGCGTATCAATATCTGCTCGACTGACATCGCGAGCAATACATTGCGGATGACCCGAAAAAATGGAGCAAAAGCAAGCCGCCGCGCCTGCGCCAGATCGGGAACGACTGGGTGTTGACGATTGCCGAGCGCAAGCGGATTCTCCTCGCCCATATTTACGGCGTGGATATTGACGCGCAGGCAGTGGAAGTGACGAAACTCTCGCTATTGCTGAAGGTGCTGGAAGTGGAAGACGAGCAAAGCATCGGGCAAATGGGGATGTTTCACGAGCGCGTGCTGCCGAATTTGGCGAACAATATCAAATGCGGCAACTCGCTGATTGGCTCGGATTTTTATGAAGGGAAGCAACTCGGCTTGATGAATGAAGACGAATTGTATCGCGTGAACGCTTTTGATTGGAAACAGGAATTTCCGGAGATTATGCAAGCGGGCGGATTTGACGCGGTGATCTGGAATCCGCCGTATGTTCGTATTCAGGCGATGAAAGAATGGACGCCGTTAGAAGTGGAATTTTATAAAAAGGGGTATATCTCCGCCAGCAAAGGGGGGAGTTGGTCAAATCCGTTGATTTCTATACTTGACAAAAAGAATAAAAATGTGAACATGCGGAGAGGGAGAAAAAATTGCAGGAGTTGAAGGCGCAGTTCCCGGAATTGGAAGAACGACAGGGATTGCTGTAAGAAAGGACAAAAGCATCCGAATCTTTGCTTACATGTCCGTGTCATTTTAA
>CAZMEO010000053.1:4530-16187 GCA_964565315.1 uncultured Candidatus Moduliflexus sp. | reverse complement strand
TGGAAATCGTCTGTCTCGGCTTGCTGCCAAAATTTATCGGCGGAGGCTGCGGCGGATTTCTGATCAGTCAGGCGATTCGCTCCGGCTGGGAGTGGGACGCCACGCGGGTCTGGCTGAATACCTGCACGCTTGACCATCCTAACGCGCTGAACGCCTATATGAAATGCGGCTTGACGCCCTATAAGCGGGTGGAAAAAACGGCGGAATGAATTACGCAATACCCCTGCCAGGGTTTGAAACCCTGGAGGGGGTGGACTCAGGAAATTTTGAAACGCGAGACTTCTTCCTGCAAGCCGTGCGCGGCTTCATGCAACTGCGTGATGGCGGAAAAGGTTTCATGCAAGGTTTCTTTGGTTTCGCTCATTTCGTCGCTGAGTTGCGTCATTTCCTGCGAAATCATGAGCGCGTTGGCCGATTGATTTGACATCGCCTCGTTCACGTCTTCGAATTTCGGCGAAAGCGCCTGCACCTGGCCGATAATCAGGTTGAGCTGCATGCTGATGCGTCCGACATCTTCCACGCTCTGCCGCACCTGATTGATGAATCGATCCATTTCCATCACGCCTGCCGAGACGGCGCTCTGCATCTCTTTCACCATCTGATCAATATCCAGCGTCGCGACAGCGGTTTGATCTGCCAGACGCCTGATTTCGCGAGCCACGACGGTAAATCCGCGTCCGTATTCCCCGGCTTTTTCCGCTTCGATGGCGGCATTGAGCGACAGCAGATTCGTTTGATCCGAGACTTTAGTGATGGTGGTGACAACGGTGGTGATGTTTTCCGCTTTTTCGTTAATCGAGCCTAATTTTTCCGAGATCGATTTCGAGGCGTATTCCATCTGACGCATCGCCTCTTCCATGCGCAATAAATCCGCCTGCCCGTTGTTCGCAAATCCTGCTGTTTCTTGCGACATCGAGACGACGTGCTGCATGGTTTTCGCGAGTTCGGTGGTGACATCGGAAATTTTCTGCACCGATTTGAGTACGTTTTTCGTGGATTCAAGCTGGTGGATGACAATCGCTTCTTCTTGTTTCGCTGAGGCCGAGAGTTCCGCCGCCGACGAGGTGACTTGCACGCCAGAGCGCTGCACTTGCCCTAAGATGTTGCGTAATGAGAGAATCATCTCTCGAATCGCCGCGAACAATTCGCCGACTTCATCGCCACGATTGCCGCCGATGCTGATTTCTGCCAGATCAAATTGCGCTAATCTGCGGGCGACACTTGCCACCTGCAATAATGGCGTGACCACAAATCCTCGAATGACGAACAGCAAACATGCAACTAAGGCCACAATAATCAACAGAATCCCGATACTTTGCGACATAATCGCGCTATTCAGGCGTTTTCGCAACGCCGCATTCAGCGTCTCTACTTCGGCAATGCTATGCTGCGTGGCAAGCGTAATCTTGTTCGTCAGAAATGTTTCAGTATAAAAGACCGTGACTTTCCCCACATGTTGATCATTATATGTAATATCGTTCGTAATGGATAACGCCGCATCCAGCGCGAGGTCTGGCGGGAGATTCGTGGCCGATGCGCTCTCGGCATCCGTTTTCCAGATGGCGAGAAACGGTTTTCCATTTTCATCGAACACTTGAATCGCGACAAATTCCGTTGATCCCATATAGGATTGCAGCGGACGGAGCGCGGCAGCGGCATCAATATTATACAGATACGAGGCGCACACCTCGGCGAGTTGCTGAGAGGTGAATTCGACCATATTGCGCAGCGAGTGTTTTTCTGCAATTTCGCGGTCGGCAATGGATTGTTGAATGCTGGCGAGATGCTCGTTTTTGAAAACGGCGATCAGGGAAAATTCGAAGCGAATCAGTAAGATTCCCCCGGCACAGAGCAGAAGAAATACCACGCCGCACGCTGCCGCGGAGACTTTTGCCGCAATACTCCAGTTTCGCATAATTTCACGAAGATGGTCGTTGTAAAAAATGCGCCTGACGGCAAGAAATTTCTCACAACGCTGAGATGTTATTCGGTTGGCTTGTCACGCCCATCGCTTATAATCAAGAAATTGGGTGTTGATAAAAATCGCATGTTCTCATAGTGTGCATATCGTTGAAAAGAATTGTCAAGAGATTTTCATGAAAAAACGCTTGCTAAATTTGCGTGTATCAGATTTATTTGATTCCTTGTAATGGATGTTATGGGCTGTCACGTGCTTCTGCAATATCGAGTCTCTCAAAAGCTATTCATGTCGGCCAAAACGGAATTTCGACCGACGTTACCACACATGAGCATTCTATTTTTAACGGGAGGGGGTTCTATGAAACAGATCGGATGGATATGTTTGTGCGGATGCCTGTTGCTCAGTTTTTCAGCATGTTCGAAAAAACAGGATGCGCCGAAGGCAGTGAACGCGTGCGATGTGATGCCTCAGCAGGACGTGCAGGCCATTTTCGGCGCGGCGGCGAAGGTGGATACTGCCGGAGGCACGGCGGAGAAATGCTGCGCCGATGTCAAGGGCATGAAACTCTGCGCCTCCATTTCGCGCGGCATCGCCGGGACCAGCGGGCGCGATAAATTTCAACTGCATGTGGTGGAAATGGTCGGCAAATATCCGGGACAGCCGATCAATCCAGAAGAAGTCGCCGGCATCGGAGATCCCGCGGGCTGGGTGGCGAATGTCGGGGAATTTTTCACGTTCAAAGGGAATGTCTTGCTGCGGCTGACGGCCAATCCGCCGGACAATGTGACGCGTGATCAGATGAAAAAATTGGCGGAAAAAGCGGTGCCGCGTCTGCCCTAATGACGCGCTTCATCCTGCGAAATTCTTGGGAGTTATCAGGAGTGTCAAATCTTGATTTGACAGGCGAAATCAAGATGTCGCACTCCTGAAAATTCACGTTCCAATGCAATAGTACACGGATTCATTAATTTTTAAGAGCGTTTCGTACCGCCGACGTCCTCGTCGGCCTCTCGTTGAAGCGCCGACGAGGACGTCGGCGGTACGAATGTGCGCTTAAAAATTAACTGAACAATGGAATAGTAGGAAAATGAGAAGAATTTACATCTATAATAGTAATCCGCAACTTGCTCACAAGGAGTAACGACGCATGACGCAAGAACGTATCCGAGAAGTCTTTTGGGAGATCGGGACGAAGTTTCCCGTTCCCTTTACGAGCGAATACCTGACGCTTTCGATGATTTTCCCGAAACGCGGCTATTTGCAATGGCATGTCAAAGAATCGTCCGTCCACGCGCTGCAAGCCACATGCGGCGATGCGTTTCACGGCTCGCGCTTAGTGATTCGCATTTACGACGTGACCGATATTGTTTTTAATGGGTTCAATGCCCACACGTTTTTTGATCTCGACGTGCATGGAATTGTCGGGAATTATTACATGGGCTTCGACCGGACAGAGCGCAATTTGTTAGCGGAATTGGGTTTCCGTTTCCGCGATAATTCCTTTCACGCGCTCGCGCGGTCGGCCACGATCTTTTTTGATCGCGACCGTCCTTCCGGGAAATTCGACACCTCCGGCCTGTTCGTCGGCAAAGGCTTTCAGCCGGTCTTCGAAGTGGAAAATGTGTTCGACGCCCCGATTTACGAGCGCGTCAGCCGCGAACTGTCGGACGTGCAGCGCGCTGAGCCGTTGTCGGTGGCGGTCGTCTTTCTTGGCGCGGCGATTGCCGGGGAACAGAGCAAAACGTTAGAACACCTGATTGCGCAGTTGAACGAAGGCTGTCAGAAATTCGGCGGAAAGGTAAAAATGCTGATGCCTGCCGAATCGTCTTCTGCCGATGGAAACTCGCTGTTTGCGTCAGTGGAACGCGCCGCTGCCGATGCGTATAAATCGCTTGAAGCCGCGCAGAAAAAAGCCCCATTTCATTTAGTGCATTGCCACGACTGGTATTCCGCGCCAGTCGGCATTCAGGCCGCCAAAACGCTGAAACTGCCGTTCGTGCTGAGCCTCCATTCTACGGAATACGAACGGTCGCAGGGCGGAACGATGAATGAGATATCCAGCGCGATCTGCGAACGCGAAAAAGCGGCGGCGCAGGCGGCGGATTTAATCATCGTGCCGCATTCCTCCACGCGCCAGCAGGTCATCAACATTTATGGCGCTGCTGAAGAGAAGGTGGCAATCGTGGCGGAAGTGTTCCAACACGAACAATCCGCATTTCAAAGCATTCAAGACATCAAGCGCTCGCTCGGCTTGAACGGCGACTGGCCGGTAGCGCTGTTCTCCGGAGAAGTCTCTCATGCGTCCGGCGCGGATTTGCTGATGGATGCGATTATTTCAGTCTCGAAGCGGCATGAGAACGCGCAATTCGTGTTTATCGGCAACGGCCCGCTGAAAGGCGAATTGGAAGGCCGCGCCTGGCATGGCGGCGTGGCGCATCGCTGCCGCTTCCTCGGCGACGTCGCCCGCGAATATTTCGAATCCGTGCTGCTCGCCTCCGATTTTGTCGTGATTCCGGGGCGGACGTGGCAAGATTCCGGATTAGCGCAAAAAGCGATTGAATTCGGCAAACCGGTGCTGACGACGCATCAGTCGCATATCAACGGCATCACGCACGGGCAGAACGGCCTTGTCACCTACGATAACCCCGGCTCAATCATCTGGGGTTTAAACGAAATGCTGGCCAATCCGCTGCAAGGCAACATGCTGCGGCTTGCCGCCAAACGCAGCGCGAATCAGCCGCAATCGCCGGAGAGCAGCGCGATGGAGCAATATCTGTTCTATGAACATCTGTTGAAGCGGATTCAAGGAGGAACTCATGTCTAAAGGCTATTTAGCATTTGTGTTACATGCGCATCTGCCGTTCGTGCGCCATCCCGAATATGATCATTTTCTCGAAGAACGCTGGCTGTTCGAGGCAATCACGGAGACCTACATTCCGCTGATTCGATTCTTCTCGAAAGCGGTGGAAGATCGGGCGCGGTTTCAGGTGACGCTCTCCGTGTCGCCGAGTTTGCTGGCAATGCTGGAAGATGAATTGCTGCAAGAACGCTACGATCAGCATCTTGGCCGCATGATCGCCCTGTGCGAACAGGAACAGCAGCGCAATCAGCATCAGCCGCATTTCCAATGGCTCGCCGGAGTCTATCGCCAATTTTTTCAGGACACGCGCGATCTGTATCGAAAATTTGACCGGAAACTCTCGATTCCGCTCAAGAAGTTGCATGAGGCGGGCGCGGTGGAGTTGTTGACAACCGCTGCCACGCATGGCTTTTTGCCCCTGCTTGCGCCGCAGCCGAAATCGGTGGACGCGCAGATCATCACCGGATTAGACTATTTCGAAAGCGTCTTCGGCTTCCGCCCGCAAGGGATGTGGCTGCCGGAATGCGCCTATTTTCCGGGATTGGATGAGGTCTTGCGGCGGGAAAACATCCGCTTCTTCTTCATGGAATCCATCGGGATCGATCATGCGAGCGTTGCGCCGTTTTATGGCGTCTATTCGCCGATCTACACGCCGTCCGGCGTCGCGGCGTTCGGGCGCGATCAGGGCAGCACCAAGCAGGTCTGGTCGGCGCGGGAAGGCTTTCCGGGCGACCCGAATTATCGCGAATTTTACCGCGACATCGGCCACGATCTCGATTTTAATTACATTCAGCCCTATCTCGGCGGCGGCGTGCGCTCCGATACCGGCATCAAATATTATCGGATCACCGGCCCGACTTCGCATAAAGAACCGTATCAACCGCATGTGGCAACGGAACGGGCGGCGGCTCACGCTGGCGATTTTCTGCGGCAGCGGATCGCGCATGTCGAATATCTGTCGTCGGTGATGGAGACCAAGCCGATCATCATTGCGCCGTTCGACGCGGAACTGTTCGGGCATTGGTGGTTCGAAGGCCCGCAATGGCTCGATTTCGTCATCCGCAAGGCGGCCTTCGATCAGGATGTCATCGAACTGACCAATATTTCGACCTATCTCGAACGCCATCCGGTGCATCAAACCGCCGTGCCATGCACCTCGACCTGGGGACATAAAGGGTATTTCGAGACCTGGCTGAACAACAAAAACGATTGGATTTACGCGCAGTTGATTGAGTGTGGCAATCGCATGGAGCGGATCGCCAATCAGCATGGCAAAGGCAAGGTGTCGCAACTGAAACAGCGGGCGCTGAATCAATGCATGCGGGAACTGCTGTTGGCGCAGAGTTCCGACTGGCCGTTCATCATCAGCAACGGCACGTCCGAGCAATACGCCTCCCGCCGCGTGCGCGACCACGTCAGCCGTTTCCATCATTTAGCCGAAAGCATCGAGCAGAACACCATCAATAAAGATATGCTGGCGGTGTTGGAAGACGCCGATAATATTTTCCCGAAGGCGAATTATCGGGTGTATCTTGCGTCATAAGTTGGCCGCTGTCAGACACCGTTGCGGTGTCTGACGGCGTTGTCCATAACGTGTTGTGTCAATACAGCTATTTTATCCTGAAGAACATTTGTAAAAAAGATGGAACGTGAATTTTCAGGAGTGTCAAATCTTGATTTCGCCTGTCAAATCAAGATTTGACACTCCTGAGAACTCTTAAAAATTCATGTTCCAATATACAATGAACGCCAAAAAGATCGTTTCATTCAGTAACACGCTTGGAATCGTCGCTTTCTGTTTGTTGATTTACTGGGTCTTCACGTTTATCATGATGGAAGTTTTTGGCCTGAAAGTCTTCCGTGAAAATATAACGCAGACATTTTATCTGAGTATTTTAGGAATTCTGGCCTTAATGCTTGGAGCATTGATCCTCAATATCATGTTTAATTTAACGAGAATCGCTCAAAAACATAATGCCGATGTTCAGGGGGAAACGCCACCGAAAAAAAGGACAGCCCTTGTATTTATCATAAGTTTCCCGATAATTGTTTTGCTGCTCTTTCTTGGGGATTATGCAACAACAGTGAAAAAAGAACGCATGCTGATTGAATCGGCACGTTCGATCATCGATTCGAATCAACGCAAGATCGAACGCATGGCAAATTATACGTTTTCAAAGGAATGGATCACTGACACGGCAGACTCGCTGGCGTTTTTATCAAAGATTGATAAAAATTATGCAGATGTCTCCGTATTGGTTGTTGAAAAAATTGATGATGTACCAGTATTTCTCATGTTTAGAAATTATTTTTATCAAGACATGACAGACGAAAAACCCTTGAACAAAACCTCGTATATTTTTGAGACAGATTTGCCGCAGCGAGAGTATCTCATGAAAACATTGACCGAAGGCAAGAAAAAAGAATGGTTTCGTTCGCATGATGGATCGTATGAATTATTCTATCCCATCTCAACGGAGAAAAACACGATTGTCTTGTACTTTCAGGATCGGCAGCGGTACGGAAAAATTGGAAGCTGATCTCGTTCAATCAACCATGTTCTGTTTCATTGACATTTCGACGAATCCTGCTCAATCATTGTGATGAAAATACGAATCTGTTGATATGAACTCGTCTTGCTGCGAGGGGAAAAGTCGTGCAACCATCTCACATTGTCGCGATTGGAGAAGCGTCGTCTGAGTTTGCCGAATTGATGCTCCTGTTGAGCGAACACCACGCGGTGATCTGGGCGCAATCACTGGCGGACGTCGAACGCGCAGCAGCGTCGCCGCCCGCGCTGATTATTGCGGAACGCCGGCAGTTGCAGCGATTGAATTTTGAGGCGGTCTCCGCGCTGATTCAGGACAGCGGAACGCTCTGGATGCTGCTTGATGACGGGTCGTTCAACGAGGACGGTGAGGCCGCGTTTCTTTCGCGAATGTATTACGTGATTCCTGTCCCGTATGCTCCACCTGTTGCCCATCATCTCGCTGTACGCGCCATCGAACATGCCCGGCTTGCGCGTGAGCATGAGCGTCTTGTTCAACAGGTTCAGGATGAACGGCCTTCTCCGGCGCGAGCAGCAGAAGGCGCCGCGGCTGCTCAGTCAACCGCTGTCTCTGAAAGCGCCTCTTCGGAAGCATACGAGAACACCATGTCCTCGGAAAAATTCGCCATGCTTGGGCAAATGCTCGCCGGAATCGCTCATGAAATCAATACGCCCGCAGGCGCGATCAACGCGGCTGCCGGGAATTTACAGCATCATCTGCGCATGCTGCTTGAGAGCGGGCGGGAAATGGGCAGGGCTGGCATAACGCCGGAAGCGGCACAGACGGTGCTGCGCATGCTCGCGAATATGCTGAAGGCGGTGGAAGAAACACCGCGGCGGCATTCGGAGGACATTAGAAACGAGCAGAAAGCGTTGACCGACCTCCTGAAGCAGCGCAATCTTCCCAATGCCGCGAGGTTTGCGCGGGAAATTGCCCGGCTCGATCTCTCGCCCTGGCTTGATGACGCGCTTGCGCTGTTTCAAACCGATTCGTTCGAACCGCTCCTGACATTATTGACAAGCTGGCATCACATTATTTATTCCGTTCAGGATATTCACGTGAGTAATGATGTGCTGACGCGCATGGCGAGGGCAGTGAAATCGTATGCGTACCCCTGGCAGGATCGGCAGGAACTTGCGGATATTCAGGAAAGCCTTGATATTGCGTTGACGTTATTGGCGAATAAATTCAAGCAGAATATCACGCTGACAACCGCGTTCGCGAACGTGCCTCCCATCCTGTGCCGTCCCTCGGATTTGACGCATGTCTGGGTGAATCTACTGCATAATGCGATTCAGGCGATTGACGGCGAAGGGGAAATTCGGCTGGAAACGTTTGTCGCAGATGCCTCTATCGGCGTGCGCGTGACGGATACCGGAAAAGGCATCCCGCCGGACATTCTGCCCCAAATTTTCTCGCCGAATTTTACCACGAAACCGCGAGAAGAAGGGACTGGATTGGGGCTGTATCTCGTCCGCCAGATTCTTGACAAACATCACGGAACGATTGAGGTGACTTCCGTTCCAGGCCAAACAGTTTTCGAAGTGTGCCTGCCGCGATAATTCGAGAAGATGCCACCACGAAACACACAAAATACACGAAAAGCACTGAATACACCACAGTATCTTTCGTGTATTTCGTGTATTTTGTGTGTTTCGTGGGAAGTCATTCCTTCGAAGCTACGCCAAATCTTCCGACAGATTTGGGCTTTTCAGGGCGCGGACGGCTAACTGATCGCAGCGCTCGTTTTCGGGATGACCGGCATGGCCGCGCACCCATTGAAACGTCACCTGATGCTTCTCGCACAATTGCAGGATCCGTTTCCATAAATCCACATTCAGCGCCGGATCGGTTTTGTTGCGCATCCAATTATTTTTCTGCCAGCGATAGACCCACCCTTTCGTGACGCTGTTGACCAAATATTGCGAATCACTGAACAGCGTGACGCGGCATGGCTCGGTCAACGCTTCCAGCCCTTTGATCGCCGCATACATTTCCATCCGATTGTTGGTCGTTTTCCGAAATCCTTCCGAAAGTTCAAGGCGCTGCTCGCCGTTGACGATAATCGCGCCATACCCTCCGTTTCCGTGCGGATTGTTGGCGCATGCGCCGTCAGTATAAATCATGACTGTTTCCATGTTGTCTCCCCTGAAAATAGAGTTTTCATGCGCTGTAATGCGCCAGTATGCTGCTGGAATGGCTGTCTGTGGCAAGGCACGTTGGGAGGGCAGAGGGAGCGCGTCAAGAGAAAACTGAACGCAGGATGAATTTCGCTTGACAAGCAGGTGATTGAACAACAAGGATTGTAAAAAAGATAGCGATGCACTGGAACGTAAATTCGTAGAAGTTTTTAGGAGTGCCAGGACGTGCTTTGGCGGCGTATCGGTCGCAAAATACGGCGAAAGCACACGTTGGCGCTCCCGTAACGTTCATAATGAAAAAACTCCCAGTAATTCTTGATTGCGATCCCGGCCATGATGACGCCGCGGCGATTGTCGTGGCCGCCCGGTCGCCCGAAATCGAGTTGGTCGGCATTACCTGTGTCGCCGGAAATGTCGAGGTCGAAAAAACGACGGCCAATGCGTTGAAGGTCTGCGGGCTGGCCGGTTTGCGTGCTGTTCCGGTCTGTAAGGGTATGGCGCAGCCGCTGCTGACTGACCTGCTGACCGCAGAACATGTGCATGGGAAAAGCGGCCTGGATGGCGTGGAATTTCCGCCAACCGATCTGAAGGCGCAGCCGATGCATGCGGTAGATTTTCTGATTGAACAAATATGCGCCTTGCCGAAGGAGATCACGCTGATTCCGATTGGCCCGCTGACCAATATTGCGATGGCGATTCTACGCGAGCCGCGCCTGGCGGAACTGACGAAACAGATCGTCTTAATGGGCGGCGCGATGGGAATGGGCAACGTGACGCCGTCGGCGGAGTTCAACATCTACGCTGATCCTGAAGCCGCCCGCATTGTGTTCAATTCCGGGATTCCGATCACCATGATCGGGCTTGACGTGACGCATCGCGTCCTTGTTTCCCCTGAGATCATCGCGCAGATTCGTCAGAACGGCACGCCGCTTGCCCATACGTTTGCCGCGCTGTTCTCCTGGTACAACGCCTCGGTCAATGCGCTGCGCGGAGAATTCGCGGCAATGCATGACCCGTGCGCGGTGGCGGCGGTCTGCGATCCGTCGCTGATCGAGACCGAATTGATGCGGGTCGATATTGAAACACGCGGCGAATTCACGCGAGGCCGCACGGTCTGCGCGCTCGGATTTTCTGCCGGACGGACGCCGAACGTGCGCGTCGCCGTTGGCATTAACGCTCAGCGCGTCTGGAAAATGCTGATTGAACGGCTGCGATAATTTGTGATGATGTTTTTCATTTGCATGGCGAAATGGAGGATTATGACCACGATTGCATTGACAATACCGGATAGCATTCTCGAATCGCATCATTACAACCTTGATGCCGTCGAACAGGAAGCCCGGCAAGGAGTGGTGATTTGGGAATATCTGAATGGGCGCGTTTCCTTAGACGAATGCGGGAAACTGCTTGGGATTGGTTATCGAGCGTTTCTTGAGTTGCTCTGGGGGAAAGGCATCCCAGTTGACGCATTGAATGAGAAAGAATTACAGCAACAAATCGCTCTGGTCGATCAGATATTGAACCGATCATGATTGTTGTTTCTAATACCAGTCCTCTCATTGCGTTTGCAAAAATTAATCAGTTTGCGATTCTTCAACAATTGTTTGGAACATTAACTGTTCCCGAAGCCGTTTTATACGAATTTCTTAACAACTGTACATCGGAAGAAGGCGTCCGTTTTATGTGTGCCAGACGAGAGTTTATTGAAGTTGCACAGATAAAAAATTGTCGTGAGTTTTTTCGAAAATTGGGACATGGCGAACAAGAAGCGTTGTCTCTTGCACTTCAACAATCGGCGGATATTCTTTTAATGGATGATCGTAAGGCATGCAATGAAGCGAAAGATCGTCATATCGTGGTCGCGTCAACCCGAACGATTTTGAAAATCGCAGAAAAACGAGGATTTATTTATAGTTATCAAGCAATAGAGGAGAGGTTGCGGCAACAAAATTTTTACATGCCAAACTATTGAAAGATATAGAACGCCGATTAGACTGATGTTCACTGATGTTATGCGTTTCTACGCAAGGCGTTTCACGTAAACCGTTCGCTCAACGAAGAAAACCAGTGCAGATCAGTCCAATCAATGTTCTATTTATTGTCAATGAAACATATTCACTGCTTGAAATGTGTCAAATGCGGGCGCGAATACGCCCTTGATGACGTGATGTACGTCTGCCGCGATT
>CAZMEO010000053.1:0-4430 GCA_964565315.1 uncultured Candidatus Moduliflexus sp. | reverse complement strand
GTCAAATGCGGGCGCGAATACGCCCTTGATGACGTGATGTACGTCTGCCGCGATTGCGGCCTCGAAGGAACGCTGGACGTGATCTATGACATGAACCTTGTCGCGGTGCGGCTGCTGCGCCATCTTCATACGTCGTCCGACATTCGCGAGCCGCTTTCGATCCGGCGATATGTTGATCTCCTGCCCATTCAGGATGAACGCTTGCTTCCGCCGCTGCACATTGGCGGAACGCCATTGTATGAATGCCATGAGGCGCTCCGAAACGTGTTTCAGGAATCACGCGCTGCGTTTCCGTCTCGCCTCTTCATCAAAGACGATGGCCGCAATCCGACGGCCTCGCTGAAAGATCGCGCCAGCGCGTTAGCGATTGTTAAAGCAAGGGAACTCGGCAAAACGGTCATTACCTGCGCGTCAACGGGAAACGCTGCATCGTCATTAGCGGGACTGGCGGCATCGGTGGGGATTTCGACCGTGATTTTCGTGCCGGAAACTGCGCCGAAAGCCAAAGTCGCGCAATTGCTGATGTATGGCGCGCTCGTGCTGATGGTGAAAGGCACGTATGATCAAGCGTATGACCTGTGCCTGCAAGCCTCGGACGAATGGGGCTGGTATAACCGCAACAGCGGCTTTAACCCGTATCTTGGTGAAGGAAAAAAGACGGCGGCGCTGGAAATCTGCGAGCAACTTGGCTGGAAAACGCCGGATAAAGTTTTTGTGGCAGTGGGCGACGGCTGCATTTTCGGCGGCATGTGGAAAGGGTTCTGCGATCTCTATGCGTTAGGGTTAATTGATAAGCGCCCGCAGATGATTGGCGTGCAGGCCGAAGGCGCAAGCCCGCTGGCTGCGGCATTTGCCAGCGGAACGCCGGTGCAGCCGCAGCGCGAGCTTCATACGGTCGCGGACAGCATTTCCGTCGGGCAGCCGCGCGACGCGCTGAAAGCGCTTCGCGCCGCCCGCGATTCGCAAGGAACGCTGATGACGGTGACTGACGATGAGATTCTGGACGCCATGCGCCTGTTAGCAAGGCATACCGGCGTCTTCGCCGAGCCGGCAGGCGCGACCGCCTTCGCCGGATTGCGCAAGATGCTGCGCGAGAACGCGCTTGATAACACGGAAACCGTTGTCGTGATGGTGACCGGAAACGGCCTGAAAGATATTGACACCGCCATTCGCGCCGCCGGAAGTCCGACCATCATCGAACCCGATTTCGCTGACGTGAAACGCGCCGTGAATGGGAAAGACTCTCCGCAATTTTCTTTGTGATTTTGTGAGAATGTCTATTGACAGCAAGCGCCATGTCAGCAAGAGAGTATCCTTGTCGTGAATGGAGTCTGTTCGAATGCGAGATGCCGCTTCTCATCGCAAGAAACGGCATCCCTTAACCCCGCATCAGCTATGAACGAGCAATATGTTGAGGAAATTCTGGTGTCAGAAGAGATGATTCATCAGCGCGTCCAGGAACTTGGCGCAGAGCTTTCGCGCGACTACAACGGTAAATTTCCGATTCTCGTCAGCATTTTGAAAGGCGGCGTCTATTTTCTTGCTGATCTGAGCCGTCAGATGAGCATCCTGCATGAAATTGATTTTATGGTGGTTTCGAGTTACGGCGACTCGCAGGAAACCTCCGGCGTCGTTCGCATTGTGAAAGACTTGAAAGAAAATATTCATAACCGGCACGTCCTGTTAATCGAGGATATTATTGACAGCGGCTTAACGCTGGATTATCTGCTGAAAGCCTTGCAGATGCGCGGCCCGGCCAGTCTGGAGGTGTGCGCGCTGCTCAGCAAACCGGCGCGGCGGCAGGTGCATCCGCCTGTCAAATACCTCGGCTACGAAATTCCAGACCGATTCGTCGTGGGGTATGGGCTGGATTACAAGCAATATTATCGCCATCTTCCCTACGTCTGCGTCTTCAGGGAAGAAGGGGCGGAGGAATATCGCATATAGGTCTGCGTCGCGCTGCGGTCGAAAAATTTTCAATCGTCGTTGACGATAATGTCTTACGAAAATCACTTGACAAAACTTTACGCGCAAATATGCTTACTGAGTCATGCATAAGTTATGCCGATAGATGAACGTCGAATCAATAAGTGAGTGAACTGGTTATGGAGACTGTCTGGGCGCCCTGGAGGATGGCATATATTTTGAGCGAAAAAGACCGCCAGTGTTTCTTCTGTCAAAAGCTGCGCGAGCCGGCGCGGGACGCGGCCAATTACGTCGTCTATCGCGGGAAAGAAGCGTTTGCGCTACTGAATATCTATCCGTATAATAATGGGCATCTGATGATTGCGCCGTATGCGCATGTTTCCACGTTGACCGCGTTAAATTCGGAACAACTGCTCGAACTGTTCGACATCACGCGCCGTTGCGAGCAAGCGCTACGCGAGGCCATGCGCCCGGAAGGATTCAATATCGGCATCAACGTCGGCAAAGTCGCAGGCGCAGGCGTGGAAGACCATCTGCATATCCATATCGTGCCGCGCTGGAATGGCGATACGAACTACATGACGACCATTTCCGAGACGCGCGTCATTCCCCAGCAGCTTGAAGACGCCTATAAACTGATAGTTCCCTATTTTACGGAGAACGCCGATTTGCGTTCGTCGAAGGTATGATCTACACAACCACGCATATTCAACGTTTTAAACAGATTCTTTTGCTGACCATGGCCGTCATGCTGGTCAGCATGGGATGGTATATCTACGAATATCAACAACAACGGGGGGGCGGGAAAGGCGCTCGCCCTGTCGCGCAGCCAGTAGAAAGCGATTCTGATGTCTTTGTGACGGATGTCTCCTTGACAGAAATGTCGCATGACCGTATTGTATGGACATTGGAGGCGAAAGAAGCCCGCGTCTATGCGCAGCGAAGAGAGACGATTTTGAATGGGGTCGCGGTAGATTTTTATGACGAGAGCGGGCAAAAAAGCACGCACCTTGTCAGCGATCACGGCCTGAAAGACGATAAAACCGGCAACATTGTCGCGCGTGGAAATGTGCAAGCCACGTCGTTTAAAGAAGGGATCGTCCTGAAAACGAATGAATTGATGTACGATGCGGCGCAGAAAAAAATCGTGTCGAACGAATATGTGGAGATCGAACAAGGCGGGCTGATTACCAGCGGCGATGGGCTGGAATCGAACTTAAGTTTGAGCGAGGCCAAAATTTTGAAAAACGTGAAAACCTCTTTTAAAACGGAGTGATGACGCGATGAACATGATTCGGCGAGTGGTGCGAGGGCGAAGGATAAACGTGTTCATGGCAGGCATGGCGTGCGCTTGTCTTCTCTGGTCGAATATCGCGAGCGCCCAGGAAGAGGCTGGCGATGCTGCGGCAGCGCCGGTTCCGGCGAAAGCGCCGAGCAAGGTTGTCGATATCAGCGCGGAGAATTTTAATTTCAACCGGGCGCAAAAAGTGATTACGTATAGCGGTAACGTCAAAGTCGTTCAGCAAGACACGACGTTATTTTCAGATAAGTTAGAAGCGCATCTTGATACAAGTGGCCGCCAGATTGCGAAAGCGGTCGCGACAGGCAATGTGCGCATCGCCAGTTCGTCCGGCATGGCGACCGGCGAGCAGGGGATTTTTTATAATGTCGAGCAACAAATCGAATTGCTTGGCAGCGCCAAAGTCTGGCAGGAAAATAATACAGTCACGGCGCATCGGATTCTCGCGTTTTTACAGGAAAAAGTGGTCGAAGCGTATGCTGATGAGGCCAAAACAGACGACCGCGTCGTGATGACGATTTATTCGACTGGAGACGTTGCGAACCCGTTCGATATGATGTCGGGCGTAGCCGCCACTCCGCATCCGGAAGACGCCGCGAAACAGCCTGCGCCGCAAGACGATGCGAAGGCCGAGCAACCGAAAAATGAGGCTCAAAAAGGCGATAAGGCAGCGATTCCGGCGGTGATTACTTCGAAGATGCTGCGTCTGAATAACGAGGAGCAGCGGGCGATTTTCACCGGCGACGTGATTGCTAAACAGATGCCGACAGAATTACGCGCCGACGAAATGATCGTCTATATCACCAAAACCGCCGAGAATCGGAATGATATTGAAAAGATCGATGTCACAGGCCATGTCAAAGTCACCCATGAAACGACGGTGATTACCGGCGAAACCGGCGAATTTTTGAATCAGGCGCAAACGGCGACCGTGCGAGGTACGCCTGAGAAAAAAGCGCGCGTCGAAGATTCCGCGCAAAATTTGACGATGGACGCGCTGATTATTACGGCAGACTTAGCCACCGGCGAAATCGGCGCGAAAACGGCAGCGACGCAAGTTGAGCCGGAAGGCGAGGCGAAAGAACCGGGCAAAGAGCGCATTCACATGCAATTTGGCGTGGATGGCGAGCAATCCATGTTAGACCAGCCTCCCGCAGCGCCGTCGCCGACGTTTATCATTACTGATGAAGCGCTGGCAAAATTT
>CAZMEO010000052.1:8049-16213 GCA_964565315.1 uncultured Candidatus Moduliflexus sp. | reverse complement strand
TTTTTCTGGCTCGATTATCTCTTTTTCCAGCGCATTATCGCCTATATCGCCCGGATTGACGTGTTAGACGCGGTGGAAGTCGGGACGCTGCTTGTGGCGCGGCTGTTGAGCATGATTTTCCTGTTGTTTGCGTCCATGCTGCTCTTTTCGAATGTCGTCACGTCGCTCTCCACGCTCTATTTGTCGTCAGATTTGCATTTCCTGTTGTCGTCGCCGCTGCGGTTTTCGTCGGTGTTTATGACGAAATTCGTCGAAACCGCGCTCAACAGTTCAAGCATTCTCTTAGTGTTCGGCCTGCCGATTTTTATCGTCTGCGGCCAGGAATACAAGGCATCGTGGGCGTATTACGCGATGATTCCGCTGACGTTGCTGCCGTTTATCGTGATTCCGGCGTCGCTCGGCACGCTGGTGACGATGCTGCTCGTGCGCTATTTCCCGGTTAAGCGCGTGCAGCAGGTGATGGTCGTGTTCGGCCTGGTTCTTGGGGCGGGATTGGTAATGGTGTTCCGCTTTCTGCGTCCGGAGCAGATTATCAACGAAATCGGCATGGAGCAACTGTTGGAATACATCAGAACCAACCGCATTCCGACGGCGCAATATTTGCCAAGCACCTGGGCGAGCGAGGTGTTGATGTCGCTGTTGGAACGCCGAATGGGCGCGGCGCTGCTGAATCTCGGCTGGCTGTTTTTCGCCGCCGCAATCTCTTATATCGTCGTGCTGCACGCGGCGAAATTCATCTATTACGCCGGGTGGACGGGCAATGCGGAATCACGCACGGTAAAGGTGAGCAAGCGTGGCATGCTGACCGAGCGCATGTTATTGAAGATGGCGTTTCTCCATCCCACCACGCGGGCGCTGTTGATCAAAGACATCAAGCTCTTCTGGCGCGACACGACGCAATGGTCGCAATTGCTCATGCTGGCGGCGCTGCTGCTGATTTATTTTTTCAACATCAAAAGCCTGCCGATTGACAACATCTATTTGAAAAACTTGCTGTCGTTTTTAAATTTAGGATTAGCCGGTTTCGTGCTGGCCTCGTTGGGCGTGCGCTTCATCTTCCCCAGCACCAGCCTGGAAGGCGGGAGTTTCTGGGTGATTCACTCCTCGCCGGTGGAGTATCGCCGCTTCGTGCTGGAAAAATTCGTGATTTTCCTCTTTCCGCTGATGTTCCTCGCGGAAACGCTGATTGTCATCTCCAATCTGCTGTTAGAGGTTGACGGCTACATGATGCTGCTGTCGTCGGCGACGATTCTGCTGATTACCGTCGGCCTGACCGGTTTAGGCGTCGGCATGGGCGCGATGTATCCGAAATTCATCAACGAAAATCCGGCGCAGATCGCCATGAGCACCGGCGGAATTCTTTATATGATTCTCAGCCTGGTCTATATCGGCGCGACCATCGTGCTGGAGGCGTGGCCGGTCTATCTGTATTTTTCGCAGCAATTGTTTCGTTATCATGGCCATCGCGTCAGTGAAGACTGGCGGCTCTACTCCGCCTACGCCGCCGTCGCGCTGTTAAGCGCCGGAGTCACGATTTTGCCCATGCTTCTCGGCATCAGGCGGCTGAAAGCGTTCGAAATTTTGTAAGGCGCATCGAAGGGTGAGCGGAAAATTTCATCATTCCGCTCTGCCCTCTATATCGTGTGATTTCGCCAGTCAAGCCCGCAAAAAGACCTTTCCCGTCAGACGAACATCTAAACGCGCCAAAAAAAAATTGACAAACCGGCATGCTTGATCTTACCATGAGAAGAGTTGTGGCATAGCATCAGGGAAAACTCACGGCGGGAAGAGATTTGTTCTTGACAAAAACGATAAAACCCTTACGATTGAAATTTCAGCAGAGATTCTTATTGTGAAAAGTAAACGCCTTTTAACACATCGCTGTCAATAACCAATAATTAGCCACTCGTTAGGAGGCAGGAGAGGTCTATCATGAGTAAGCCGAATGTGTTAGTCATTACGCAGCATCAGGAAACCGCGGACGAATTGAAAACGATTTTTGCGCACGAGTATCAGCACCTCTCGGCCAATAACGGCGTTGATGGCGTGGCCATCTCGCGCATGGCGCGGCCTGCTGCGATCATTATTGAACACGATCTTCCGAAATTTCAGGCCGCCGGAGTCTGTAAATCCTTGTTAGCGAATGAGAATGCGCGTTCTATTCCCGTGCTGGTATTGGCGGAAACGGATTCCGTCGATGGAGAACTCAGCACGCTCGCCAATGTGAAAGGCGTTGTTCAGCGCCCGTTTCAGGCTGATGACGTGAAATCGAAAATTCAAGCCGCCTTGTCTAACGCGCCAGCCCCGGCGGCCTCTGGCGGAAAAAGCGCGGCGCGGCCTGCGATGAAGCGCGACGAGCCGATTAAAGTCTTGTCGGTGGATGATAGCTCGGTCGTGCGCAAATTAGTCACGATGATTCTCACGGCGGAAGGCTTCAAAGTTTCTACGGCGTCGGACGGACTTGATGGCGTGAACAAGGCCAAAGAAATCAGGCCGGATATTATTCTGCTCGATTTCGTCATGCCGAAAATGAACGGATTTCAGGTGTGCCGCATTTTGCAGAAAGATGAAAAACTGCGGCAGATTCCGGTCATTCTTGTCACCTCAAAAGGCGATAAAGTCGGCGATAAATTCGTGGATCAGCTTGGCGTGACCGGCTATATTACCAAGCCGTTCCAGCCGGAAGAACTCGTCAGCAAGATTCACCAGACATTAGAAGCATTATCGTCCGAAGGAAGCGCTCCTGCCGCCGCGCCGCAGGCTGCGCCAACCCCTGCCCACGCGCCGGTCAAAGAGGCGCATGCCGCAACGATAGCTGCGCCGCCCGCCGCCGTGAAACATGCCGCGCCTCAAGAAGCGACGGCTCATGCCGTCAGCGGCGAGATGGAACTGCGCGTCAAAGAATTGGTGAAAGCGGAAGTTGACGCCTTGATGGGAACGCTCGAAAAACAGATCGAAAAGCTCGTCGTCGAGAAATTGAACGAATATATTCGCCGCGCGAAAAAGAAAGATTAAGGTCAGGTTGGTATGGGGAAAAAAATCTTAATCGTAGATGATAGCATCGTCGAAATCAAGATTCTCCAGGCGATTCTGGCAGATAGCGATTATCGCATCACCATCGCCCGCGACGGCGAAGAAGGCGAGATGACCGCCAAAACTCTGCTTCCCGACCTGATTTTTTTAGATGTCGTCATGCCCAAAAAAAATGGATTTCAGGTCTGTCGAGATTTACGAAAAGAACCACAATTGAAGCAAACCCCTATCATCATGCTCACGTCTAAATCTCAAGATACCGATAAATTTTGGGGCAAGCAGCAGGGCGCGACCGAGTATATTACGAAACCGTATGAGAAACAGCAGATTTTGGATATCCTGGCAAAATATCTGTAACGCGAATGAGTAAACGCTTATGAATGCCGTTCAATTTCCGTCTCGACCCCCTGATGCCACGCCAGTGGACGCTGGCAGCGAAGTACGCGAACGGATTCAGGTGTGCATTTTCGAACTCTCTGATCGGTTTTTCGGATTGCGCATTTTCGACGTGCAGGAAATCATGGAAAACGCGCCGATTACGCCTGTGCCGACGACGCCGAATTTTCTGCTCGGCGTGATCAACTTGCGCGGCGACATCGTGCCGATTGTGGATATTCGCGGGATTCTGCACCTCCCATTCAAAGAGCGTACCCGTGAAAGCCGGATTATGATTTTGAATATCAATGACACGCGGGTCGGGATTCTGGTCGATGCAATCAAAGAGGTCTGCCATCTCGATAAAATCGTGCTTCAGATGGATGGCGTTCAGGCCGGGCTGGCAGATGGGCGGTTTATTTCCAATATTATTCAATACAAAGAGGGATTGCTGGCATTATTGAATTTAGCGTACCTGTACAAGAGCATTCAACTCTAATCATCACGCGGCAGCGACGTATGAGGATGGCGGATACAACATCAACAAAGACGAAGAAACAAGGGAAGAGAGAGCGCCCGCGCATGCGCTCCGTCTTTTCGCCTTGCTCTTTTCTCTTTCACTTCGAATGAGTCAGGAACAGGGACAGGAAACAAAACAGAGATTCAGCAATGTTCAAAGTTTTTGGTTTAAATTTTCCATATTGACCGGCGTGCTTGTGTTCGTTGCGGTTTTGGTAAATTGGGGATGGTTGAGTTTCATGTATCAGCGGGCGCTGACGCAGGAATTGGAAGAAAAAGGACGCATCGCCGCTCGTTTTTTCATGAAATACCCCCTTCCGAGCTTATACGACAAAGGCGATTTTGCGAAACTCGAAACGCTGCTGAAGGATATTCGCAAAATTGATGACACCGTCGTGTATGCCTTCGTGAAAGACGAGGACGAGAAGGTGGTCGCGCAAACCCCTGAAAAAATTGCCGAAAACTCGACCTCTGAAGGGCGTCTCGATGGCATCAATGCGCTGCCGGATTCCGTAACGGAATTTTCGCACAAGCATATCACGCTGAAACGCCCGAACGGGAAGCGCGATGATGTCATGGATACCGCCATTCGCCTCCTTCCGAATCGCAAAGTGCAATTACATGTCGGCGTCAGTACCGACACTGGCCGGATGGCGCTGTATAGCTCAATCCAACTGTTGCTGGTCATTGTCGTGTGCATTCTTTTCAGCGCATTGGTTCTTCGGCGGTTGATTCGTTCCGAAATCTTAATGCCGCTGGATCAGCTCGTGCATTTTATCAAACAGATTGCGCAAGGCAACATGGAACACTCCCTGAACATGGCTGTCAAAAACGAAATGGCGGTGTTAGGCGGCCATTTGACCGAGATGACGGATCAATTGACCGGCATGGTGCAGACCGAAGCCGACATCAACCGGATGCAGGGACAGATCATGAATATGTTAAGCACCGTGAGCGCGGCAGCGGACGGGAATTTGACCGTCGAAGCCGAAGTGACCGCCGACGCCCTCGGCTCGCTTGCGGATGCCTTCAACATGATGGTGGCGAGCCTCGCCTCGTTAGTCCAGCAAGTGCGCAATTCTGCGTCAGACATGAGTCTGGCGACCAACGAAATCATCGGCTCGTCCGAACAGATGATTCGCGGCGCGGAAGAGCAGCAGAATCATATCAATAATATTACCAGCGCCGTTGACGAAATCGCGATTTCGATGCAGCAGGTCGCGAACAACGCCGAATCCGCCGCCCGCGCTTCGCAGAAAGCGACGGAAGCCGCGCAGCAAGGCGAAAAATCGGTGGAAGAAACCATTCGCGGGATGCACCGCATCCGCAACACCGTGCAAGTCACCAGCAAAAAGATCAAAAGCCTCGGCGACCGCTCGATTGAAATCAACGAAATCATCACCACTATTGATGACATCGCCCGACAGACCACGATTCTTGCCTTAAATGCGGCCATCGAAGCAGCGCGCGCCGGTGAGCATGGGCGCGGGTTCGGCGTCGTTGCGGAGGAAGTGCGGAAACTGGCGGAACGTTCCAGTAAGGCGACGAAAGACATTGCCGATTTGATCAAAGGCATTCAGGCGGAAACGAATGAGGCCGTGCGCACGATGGAAGAAGGGACGCGAGAAGTGGAAGAAGGGACGCGCCTCGCGGATATTGCCGGATCGTCGCTGAAAGAAATTGACAAAAGCGTTGATCAGGTGGCGAATTTGATTCAAGAAATCTCGTTAGCCGCGAAACAGCAGGCGCGTGGCACTGATGGCGTGGTGCGCTCGATGGAAACGATTTCCGATATTACGCTCTCGCACGGCGAAGGCGTGCGCAAAACCACCAAAACGATTCAGCAGTTGGCGATGTTGTCTGACCGTCTGGTTGCCGCCATCGGCAATTTCAAAATTGCGGAGGGGAGCGGACGCGTAGAAACCGCCAAACCCAAACCGCTGGCGTCTGCGCCGCAACCGCAGGCACAACCACAGCCTCAGCCAAAACCTCAACCCAGGCCGCAGCCGAAACCACAGCAGATTGAGGCGAAAGCGCAGCAGCCGCCCACCGCGATGATCTCTCCGGTGCAGCAACCTCCGCAGGAAGACACCGCGAAGTTGCGTGCCATGTTCGGCGGCGGTGCTGGAGATGACGATGATGAGGTCGAATTGATTACGGAAGAGGATTTCGGCATTGTCGAAAAATAATTGCCCATGAGTGAAGGGTTTAATCGTTCCGACATCGTTGATTTTTTCCTGGTCGAAGCCAGCGAACACCTGCAAATCCTGAATGACGGCCTCCTTTCTTTAGAAGAAAACAGCGAAGACCTGAGCGTGGTGGACGAAATTTTTCGTTCCGCCCACACCATCAAAGGCTCGGCTGCGATGTTAGGCTTCAACGTCATCAGCAAATTAGCGCACAAAATGGAGGATTTGCTGGGGAAGATTCGCAGCCGGGATTTGGAACTGTCAGAGACGGTCGTCGATCTGCTGCTCCAATCGGTTGATACGCTGACGCTTCAGGTCGAAAACATCCCCAAAGGCCAGCCGGAGGATGACGGCATCCTCGCGATGTTCGACGATCTGTATGCGGAATATTTGAGCGAGGGCAAAGCGAAACCGGCTGCCCCAAGAACCAAAGCCCCTGAGCCGCCGAAAGAAGAGCCAGAACCCGAAGAGGAATTGGAACTTCCCGAAGACCTTGATCTGGAAGGGTTGTCCGAGATTCTGCCTGAAGAAGAAGAGGAGTTTGAAGTTCCTCCTCCGCCGCCGGTCGAAAAACCGAAACCTGCGAAACCCGCTCCCGCGCCTGTTGTAGAAAAGACGCCGCCTACAGAAGCGCCTAAAAAAGCGCAGCCGCCGCGTCGCGTTGATGCCGCGAAACCGGACGAGGCCGAACGGTCGCTTGTTTCTGCCAGTGATCAGAAAATTATTAAAGTCGGCGTCGAAGGCTTGAATCTGTTGATGAATCTGGTCGGCGAATTGGTCATTAACCGCACCAGACTCGACCAGCGCATCGCCTATGTCAGCAAAATCAGTTCCGAACTGAATTTCAGCCAGGAACGCCTGCTAAAGGTCATTCGTGATTTCAAAGAAAAATACGAATTCGGCAAAGTCGGCAGCAACGTCATGCCGCGCAAAGAGAGCGAACCCGGCGAATTCCATGAGACGCAGTCCGCGTCGGAATTGCTGGAAGGATTTTTCGATCTCGAATTCGATCAATACGACGATTTCAATATTCTCTCCCGCAGCCTCATGGAAATCGGCTCGGATATTTCGGAAATCATGAACGAATTGACCGATTTTTTCGAGCAGTTCGAAGAAGAATCGTCGCAAATCCGCCGAATTACGAACGATCTGCAAGAAGAAATCACGAATATCCGCATGGTGCCGGTCGGTCAGCTATTCAGCCGTTTCCACCGTTTAGTCCGCGATGCCTCGAAAGAAGAAAACAAGCAGGTCGCGTTGAAATTATCGGGCGAAGATGCCAAGCTCGATAAAACGGTCATCAACGAAATTTCCGATCCGCTCATGCACCTTGTGCGGAATTCCGTGTCGCACGGCATCGAACTGCCAGAAGCGCGGCAGGCGAAAGGCAAACCGGCTGAAGGCACAATTAACCTGAACGCCTTCAAAGAGGGCGATAACATCATTATCGAAATCATCGACGACGGCAACGGCATCGACGTGCAGCGCGTGCGCGAAACCATTGCGGAAAAAGGGCTGCGCTCGATGGCAGAAATCGAACGCATGTCGGATGACGACGCGATCAAGTTTATTTTTGCGCCGGGCTTTTCGACGAAAAAGGTGGTCAATGCGATTTCCGGGCGCGGCGTCGGCATGGATGTCGTCAAAACGAACATCTCCAAACTCGGCGGCACGATTGAAATCAAAACCGAATTGGGCAAAGGGACGCGCTTTTCCATCAAACTGCCGCTGACGCTCGTCATTTATGCCGCGCTGCTTGTCAAATGCGGCGATCAGGAATTTGCCATTTCGCTGACCTCGGTCGAAGAAACCGCCCGCATCCCGCTCTATCATATCCACAATATCGGCAAGCAAGAGGTCATCAAATTGCGCGATCAAGTGCTTCCAATCCGGCGCTTAAACCGGATTTTGCAATATCCCTCAAGCGCGAACGGCGCTGGCGGAGCGCAGCAATACGTGCCGATTGTGATCGTCCGTTCCGCCGAGCATTCGCTTGCGCTGGTCGTTGACGAATTGATCGGCCAGGAAACCATCGTGATCAAGCCGCT
>CAZMEO010000052.1:5056-7949 GCA_964565315.1 uncultured Candidatus Moduliflexus sp. | reverse complement strand
GGCTATAAAGTGGATGTCGCCGTAGATGGCGTCGAGGCGATGGAAAAGCTGAGCAACAAGCCCTATACCTTATTGATTACCGATCTGGAAATGCCGCGCATGCATGGCTATGAACTGATTGCGGAGGTCAAAGGCAATCAGGAGATGCAGCAGATGCCGATTGTGGTCATGACCTCCCGCGCAGGCGAAAAACACCAGAACAAAGCCATCGAACTTGGCGCGGACGACTATATTGTCAAACCGGTAGATGAAGAAACTCTGCTGAATAGCATTCGAAAGCTGATGGCGGAACAGCGGCAAGAGGTCGAGTGAGCGTCATGATACGGGTGCTGGTGGTGGATGATTCCGCGCTCATGCTCCGGTTGCTGAGCGAATTGATCAACGCCGATCCTGAGCTTGAAGTGGTCGGCACGGCCTCACATGGCTATGAAGCGGTGCGCAAAACCGAAAGCCTGCGCCCGGACGTGATCACGATGGACGTGAACATGCCGCACATGGATGGCTTGAAGGCGGTCGAACAGATTATGAGCGCTATGCCGACGCCGATTGTGATGATCAGTTCGCTGACGCAGGCGGGCGCTGAAACGACCCTCAAAGCGCTTGATTCCGGCGCGATTGATTTCGTCTATAAACCGTCCGGCGTCGTCTCCCCGGATATTACCGAATTGGCCGGAGAAATCACCTCGAAAATCAAGCTTGCCTCAAAAATCCGCGTTGTCCGCAGCGTCAAACGCCATCGCACCACCCCGATTACCCTGTCGAAAAAAAGCGCCCGCGCTGCGAATGACGACGATATTGATGTGGAAGGCGCGATCTTCAAATACGTCCTGTCGAACTATTCCGGGAATGTGTATAAATATGACAAAGTGGTCATTATCGGCTGTTCCACCGGCGGGCCGCAAGCCTTGAATGACGTGCTGCCGAGGTTTCCGGTCAATTTCGAAGCGCCGATTTTGGTGGCGCAGCACATGCCGCAAAAGTTTACCGGAAAACTCGCGGAACTGTTGAACAGCCGGATTTCGTTAGAGGTTGTCGAAGCCTGCTCAGGCATGAAAATCCGCAAAGGCATGGTCTATATTGCGCCAGGCGGGCATCATCTCAAAATTCTGGCAGACCGCACGCTTGCGTTGTTAGATGGCCCGAAACGCCCGTCAGAACCGTGTCCGTCAGTGGATATGCTGATGCAGTCGGCGGCGTCCGTTTTCGGCAGCCAAACCATCGGCGTGCTGCTGACTGGCATGGGGGATGACGGCACGGTCGGCATGAATGCCGTCAAAGACGCAAAAGGCCGCACGATTGCGCAAGATGAAGAGTCGTCGCTCGTGTTTGGAATGCCACGCATGGCAATCGAGTCCGGCTGCGTGGATGTGATCGCGCCGCTGGCGCGAGTGGCGGATGAAATTATCGAATGCGTGCTGGGAAAGCGCTAAAATTGGTCAGATTCACGCGAAATGTCTGAGATGGCGAAGGCGGTTTTTGTAAAAAAACCTGATCTTTGCTACTTTTTGCTTGCTATATGGAAGAAAGTGGAGTACAGTTACTCTGTTTCGAATTGTGTGGCGAAAAATTCGCGTTCAACCTCGATTCTCTCGTGGAAATCGTGCGCATTCAGCCGGGCGAGTTGATGCCCTGGTATTCTCCTGTGCCGATTATTCGAGGAAAATGGAATTATCGCGGCCAATTGCTATGCGTGATTGACGTGCGCGAATTTTTCGGATTGGAAACTCCCGCAGCAACGCGGATGCAAGAGGCGGGAACCGATGACCTTGAACAAGAGCGGGGAACGAAAAGCATGCTCGTGGTCGCCATTCGAAACCGGCTATTCGGGCTGTTGACTGACAAAGTGCTGCAAATGCAGCCGCTGATCCAGTATTACGAATATCCGGCGCTGGTGTCAACGCTTCCTCGCCGCTATTTTGCAGGCATATCCATGCGAGAGGCTGAATTGGTGCTGCTCTTAGCCATCGAAGATTTCGTCAGAGAGTATGAATGGGACATCCTCGCCGGGGAATTGAACGCCCAGACGGAATCGCCGCTCGCGTCCGTTGCATGAAAGGAGAACGTATCATGGCGCAAAAAGTGCTGATTGCTGATGATCAAATTGCTTCGCGGCGCATGTTCGAAATGGTGCTGTCACGCGAAGGGTACGATGTTATTTCTGTGGGGTCCGGGGCGGAAGCGTTGGATTCCGTCAAACAAAAACGCCCGGACATCGCGCTGATTGACGCGATGATGCCGGAAGTGGACGGCTATCAGGTCTGCGAAACGCTGAAAAAAAATCCAAATCTCAAAAATCTGCCTGTCATTCTGCTGGCCGGAAAATATGAAGCGTTCGATAAAGAACGCGGCATCAAAATGGTGGGCGAAAAAGCCATTTTAAGCAAACCGGCTAAATCCGGCGATATTCTCGCCAAAGTCCAGCAAATCCTTGCCGAACAGGCCAAACAGGCGCAGGCTGCCAAAGAAGCCGCCGCTGCGCCGCCGAAAGCCAAAGTGGTCGAAGAACCGCCGGTCGTGCAGGAAGAATACGAATTCGACGAAGATTCCGAAGAAGCCGACATGGTCGTGGAGAGCGAAATTCTGGAAGAAGGCGAAGTCTTTGATCTTAGCGATGGGATGGGAGATGCGGGCGATTTCTCGATTTCTGAAGATGAAGTGCTAGCAGAAGAAGAAGAAGACGTTGAAGAAGAACTGGTAGAAGAAGAGATGGAAGCGGTTGAAGAAGCGCCTGCCCGGTTAGTCGCTCCGACGCCTGAAGCGCAAGAAGAACCGGTTGTCGAAGAGGAAATCGAAGAGCCTGCCGAAGAAGAAGCGCTGATTGAAGAAATGGAAGCAGTGGAAGAAGAAATTCCAGCGCCGAAAGTCGCTCCGCCCGCAAAGCCCGCGCCGAAAG
>CAZMEO010000052.1:1194-4956 GCA_964565315.1 uncultured Candidatus Moduliflexus sp. | reverse complement strand
AAACATTTTGACGCCCCCGAAGCCGAACAGCGCTGGGATCGTTTTTGGCAGGAACAGCAGATTTATCGTTATAACGCTGCCGTGCCTCGCGAACAAACCTTTGTCGTGGATACGCCGCCGCCGACCGTCTCCGGTTCGCTCCACATGGGGCATATTTTCAGCTACACGCATACCGACGTGATTGTCCGCTACAAACGGATGTTGGGCATGAATATTTTCTATCCGATGGGGTGGGACGACAACGGCCTCCCGACCGAACGCCGCGTGCAAAACTATTTCCATGTCACCTGCAACCCGAAAGTCCCATACATCGAAAATTTTGAGCGCGAACACGCAGGCGCGAAAGCCCGCGAACATCACGCGCTTGAGCTTTCCCGCAAAAATTTTATCGAACTCTGCCTGAAACTGACGAAAGAGGACGAAAAAGCGTTCATGGAACTCTGGCGGCGCATCGGCCTGTCGGTGGATTGGCAAGAGCAATACGCCACGATTGACGACCATTGCCGCCATCTCGCGCAACTCAGCTTTCTCGATTTGTATGAAAAAGGGCATATTTATCATCACGAATCCCCGACGATGTGGGACGTGAATTTTCAAACCGCCGTTGCGCAGGCGGAATTAGAAGATCGTCCGGTGACTGGCGCGTTTTATCGCGTGGCGTTTGGCGTCGAAGGCCAAAGTCGGCAATTTACGATTGCTACGACGCGCCCCGAACTCCTTGCCGCCTGCGTTGCCGTCACCGCACACCCTGATGACAGCCGCTACAAAGATTTGTTCGGCAAACGTGCCATCACGCCGCTCTTCCGCGTTCCCGTGCCGATTTTCCCCAGCGAACTCGCTGAGCCGGAAAAAGGGACAGGCATTTTGATGGTCTGCACCTTCGGCGACCAGACCGACGTGAAGTGGTGGAAAGAACAGGGGTTAGCGCTGCGCCAGATTATCGGCCTGAACGGGCATCTGCTCCCGGTGACGTTCGGTGCTCCCGGCTGGGAAAGCCTGAATCCCGACGCCGCGAACGCCTATTACGCCCAGCTTGTCGGCAAATCGCCGAAAGCCGCGAAAAAGGTCATGGAAGAACTGCTGCGCGATCCGAACGGCGCAGCCCCCGGCACGGAAGGCGCTCCGCTGCAAGGCGAACCACAGCCCTTGACGCACGATGTCAAATTCTATGAGAAAGGGGAGCAGCCTCTGGAATTTATCCCGACGCGGCAATGGTTCGTGCGTTTGATGGATAAAAAAGAGATGCTGATGGACAAAGGCAACCAGATTCAGTGGCATCCGGATCACATGCGGCTGCGTTACCTGAACTGGACGGAAAACCTGCAATTCGACTGGTGCATCAGCCGCCAGCGCTATTTTGGCGTCTCGTTCCCGGTCTGGTATCCGGTCAAAGCCGACGGGATGCCGGATTACGACCATCCGATTCTCGCTGACCGTTCGCAGTTGCCCATGGACCCGATGAGCGACGTGCCGCCGTCTTACTCGCCTGAGCAGCGTAATGTACCTGGCGGATTCACCGGCGAGCCAGACGTGTTCGACACCTGGTTCACCAGTTCGCTTTCGCCGCAAGTCGGCTCGCACTGGGAAAAGAATCTCAACCGCCATCACAAATTATTTCCGATGGACATTCGCCCGCAAGCGCACGACATCATCCGCACCTGGGCGTTTTACACGATTGCGAAAGCCATGTTGCATGAAAACACGATTCCCTGGAAACATGTCATCCTCTCCGGCTGGATTCTCGACCCGGATCGCAAAAAGATGTCGAAAAGCAAGGGGAACGTCGTGACGCCGATGCAGTTCGTCGAAGATTATACCTCCGACGGCGTGCGCTACTGGGCGGCGAATGCGCGGCTCGGCACGGATACGGCGTTTGATCCGAGCATCTTGAAAATCGGCAAGCGGCTCGTCACCAAGCTCTTTAATGCCGGAAAATTCGTGCTGGCGAATAGCGCCGACGTCGCGCCGATTACGGAAGAACTCGATAAGGCGTTTGCGCAGAAGCTCGCGCAGTTGGTCAAAGAAGCGACCGCCGCGATGGAAGAATTCGATTTCGCGTCCGCGCTTTCCGCAACGGAACGCTTTTTCTGGCAGAATTTCACGGATAATTATCTTGAACTCGCCAAAAATCGGGCGCGCGGCGGCGAGAACATCAGCGCGGCGGCGCAGGCGTCCGCTGTCGCCGGATTGCGGCTCGGCTTGAACGTGCTGCTGCGGCTCTTTGCCCCGATGATGCCGTATATCACCGAAGAAATCTGGTCGTGGGCGTTTGCCAAAGAAACCGGCCACGTTTCGATTCATAAAGCCCCCTGGCCGGGCGACGCCGATTTTCAAGGGATAGACGCGCCGCGTTCCGCCGAAAGTTTCGACGTGGCGGTCGCCTGTATCACGGAACTGCGCAAATACAAAACCGAACACGAACTTTCGATTTCCCGCGAAATCGAGCGCCTCACGCTTGTCGCGCATCCCGACACGCTGGAGATTGTAAAAGCCACGCTCGGCGATGTGATGGCCGCCATTCGCGCTAAAAGCTACGCCATTGACGCGGATGCTTCGCTGGATGCCAATGCGTTCGCGGTTCGCGATGTCGCGCTTGTTGAACAGGTCAATTCATAATTTCCGTCTGAGTTGTCAGACACTTCGCAAGTGTCTGACAACTTGCATTTCATTGACTTCTACGAAATTTTTCTTGACAGTCCCGTCCTATTTTTCTTAACGATTCAGCGATGAATCATTCGTATTCACAGAAAAAGACATCAAACGTTAAAAAGTTGGAGGAGAAGTCATGCCATTAGTAAATAGTAAAGCACTGTTTGAAAAAGCCTATAAAGAAGGCTATGCCATCGGCGGCTTTAATGTGAATAACATGGAGTTGCTCCAGGCTATCGTAGAAGCTGGCAACGAAGAAAAATCGCCGCTGATTCTGCAAGTGTCAGAAGGCGCAAGAAAATACGCCAACCCGACCTATCTCGTGAAATTAGTCGAAGCCGCCGTCGCGACCTCGAATATTCCGATTGTGCTGCATCTCGATCATGGCGATTCGTTCGAGATGTGCAAAGCCTGCGTTGATGACGGCTTCACGTCCGTCATGATCGACGCCTCGAAACATCCATTCGCAAAAAATATCGAAATCACGAAAAAAGTCGTGGAATATGCCCATGATAAAGGCGTGGTCGTCGAAGCCGAACTTGGCAAGTTAGCTGGAATTGAAGACGCCGTGAACGTATCCGAAAAAGACGCGATCTACACCAACCCGGAAGAAGTCGCTGAATTCGTGCAGAAAACGAACGTGGATTCGCTCGCGATTGCGATTGGCACAAGCCATGGCGCGTACAAATTCAAAGGTGAAGCGAAACTCGATTTCGACCGTCTGCATCGCATTGAAAAGATGATTCCGGGCTTCCCGATTGTGTTGCACGGTTCGTCATCCGTGCCGCAGGAATATGTCGAAAAATGCAACAAATACGGCGGCAATCTGCCGGGCGCGAAAGGCGTTCCAGAGGAAATGCTCCGCGAAGCCGCCCGCTCTGCGGTCTGCAAAATCAACATTGATACCGACCTGCGTCTCGTGTTGACCGCGACCATCCGCGAAGTTTTCGCGACGGCTCCGGGCGAATTCGATCCGCGCAAATACCTCGGCCCAGGCCGCAGCGCTGTGAAAGAACTTGTTCGTCATAAAATCAAAGACGTGCTTGGCTCTGCTGGCAAAGCATAAGACTCGCTTTTCAAGCTCAGGAAGTTTCGGCTTCCTGAGCTTTTGTT
>CAZMEO010000052.1:0-1094 GCA_964565315.1 uncultured Candidatus Moduliflexus sp. | reverse complement strand
ATGGATACCTTTATTCTCAACGCCATCACGCAGGAACTCGCGGCGCGGATTTGCCCGTCGAAAATCAATAACATCCTGCAACCGGACGAATTCACGCTGGTGTTCGTCCTCTGGACGCAAGGCCGCGAGCAGCGGCTCGCGATTTCGGTGGATTCGCGCTATCAATATTGCTTCCTCACGCAGCAGAAGCCGGACAATCAGGCGCTCGCGTTCGCGAAATTCTTGCTCTGCCATATCAAAGGCGGCGAAATTCTGCGGATTTCGAAACCGCCGCTCGAACGCATCGTGACGTTCGACATTGCGCGGCGCGACATTGACGGCCAGCCGCTCCGATTCCAGTTGATTCTTGAAATCATGGGGCGATACAGCAACCTGATTCTCGTGCAACAGGAAAGCGGCAAAATACTCGACAGCGCCCGCCACGTCACGGCGGAACAAAGCTCGTATCGCCGCCTTGCGCCGGGCGCGGCGTATGTGCCGCCGCCGACGCAGGACAAAATCGCGCTGACCGACATTTCGCGCCAACAATTCGAGCGCATTCTGAGCAGCCGCGCCGCCGCGCCGCTCTGGAAAATGTTGATCGAGCATATTCAGGGGATCAGTCCGTTGATTGCCAAAGAGATCGCCGGAAACGACAGCGACGATGATGCGGCGCGTTGGATGCGTCTTGACCGAATCGCCGAGATTGCCAGGAATGGCGCGTATCAGCCGACGCTTATTGTTGAGGCGAAAGAGAATGGCGAAGACGCGCCGGTGATCCTCTCCGCCCTGTTGTTAGAACAATTTTCGCGCGAGCCGAACCGGAAAATTTGCGCCTTCGATTCCATGAGCGCGGCGGCGGAAGCGTATTATCAGCAGGTCGCCGGACGGCAGCAATTCGATTCGCTGAAAACATCGCTGTTGAGCGCTCTTTCGCATCGCGCTGCGAAAATCCAGAAAAAACGCGAGCATTTGGCCGCGAACCAGCGCGACATCGAACAGGCCGACGATTACCGCATCAAAGGCGAAATGCTGACTGCGAATCTCTATCGCGTCCAAAAAGGAATGACAAGCGTGTCGCTGCCGAATTATTACGCGGAGGATCAGGCGGAGAT
>CAZMEO010000051.1:14406-16711 GCA_964565315.1 uncultured Candidatus Moduliflexus sp. | reverse complement strand
AGAATGCTTAGGAAAAAACCCGCGCATGTTGAATTCCGGGATTCATGATCGTGTCTTTTTTAAGAACTTATGGGATGCGTTGCGGAAAAACGGCTACTGGGAAGGGGAAATCTGGAATCGTCGCAAAAATGGCGAAGCGTTCCCGGCCTGGCTGAAAATCAGCGCGATTCATGACGAACGCGGTAACGTATCGAATTATCTCGGCGTGTTTCACGACTTGACCGACTTGAAACACAGCCAGCGGCAAGTCGCGTATCAGGCCAATTACGACGCATTGACCGGCCTGCCGAACCGCTATTTGTTTCGCGACCATTTAGAAATGGCGCTCACGCAGGCGCAGCGCCATCATCATCATGTCGGCGTGATCTTTCTGGATTTGGATAATTTCAAGACCGTCAACGGATCGTTAGGTTATGCCGTCGGCGACCTGTTGCTGCAAGAATTCGCGGGACGCCTGAAAAAATGCTGCCGCGCCGAAGATACTATTGCCAGGCTTGCAGGCGACGAATTCATGATTATCCTGCCGGAAATGAAACACGATGGTCAAAACGCCATCGAAGTTGCTCAGCGCATTCTGCAATCCTTTTCCGAGCCGTTTTTCATCAAAGGGCATCAAATCATGTCGAGCGCCAGCATCGGCCTGACGCTCTATCCCGCGGACGGGCACGACGTGGCAACGTTGGAAAAAAACGCAGATATCGCCAGACATCGCGCCAAAGAGCAAGGCCGAAACACCTACATGCTCTATACCAAGCCGATGCAGGACGTGCTGATGGAGCGGATGGAACTGGAACGAGATTTGTATAATGCCTTGGCATGCGACGAATTGCGCGTCTATTATCAGCCGCAGTTAGATATGAAAAGCGGAAAAATTGTCGGCACGGAAGCCTTAGTGCGCTGGCAGCGTCAGGACGAATTGGTGTCGCCTGATAAATTTATTCCATTTGCCGAAGAAAGCGGCCTGATCGTGCCGTTAGGCGAATGGGTGCTGCGCCAGGCATGCTGGCAGACCAAAATCTGGCATGAGGCCGGTTTTCGAGACTTATCCATTGCGATCAATCTCTCGGCAAAACAATTTCAAAACGACCATTTGGTCATATTAGTGGCGGAAGTGTTGCAAGAAACCGGCCTGTCGCCGCAATATCTCCGCTTAGAAATCACGGAAAGCACCGTCATGAAAGATGTCGGCCATGCCGTCGAAATCATGTGCCGGCTGCGGGAATTGGGGATTCGCCTGTCAATTGACGATTTCGGCACAGGCTATTCATCGCTGAATTACCTGAAATGTTTTCCATTAGACGAAATTAAAATAGACAAATCCTTTGTGAAAGATATTCCAGACCGGCATGATGACGTGGCGATTGCGAAAGCGATTTTTTCCTTAGCCCACAGCCTGAACATGAAAGTGCTGGCCGAAGGGATTGAAAATGAAGTGCAATTGGAATTCATGCGGCGGCATGATTGCGATGAAATTCAGGGGTTCTTCTTCAGCAAGCCGATTAAATCGGAAGAAATGACCACCTTATTGACTGACGACAAACACCTGCAATTTTCCGCATCATCCTGACCTGTTCTCTTGACAAACTGACACCGCGCCAAAATGATTGTTGCAGCCACTACGACCGGACTTGACAGGTTTCTCAAACCTGTGAGGTTCTCTATAGAAACCGGATAATAGGAGGAGACCGATGCGCTACCTGGAATATCATGATAAACCCGCCTTAATCCTCAAACAACAGACCATATCGTACGCGCAATTGATTGAAAACATTCAGAGCTATGCCGCGTTTTTTCAAACTGCGCCGTGCGTGAAAGCGGCGATTTATTCGGAAAATCGGTTCGAATGGGTGTATGCGCTGTATGCGGCCTGGAACAATCGCTGTACCGCGATTCCGCTTGATTTTATGGCGACGGCGGATGAAGTCGCCTACATGCTGAACGACTGCACGCCGGAAATCATCTTTTGTTCGAAAGAAAAAGAAGGCGAACTTCGCGAAGCGCTCAAATCGGTGTCTTACGTGCCGAACGTGCTGGTGTTCGAGGACATGAACCTCACCCCCGCCCCAAAGGAACGGGGCGATTCCCTTCCCTATTTCGAGCGCGACAGCAACGACACGGCGCTGATTATTTATACGTCAGGCACGACCGGCAATCCGAAGGGCGCGATGCTGTCGTTCGATAATTTGCAGGCGAACGCGGACGGCGTCTCGAAAGATTCCCCGATTTACGAAGCCTGGCATCGCGCCTTAGTCTTTCTGCCGCTGCATCATGTCTATCCGCTGCTCGGCTCGATTATCATTCCGAT
>CAZMEO010000051.1:11418-14306 GCA_964565315.1 uncultured Candidatus Moduliflexus sp. | reverse complement strand
CATATCCGCTGGGACGTGCTCGACCCCTATAATCGCAGCGCATCGCCTGCGAAAAAAATTACGAGTTTCACACTGGTCAAAACCGAACTCCCGAAAACGCGCTTAGGCAAGATCAGGCGCTTTCAATTGCCCGAATTCATCAAACAACATGCGACCAAAGAACGCCCGCATGAAACTGTGCCGGATTATCCCGAATACGCGAAGATTGCGGCGTTTATCAAAGATCAGACCGGCAAAACGGCGCATCCTGAAGACCATTTGGAAATTGATCTTGGGATGGATTCGCTCGATAAAGTCAGCTTGATGACGTTTTTGGAAACCACGTTCGGCGTCGTGCTGCAAGATGACGAGATGCTTCAGCACGTGACGGTCGGCAAAATCGCGGAATATGTGCGGGAAAAGAAAATCAAAATGGCGGAAGACAGCGTCAACTGGCATCAGCTTTTGCATGAAAATGTGTCGTTCGACCTGCCGTCGAGCGCCATGCTGCCCGTCAGCGCGCCTGTCCTGAAATTCGGTCTGCGCCGCTCTTTCCGCCTGAGCGTCACCGGCCTCGAACAACTGCCGAATTCGCCGATGATTTTTGCCGCTAATCACCAGAGCTATCTTGACGGCATGTTGATCGGCAGCTTTTTGAGCACACCGCTCCTGAAACGCACCTATTTTTACGCGGATGAGCAGCATTTCCGCAAACGTTGGCAGCAACTGTTCGCGGCGAAAAATAACATCATTATCATGGATATGAATCGCGAGTTAAAATTGTCGCTGCAAAAAATGGCGGAGGTGCTGCGGCGCGGGAATAATGTGATTATTTTCCCGGAAGGTTCGCGCACTCGCGATGGAGCGCTGGCCGAGTTCAAAAAGACCTTTGCGATCCTGAGCCGCGAATTGAACGTCCCAGTGGTGCCGGTTGCTCTGCAAGGCGCGTATGAGGCCATGCCCATCGGCCAAAAAATGCCGAAATTCGGGCAGCCGATTCGCGTGACGTTCCTGCCGCCAATGTATCCTGAAACGCTCGAATATGAGGCGCTCTCCCAAAAAGTGGAGCGCGCCATTCGAGAACAGTTAGAGAAAATATGATACCCGCCAGAACCCTGCCAGGGTTTCCCCTCTGACAGGATTGGTTGTCATCCATCGCGATAGGACGCGGACGAGCGAAAGCCGAATATCCGAATCGTCGCCTTTTCCTCGCGCCGCGTGATTTTTTCAGTGCTTTCGGAAATTTACATCGAAAATTTTGCGATTATTGATAAACTGCACATTCAGTTTTCCAACGGCTTAAACATCGTCACCGGCGAAACCGGCGCGGGCAAATCCATTATGGTCGATGCGCTGATGATTGCGCTCGGCGGACGCGCCTCGGCGGAATTTATCCGCGCCGGGATGGACAAATCGGTGGTGGAAACGATCTTTTCCATCACGCATCTTGACGCGGTGAAAGCGAAAGCCGCCGAATATGGCTTTCTCGAAACAGAAGAGGGCGACGCCGAATTGCTCATCCGCCGCGAAGTCAGCCGCAACGGGCGCAACCGGATTTTAATCAACGGCCACCCGGCGACGAACGTCATGGCAACGGAATTGGGGGAATTGCTGGTGGATATTCACGGCCAGCATGAGCATCAATCCATTCTCAACCCCGATTATCACGTCGAATTGCTCGATTTATACGGCAAGCTCATGCCGCTGCGCGAAGAAGTCGCCGCCGCGTATCGCCGTTTCAAAAAAGTCGAGCGCGAATTGAAGGAACTGCGCGACCATTCGCGAGAGCGGATGCAGCATCTTGATTTGATTCGCTTTCAGCATGAAGAGATTCAAAAAGCCGAACTGAAGGCGGGCGAAGACGAGGCGCTGCTGCATGAGCGCAAAATTCTGGCGGGCTCGGAACAATTGGCAAACGGCGCGAGCGCGATTTATGAAACGCTCTACGGCGATCATGGCGCGGTGCTGGAGCAACTCGGCAAGATGCTCAGCAAGCTCGAAGACTTAGTCAAAATAGACGACACCCTTGAGCCACATGTCAAAACCTGCGAATCCATTCAATATCAGCTTGAAGACGTGGCGTATGCCATGCGCGATTATGCGCAATCTGTTGAATATGACGAATTCCGCCTCGATGAAGTCGAAAAACGGATTGACGACATCAACGCGCTGAAGCGGAAATACGGCAACTCGATTGAGGAAATTTTAGCGTATGACGACGAAATCAGCCAGGAATTGGCGAATTTCGACGCCCGCGAAACGCGCCAGACGGAGTTGGAAACCGAATATAAAAAGCTTCGCGCTGAATTGCGGCAGCTTTCGCAACGGCTTTCCGATGAGCGCAAAACCGCCGCCAAACAGTTTGAGATGGAAGTCATGCGCGAACTTGCCATGTTGAGCATGGACAAAACGCGCTTCAGCGTGGATTTTGCGTCCGCCGGAACTGAGACAAACCCGTTCACGGCAAAAGGAACGGATAACATTGAATTTTTGATCGCGCCGAACCTCGGCGAGCCGCTCAAGCCGTTAAGCAAAATCGCATCCGGCGGCGAAATTTCGCGCGTGATGCTTGCGCTGAAAACGCTGCTTGGCGCGGCGGATCGCGTGCCGGTGATGGTCTTCGACGAAATTGACACCGGCATCGGCGGCAAAGTCGCGGAAATCGTCGGGAAAAAACTCCAGCAGGTCAGTGACGCGCATCAGGTTGTCTGCATCACGCATCTGCCGCAGATTGCGAGCAAAGGCGAGACGCATTTTCATGTCGAAAAACGCGCCGACAACGAGCGAACCGTCACCTCCATCCGCGAATTGACCGGCGACAGCCGCGTCGAAGAAATCGCCCGGATGCTCGGCGGCGAAACCCTGACCAAAACCACGCTCGACCACGCCCGCGAAATGCTCGGCGCGAA